>NZ_JBNBZD010000003.1:0-312258 GCF_049804075.1 Brevibacterium sp. FAM 24630
CCATCCGCAGCCCTGCACGGGTAGGCACGTTCCCCGTATCGGACGCGGAGCTCACACGGCTGGAAACCATGCTCGCCTGGCTGGATTTTCGGCGCTCTTTTGGCCGGAAAAAAGTTGACAAAACACACCCGTCTCGAGGTACCTGAGGTGGCGCGTTGACACACTGGCGCGCGTGGCCAGCTGGAGTTGGCTGAGCTGCCGTCTGGTTCGCCACTCTCGCAGAAGCTCACCGAATGATATCGAATTGATGGCCGTCACCCGCCCCCGTCGCCGTCACGCCCATCATTCTACCGAGGGGTGATGACAAGCATGGCGGTCTCCTAACTGTAGGCACCTAGGGCATAGGTGACCACAGTTAGGAGACCGCGGAGAATCGGCGGCGGCCTACTTCGCGACGAAGTGGAGGCGCTTGTTGACGAATTCGCCCATGCCGATCGGGCCCATCTCGCGGCCGAAACCGGAGCGCTTGACCCCGCCGAAGGGGATCTCGGCGGCCTCGGCGGCGATGGTGTTGACATGCGTCATGCCGACCTCGAGACCTGCAGCGACCCGATCGGCGCGCGCCTCGTCGGTGGAGAAGACCGATCCGCCGAGCCCGAGTGCGCAGTCATTGGCCAGCTCGAGGGCCTCCTCGTCGCTGGAGACCTTGTACACGGTGGCCACCGGTCCGAATATCTCCTCGCCATAGGATTCGGAGTCCCGGGGCACGTCGACGAGCACCGTCGGCGAATAGTAGGCGGCCGGTCCTTCGCCCAGCTCCCCGCCGACGAGGACCCGGGCGCCCTCGGACACGGCCTTCTTCACCTGGGCGTCGACCGTCTCGGCTGCCGTCCGCGATGACAGCGGCACGTACTCGTCGTCACCGAGCTTCGCCGGGTCTCCGGGCTTGAGACCGGTGCCGAGCTTGACGAGTTCGTCGACGAATTCCTCGTAGATGTCGTCCATGACGATGAGCCGTTTGTTCGAGTTGCACACCTGTCCGGCGTTGTAGGTGCGGAATTCCCAGGCTTCACGGGCCACCGCGGCGACATCCGAAGCGTCGAGGACGACCATGGGGTCGATTCCGCCGAGTTCGAGCACGGCCTTCTTGAGGTTCTGCCCCGCCTGCGCGCCGATGATCGCACCGGCCCGCTCGGAACCGGTCAGGGACACGCCCTGGACGCGGGGGTCGGCGATGATCGAAGCGATCTGGTCGTGGTTGGCGAACAGGTGCGAGTAGCCGCCTTCGGGCACACCCGCCGCGAGGAAGATCTCCTCGATGAGCAGAGCCGAACGGCCGCAGATATCGGCATGCTTGAGCATGATCGTGTTGCCGAGCACGAGGTTCGGGGCCGCGAAGCGGGCCACCTGGTAGTACGGGAAGTTCCAGGGCATGACGCCGAGCAGCGCGCCGATGGGCAGGGCCTCGATGCGGGCGGTTCCGGGGATCGTGCTCGGGATCTGGTAGTCCGTGGCCAGGCTGGGGCCGTGGACGCCGTAGTACTCGATGATGTCGGCGGCGAACTCGACCTCGTCGACGGACTCCTCATAGGACTTGCCCATCTCCGTCGAGATCGTGCGCGCAAGTTCGTCTTTGCGTTCGTGGAAGATCTCGGCCGCGCGGCGGACGATTCCCGCCCTCTCCTGGATGTCGGTGTCCTTCCAGGTCAGGTAGGTGGCGTGGGCGGCAGCGACGGTGTTGTCGATGTCGGTGTCGGTCGCCTCGGCGAAGGTTTCGACGGTCTGACCGGTGGCGGGATTCTGGACGCGATAGTTCGACATGGTTGCTCCTGTGGTGGTTTCGAATGGTGGCATGGTGGGGTCAAGGCAAGATCAAGCGGCACCGCGGCTCCATCACCGCGGTCTGTTATCACCCATACCATCGACAGAAGCGCCCGAAGGGACGCGAACGATCATTCCGAAATGATCGTAGTACAGATCGCAGACTTTCACCGAGGCGGCCCATCACCGCATGGGTCACGGGTTCAGCGCACGACCTCGCGGTGAGTGGTGTCGAGACGACGCGCCCACCCGCGCGAGTCGAGGTGTTCGAGCAGCGGAATGACCGTCCTCCGCGTCGTGCCCAGCGCCTGTCTGGCCTGACTCGTTGTGAACGGCTGCTCAAGACCGGCGAGTTCACGCATCGCCTGGGCGGGGGTGCGTGGGGAGACGACGATTCCGTCGCCGAGGCGCAGCACCCGTCCGGCCTTCTCGGCGACCGCGAGCTCCCGCGCTCCCAGACCGAGTTCGCGGAGGTCATCGGCTTCCGGGGCGGAGAACGGATCGGCGGCGAGACGTCGTTCGAGTTCGACGAGTCCGGCTTCGGCGGGTCCGAGATCCGCCGCGTGGCCGGGCGGCCGGACCATGCCGTCAACGGTTTCGAGGCCGGCGCGGGAGATGATCTCGCCGAGCAGGGTGCGAGTCGCCGCGGCCGCGCCTTCGGGCAGGGGCAGGCGTGCTTTCGTCGGTGTCTTCGCTGCGGCGCTGCGAGCGCTGTCGGCTGTCTCGACGCCTCGCCGCAGTGCTTCGGCAACGGCTTTGACGGGGACTCCAGCGGCCATCGGTCGGGCTGTGAGTTCGCGGCCGACCAGGGTCCTCGCGGTTTCGACCCAGGCGGCGAGCGCGGGAGTGTGGACGAGCCATCCGCCCACGGCTTCGACCTCCTCGGGCCGGGAAGAACTCGACACTTCCAGACCGAATCGGACGAGGACGGTGCGTTCGACGGCACCGCGGCGGGCCACCTCGGCGAGGATGTCCCCCTCGACCGGACGCTCGGCCAACTGACGTCCGCGGCGGGCACCGGCGCCCCGGCGTGAGAGTTCGGGCGGGTCGACGTCGAGGACGACGAGGCCGGCGAAGACGTTGCGGCTGCCCGGCGCGCGCAGCACGATCCGGTCACCGAGCCGCAGCGGCAGAGGCCGTTCCAGCGTGAGCCGGGCGTGGTCGGCGCCGAATCCTCGCAGTCGGGCGCGAACGGCGGCCGTGCCGATGTGGGCCATGAGTTCGCGGACGCCCGCGTCGAGGGCCTCGCCCATGGTGCGGCGGACGTCGATGACGTCGACGACCGGCCACGCATCGGGGGTGAGCAGGGCGTCGCCGCGGTGGAGATCCTCGGCGGGGGTGTCGCGCAGGTTCACGGCGACGCGGGCCTGCGGGACCGCCTCGGTGGTGGTGGAGTTCTTCGACTGCAGTCCGCGCACGGTCACGGTCCGGCCGATCGTCTCACCGACCAGATCGACGGTGTCGCCCGTGCGCAGCGTCCCGGCCGTGAGCGTGCCGGTGACGACGGTGCCCGCGCCCTTGATCGTGAACGCGCGGTCGACCCACAGCCGCACCCGCGCCGAGGTGTCCGCGGGCTCGGCCGCGGCCGTGACCTCGTCGAGGACGGAGATGAGCTCGGGCAGACCGTCCCCGGTCGTGGCGGAGACCGTGACGATGGTAGCGTGCTCGAGTGGAGTGCCGCGCAGCTGGGCGCCGACCTGCGATTTCGTGGTCTCGATGGTGTCGGGGGCGAGGTCGGCGCGGGTGATGACGACGAGGCCGCGGGTGATCCCGAGCGCGGCGATCGCGTCGCGGTGGTCGCTCGACTGGGCCTGCCAGCCCTTGTCGGCGGCGATGACGAAGCAGGCGATGGGTGCCGGTCCGAGGCCGGCGAGCATGTTCGCGAGGAACTTCTCATGCCCGGGGACGTCGACGAACGCGAGTTCCCGACCCGAGGGCAGAGTCGTCCACGCGAAGCCGAGGTCGATCGTCAGGCCGCGTTTGCGCTCCTCGGCCCACCGGTCGGGTTCCATTCCCGTGAGGGCATTGACCAGGGTGGACTTGCCGTGGTCGACGTGCCCGGCGGTGGCGATGACGAAGGTGTCGGGGTGCGGATTCTGATCAGGCATCGTTGTCGTGAGATTCTTCGCCGAGGTGGTCCGCGGTCAGCACCCGCCGGACTGCGGCGGCGATGCGGTCATCGTCTGCCTCGGGCACACATCGCAGGTCGACGAGGCAGCGCCCCTGGTGGGTGCGAGCGACGATCGCGGGGTCTCCGGTCCGCAGTGCGGCGGCGCAGGCTTCGGGAAGTTCCACTGCCCAACCAGGCAGCGGTACGCCGGGGGCTCCCCCGCCGCCGACGCGTCCGTCGTGGGCCACGACCTTCGCTCCGACCGCCTCGGCGAGGGAATCGGTGCGTCTGCGCAGGTGATCCGGGTCGATGTGGAGGGCATCGTGGACGGGGTTTGCGGTGTGCGTGATCGTTGCTTCGAGCGCGGCGAGGGTGAGTTTGTCGGTCCGCAGCGCTCGGGCCAGGGGGTGCTTCGCCACCGCCTGCACCGCTTCGGTGCGGCCGAGGATGAGTCCGGCCTGAGGTCCTCCGAGGAGTTTGTCGCCGGAGACGATGACGAGGTCGGCACCGGCACGCAGAGCGGTGTCAATGTCCGGTTCTGCCGGGAGTGAGGGATCGGGGGTGAAGAGGCCCGAGCCGAGATCGACGATGAGCGGCAGATCGTGTTCGTCGGCGAGAGTGCGCAGTTCTGCGACGTCGACGGAGGCGGTGAACCCTTCGACGCGAAAGTTGCTCGTATGCACTTTGAGCAGACTCGATGTGGTCGCGTCGATCGCCTCGGCGTAGTCGGAGAGGTGTGTTCGGTTCGTCGTGCCGACTTCACGCAGGCGGGCGCCGGTGGTGGTCATGAGGTCGGTGAGACGGAAGCCGGCACCGATTTCGATGAGCTCACCGCGGCTGATGACGATCTCGTCGGGACTGCCGGCAGCTGAACCGGCGGTGGCAGTCGACCCGACAGTCCCGGATGCAGCGCCGCGGCCTCGCAGTGCCGTGACCGCAAGCAGCAGAGCGGCGGCACCGTTGTTGACGACGAGGGCGTCCCCAGCTGCGGGGCAGGCTCGCAGCAGTGCGGTCTTCGCCCCGGTTCCGCGTTTGCTGCGTTTGCCGCCGGCCAGGTTCATTTCGACGTCGACGTATCCGGCTGCTTCGGTGACGGCCTGCGTTGCCGCAGGTGACAGTGGTGCGCGGCCGAGGTTCGTGTGAACGAGGATGCCGGTGGCGTTGAGCACCGGGGTCAGGGAGGAAGCCGTACGGGAACGAAGCGTGGAGACGAGGGTGGGGGTCACCTCGGCGACGGGGATCTCACCATTGCGGGCGGCGTTCTGGACTTCGGTGATGATCGCCTTGACCGTCGCCTGATTGAGGTGTTCACCTGCGGCGATGATGTCCGGTGAGGCGAGGAGGAGGTCCGTGCGCGGTATGCTGCGACGCGGGTCGGACTCGACCATGGGGCCTCCTCGGGTGTGCCGACGCACGGGCGCGAACCGGTGGCGCGCTGCTCTCGCCTGCCTTCGCGTCCGCCGGCGAAACGGGTGGACTGTGGCGGAGGCGGACGGGAATCGAACCCGCCAGACCGAGATGCTCGGTCTCACTGGTTTTGAAGACCAGGGCGCCCACCAGGACACGGACGCCTCCACCGGCAATCCTATCGCGAACGGTCGCCGAGGGGACCCGGCCCGATTCACGATCGAGCCTCAGCCCCGATCCGGTGGCACTCCACACCGGTGACCGTGTGTCGGCGGCCGGCCACGCCGATCCCCACCAGTGTTAGTCTCCGGGTATGACTGCGATTCATGATCGTCTGACTTCATTCGCCCATGGTGGAGGGTGCGCCTGCAAGATTCCTCCGGGCGAGCTCGAGGACGCGGTGCGCGGGTTGGTCGGGCAGCCGGGTCCGGATGTTCTCGTCGGTCTCGACGACGGTGACGATGCCTCGGCGGTGCGGATCCGCGAGGATCTCGCGGTGCTTTCGACAGCGGACTTCTTCACACCGGTCATCGACGACGCCTACGACTGGGGTCGGATCGCTGCGGCGAACGCACTGTCGGACATCTATGCAATGGGCGGGACGCCGGTCACGGCGATCAATCTCGTGGGATGGCCGCGTGAGAAGCTGCCGATGGAGTTGCTCACCGAAGTCCTGCGCGGTGGGCTCGACGTCGCGGCGCAGGCGAACTGCCCCGTCGCCGGCGGGCATTCGATCGACGATCCCGAGCCGAAGTACGGAATGGCCGTGACCGGGGTGGCCCACCCCGATGAGCTCATGCGCAATGATGCCGCCGAGGTGGGGCTTCCCCTGACACTGACCAAACCGATCGGGGTGGGCATCCTCAACAACCGGCACAAAGTCACCGGTGAGAACTTCGACGAAGCCATCGCCACGATGACCTCGCTCAATGCCGATGCTGCCCGGGCGGCCGTCGCGGCCGGGGTGCGAGCGGCCACGGATGTCACCGGATTCGGGCTGCTCGGACACCTGTTCAAGATGGCTCGGGCCTCTGGGGTCGGCGCCGTCATCGACGCGGCCGCGGTGCCCCGCCTCGACCGAGTGGATGAGTCGATCGCCGATGGTTATGTCTCGGGCGGAACCAGGCGCAATCTCGATTGGGTGCGCCCGAACCTCACCGCCGACGACTCGGTGACCGAGGACGAGCTGTTCCTCCTCGCCGATGCGCAGACTTCAGGCGGACTGCTCGTCGTCGGTGAACTGCCCGGCCACCCGATCATCGGCGAGATCACCATCGGCTCGGGCGTGCACGTGCGGTGAGATTCACCTTCGGTTCGGAGTGACGTCCTCGTCGCGGAACTGTCGGAAGCTGGACAAGAAGAACCAGAAGAGGACACCGTTCCCGAGGCCGACAAGCAGTGCCTCCCACCAGGAGAAGGCGTCATTGCCCAAGCCCAAAAGGCTCATGCCGAAATAGATGAACGGGAAGAGCAGCGCCATGAACACACCGAGTCTGACGCTCTGACGATCCTGGAGCAGCTTCTTCATAGACTTCCTACGCTACTGCACATGCTGTGTTTTGCAACCCGTCTTGCTGGCCGTGCAGAGCATCCCACGCTGTTGCCCGCACAACACCCGGAGCATCTCACACCGTCAGCGACAAAACACATCTCTGACCGCACAGCGAACCGATAGCGGCACAACACACCGATAGCGGCATAGCGCAGCGGTGCACCGGGAGGTTATGTCGCTGCGGGTGAGGGGTCCGGCGGCATCGGCCTCAGCGTCGTCTGCCAGCCAGCGCCCCTACCAGCCGGTCGTGATCGAGTCGTCGGTGATGCCGCGGGCCCGACGCTCCTCGAGGCGAGCGCGCTGGGGTTCGACGACGTGACGCGGATCCTTCGTCGATTCGATGCCGGCCTCGAGCACCCCGAAGCGGGTGTACGCCGAGGCGGCGGCGAGTGCCGCACCGGAGACGACCGAGAGCGCACGCAGCGCCGTCCTCGTCTTCCAGCTCCGCTTGCCCCCGGCACCGAAGGCACCACTCGATGCGTCAGTCTTACCGGCCAGCTTCTTCGCGAACACTCGTGCCGCCACCTCGACGGCGGCGGCACCGGCGGCACCGGCAAGGAGCAGCTTCTCGGCCCGGTGGAGTTTGTGGCCGGGTTCGCCGTCTTCCATCGGATCGACCTCGGCGGGGTGCATGCCCTTCTTCATCTGATCCATCGCCACCATCTCACCGGCGGCACCGGTCAGCGCCAGAAGACGAGCCGGACCGGTCTCGCGGATCGGAGCCAGCGCCATTCCCGCTCCCCCGGCGGCCATCGATGCCGAGGCCACGAACACATATGAGAGTCCGTTGCGACCGGCAGCGTTCCACGTGGGAACCGCGGTATCGCCGAGCAGCGCGCCCGTGTAGGCGGCCAGAGGTGTGGCGAAGAGCGCTGACTCGATGGCGGCAGGCGTTTCGAGGGCGTGGAGCACGCGGCGCAGGGGGCCGAGCGGCAGCAGCTTCTCACCGGTCAGGCGATCGACTTCGATGGCGGTCAGCACGCCCGAACCGACGCCGAAGCCGGAGAGGATCCAGGTGCCCAGGCTCATCGGGGAGCTGACCTTGAACACGCGCATCATGTTGAGGAACCGTTCGGGCCGGCCGAGGTCGGCCACGAGCGCCGCTCCCCCGATTCCTGTTGCGGTGATCGCTGTCATCCGTGAAGCGATGCGCAGACCGGGACGGTCGCTGAACTGTGCGCCCAGACCCAAGAGGGCCGAGCCACCGGCCAGACCGCCGAGGAACAGGTAGAGCCCGATCTCATCGCCCCAGGGCGGAGCCTTGACGATGGGTCGACCGTAGTAGGAGGTGAATTCGACGTCCTCGACCATCGGCATCTCACGGTTGCCGTCGGCCCCGCGGTTCTTCCAGCCACCGCCTCGCCGACCACCGGCACCCGGTCCACCACGACCGCCACCGGGCCGACCGCCTCGGCGGCGCTTCTTGCGTCCGCCTTCCGGCTCGGGTGGACGGTAGGAGTCATATTCGGACGTGCTCAACGGCGGCTCCCGAGGAAGGCGAGTCCGACGGCGGCGACCATGCCGAGCGCCGCGATGCCGGCATTGGCGTACATCTTCGGCAGGTCCTTCGTCGGCACACGCGGATCCGGCGGCAGCCCGTAGACCTCGGGCTCGTCGAGGATGAGGAAGACCGATCCGGTGCCACCGACCCCGTCGTTCGGGTTCGCGCCGTAGAGGCGAGCCTCGGTCAGACCCTTCGCATGGAGATCGGCCACGCGGGCGTGAGCCTTGTCGACCATGTCGTCATGGTCGCCGAATTTGATCGATTCCGTGGGGCAGGTCTGCGCGCACGCCGGTTCCTGCCCATCGACGAGGCGGTCATAGCACAGGGTGCACTTGTTGGCCGTGTTCTTGTCCGGCACGTCCATGTCCGAGGCGCTGCGATCACGGTCGGTGGGTGTGTTGATCGTGCCGTCATCGCGGCGCTCGATGACGCCGAAGGGACAGCCGGCCACGCACGTTCCGCAGCCGTTGCAGACGTCGTTCTGCACGACGACGGTGTCGAATTCCGTGCGGAAGAGCGCTCCCGTGGGGCACACGTCCAGGCAGCCGGCGTGGGTGCAGTGCTTGCACACGTCCGAGGACATCAGCCAGCGGAAGTCCGCCGTGTCCGGGGGCGTCGTATCGAGGTTGGCGATGTCCTCGGGATCGCTCGGTTCCAGGGCGCCGGGTGCCAGCAGATCGATGCCCATCGGTGGGGTCGAGGGCAGTCCTCCGCTTCCGGCAGACCCATCCGCTGCCGCACCGAGGGCACCGCCGAGTGGCTGGGCACCTGCCGACTCATCCGTGCGCGGACGGATCGTCGGCATGCCGAGGTTGACGAGTTTCCGCCCCGACTCGCGGGCGGCTTCGATCCGCTCGGAGTCCTGTTCGATGAAGGCGACGTGTCGCCAGGTGTTCGCCCCGAGGCTGCCCGTGTTGTCATACGAGGATTCGAGGAGTTCGTAGGTCCCGTCCTGCGGATTGTTGTTCCACTCCTTGCAGGCGACCTCACAGGCCTTGCAGCCGATGCAGATCGACGTATCGGTGAAGAACCCTTTGCGCTCGTGCGCGGAACCGTGCCAGTGCCCATCCGCAACGGCATCGTTCTCGACGGTCGATGTCGACATCAGTCCTCCTCCTCGTTTCCTGTGGTGTCCACCGTATCCGTCTGGGCACCCTCGCCGAGGTTGCCCTGCTGAGCCTTGTCGGCATCCTTGCCGATGTAACCGCGGTCGGGGTCGCCATCGGTCGGGTCCCCATCGTCCGCGCGGTTCGCGTCCACGGTCTCGGTCGGGTTCTGGTCCACGCTGTCGGTGGGTCCAAGATCGGCCCGGCCCGTGCGATCATCGGCACTGTCGACGGCTTCGTCTCCGAGGGTGCGCCCAGGGGTGACACCCACGGCGGAGTCCCCACCGCGATGCGGATGCCCGCCCTTGCTGGCCGCAGAGTCCGCGGCCAGGGACTCGGCGACGACGTCATCGGAGACCGTGACCAGCTGATTGCCCGATTCCGGGCTCAGACCCGCCTCACGCTGATACTTCTCGACGAAATCGACGAGCTCCGGACCCCGTGGACGGCGTCCCGGAATGATCGTGCCGGCCACGTACTTGCTGTTCTGGATGAACACATTGGGGTCCATCGTCACGCCCAGCAGATCATTCGCGGAGTCACCTTCGACCGTGGCGTCTCCGCCGACGCCCCAGTGGTAGGGCAGGCCGATCTGGTGGATGGTCTTCCCGCCGACCGTCAACGGCGTCATCCTCCGGGTCACGAGCACGCGGGCCTCGATGGCGGCGCGCGGGGAGACCAGCGTCGCCCATCCGTAGGGCTCGAGTCCCACCTCGGCGGCGAGCTCCGGGGAGATCTCACAGAACATCTCCGGCTGCAGCTCCGAGAGGTAGGGCAGCCACCGCGACATTCCTCCTGCGGTGTGGTGCTCGGTCAGGCGGTAGGTCGTGAACACGTACGGGTAGACCTCGGAACCGGGATTGCCTGCGGCCGGGGCCGAGAGGTTGTCCTCCCTGCGCATCACCAGTCGTGTCGGGCTCGACTGTTGCTCGTAGAGCGGGTTGGCCACCGAGGATTCCTGCGGCTCGTAGTGCGTGGGCATCGGCCCGTCGACCATGCCGCTGGGCGCGAACAGCCAGCCCTTGCCGTCGGCCTGCATGACGAACGGATCGTCCCCGTCGAGGTTGGCGGGTCCGCCGTAGGGCTGATCCGAGCGGGCCGAGGGTGCCCGGTCGATCGGGAAGTCGGGGACGTCCTTGCCCGTCCACTTTCCGGTCTCTTCGTCCCACCACACGAACTTCTTCCGCTCCGACCAGGGTGTGCCGTCGGGTGCTGCAGAGGCGCGGTTGTAGAGGATCCGTCGGTTCGCCGGCCAGGCCCAGGCCCATTCGGCGGCGGTCTCGTCCTGCTCGGCTCGGGGCTTGCGTCGGGCGGCCATGTTCTCGCCGCCTGAATAGATTCCCGCGTAGATCCAGCAGCCGCCTGCGGTGGTGCCGTCGTCGGTCATCTGATTGAAGTTATCGAGCGGCTGTCCGTCCTTGTCACCGCCGACGTAGTAGCCGTTGATCTCGGCCAGCACGGATTCGGCGTCGACCTCACCCTCCTCATCGACCGGGTAGTCCCAGGTCATGTCGAGGAGCGGACGATCACGAGGATCGTCGGAGTCCCCCAGCTTCTCGCGCACCCGTTTGCCGAGTTCGAAGAAGAAGTCGAGTTCGCTCTGCGCATCGCCGGGTGGGTTGACGGCCTTGTGCCGCCACTGCACGAGACGCTGCGTCTGGGTGAAGGTGCCGGCTTTCTCCGTGTGGTTGGCCGCGGGCATGAAGAACATCTCGGTTTCGATGTCCTCGGTCTTGAGCTCACCGCTGGCGATCTCGGGGCCGTCCTTCCACCAGGTGGCGGATTCGATGAGACGGAAGTCGCGGACGACTATCCACTTGAGGTGGCTCATCGCCATGCGCTGCATCCGCCCGTTGGCCGAGCCGACGGCCGGGTTCTGGCCGAGCAGGAAGTACCCGTCGACACCGTCGTTGAGCATGCGGACCTGCGTCTGATACGTGCCGTGGGCACCGTTGATCTTCGGCAGGTAGTCGTAGGCGAAGTCGTTCTCCGGCGTGGCGGCATCGCCCCACCACGCTTTGAGCAGGTTGGTGGCATAGCTGCGTCCGTTCGCCCAGAAGCCCTTGTGGGTCTCCGGAGTGCCCACCGCCTTGACGTAGTCGTCGAAGGTCTCATGGACTCCGGCGCTGGGCATCGGCAGGTAGCCGGGCAGCAGGTTGAACAGGGTCGGTATATCGGTCGAACCCTGGATCGTGGCGTGTCCGCGCAGGGCCATGATGCCGCCGCCGGGACGACCCATGTTGCCCAGCAGCAGCTGGAGGATCGAGGCGGTGCGGATGAACTGGGCGCCCAGCGAATGCTGGGTCCAGCCCACGGCGTAGGCGAAGCACGTGGTGCGTTCGCGCCCCGAATTCCGGGTCACCGACTCGACGAGGTATTCGAAGTCTTCCGGTTTGATGCCGCAGTTCTCGGCCACCATCTCAGGCGTGTAGCGCGAGTAGTGGCGTTTGAGGATCTGGAAGACCGTGCGCGGGTCGCTCAGGGTCTCATCGGTGATGGGCGCCCCCGACTCATCGGTCTGGTACGACCAGGTCGAATTGTCGTAGGAGTTCGTCTCGGGGTCGAACCCGGAGAAGAGTCCGTCCAGGTCTTCTGTGTCCTGATAGTTCTCGCTGATGAGATTCGTCGCGTTGGTGTACGCGCGGACGTACTCATCGAAGTACGCACCGTCGCTGAGCACACGGTTGATGAGCGCACCGAGGAACACGATGTCCGAGCCCGCCCGGATCGGGACGTGCTTATCCGCGATCGCAGTGGTGCGGGTGAAACGAGGATCGACGTGGATGATGCGGGCACCACGGGCCTTGGCCTCGGTCACCCATTGGAAGCCCACGGGGTGGCACTCGGCCATATTGGATCCCTGGATGATGATGCAGTCCGCATTCGCCATATCCTGGACGGGTTGTGTGGCGCCGCCTCGCCCGAACGAGGTTCCCAGACTGGGAACCGTGGCGGAGTGTCAAATGCGCGCCTGGTTCTCGATCTGTATCGCGCCCGCCGCCGTGTAGAGCTTCTTCGCGAGGTAGTTCTCCTCGTTGTCGATGGTCGCCCCGCCGAGGCTGGCGATGCCCATCGTGCGACGCAGGGGGTGTCCCTTGTCGTCGACGTCCTCCCAATGGTTGCGGCGGGCTTCGATGAAGCGGTCGGCGACCATGTCGAGCGCCGTATCCAGATCGAGCTTCTGCCAGTCCTTGGCACGCGGAGCGCGGTAGAGGACCTCGGTGACGCGTCCGTTGGCATTGACCAGCTGTTCGCTGGCGGCTCCCTTCGGACAGAGACGTCCACGCGAGATCGGCGAATCCGGGTCGCCTTCGATCTGCACGACCTTGTCATCCTTGACGAAGATCTTCTGTCCGCAGCCGACGGCGCAGTAGGGGCACACGGACTGGACGACCTTATCGGCCGTAGCCGTGCGCGGGGTGGTGTCTCGGGTCTTCTGGGACACGACAGATTCTCCGCGTCCCGTCTTGTCCGAGGTGCGGAATTGCCGGAGTACCGGCCACTCGAGGAAGCTGAACCGAGCCATGGCTCAACCATAGACCCTCACATGCGGAAAATGCATCAGGCGAGCCGCAGTGGAATCACCGCGTCCTGCAAGGTGAGACCGCCTGAGTCGAGCGGTCGGTGACGACCGTTCGGCTCAGGCGGAAAGAGCTTGGGTTCAGGCCCCGGGAAGGGACCGGCTCAGACCCGGCGAGCGAGCAGGATGGCGTCATCGAGTTCGGCGGGTTCGCCGTCCGGTGAGGTCACCTGTCGGGTCCGGGTCTCGGCGAGTTCGATCTCCCAGCGATCGGGGCTGGCACCGATGAGCAGAGCGAAGTCTCCGTTCGGGCTCACCGGTTCGTGGTGGTGGTCCATCCCGTGGTCGAGCTTCTCATTGTGTTCGGCCGCCCACGGCGGCATCGTGGCATGGGAGACGAGCAGCAGGGCACCGCCCGGTGCCACATGTTCGGCGACCCGGGCGAGCAGCTCTTCCCGGGTGTCGGGCAACCGGGTGTGGAGGAAGAATCCGGTGACGAGGTCGAAGCCGCCTCGGCGATCGGCGTCTTCCGATGATGCGGACTCCGGTGCCCAGGTGGAGATGTCGGCGACGGCGAAGTCGGCCTTCGCTCCGCGGTCGTCGGCGGCCCTGCGGGCACGGTCGATGGCCGTGGTCGACAGATCGATTCCGGTGGCGTCCCAGCCGTGTTCGGCCAGCCAGACGACATCGGCACCCTCTCCGCAGCCGACGTCGAGGGCGCGGCCGGGCGCCATGTCACCGACGAGGGCCACGAGGGCTTCATTCGGGCTGCCCGACCACACGGGGTCGTCAGATTCGGAGTAGCGCTCTTCCCAGGCCGCCACGGAATCCGGGACAGCGATGGATTCGGTCACTGGTCGACGCCCGGATCGGCGGGGATGGAATCGGGGCCGTCGTCCGCGGCCTCGGTCGAGGCGGCAGCGTCCTGCTTGGCCAGTTCGGCGCGGACTTCGTCCATATCGAGGCCCTTGACGGCGGTGATGACCTGCTCGAGCTGCGGTGCGGCGAGCGCACCCGGCTGAGCGAAGACGACGATTCCCTGGCGGAAGGCGACGAGCGTCGGGATCGAGGAGATCGCGAAGAGGCCGGCCAGCTGCTGCTGGGCTTCGGTGTCGATCTTGCCGAAGGCTATGTCGGGGTTGGCCTCTGCGGCCTGTTCGAAGACCGGAGCGAACTGCTTGCACGGGCCGCACCAATCGGCCCAGAAGTCGAGAAGGATGATCTCGTTGTCGTTGATGGTCGATTCGAAGTTGTCCTGAGTGATTTCGATCGTAGACATGCGGGTCAGTCTAGGAGCCGAGGATGAATGATGTCTGGACGGGGTTGGCATTTCTCCTGGACGGCATGCTCCGCGCACTCTGTATTGTCACGAACTCAGTCCAGGGCGAGGTCCACAATCGGTTCGTCCTCGGCGATGGCGGTGAAGACAGCATCCGCCTCGGGGGCGATGACGACCCGGTTGGGGTCCTCAGGAGCCTTCGTCCAGGGCATGATCGCGAAGGTGATCGCGTCCTCGGGCACCGAGGAGACCGTCGAGGCCAAGGAACCCAATGCCGAAACCGAGTCGAGTTCTTCGTCGACGCTCAGCGAAGAGGTGACGGCGTCGAGGAAGCTGTAGAGGCGGTCGGGACGTGACAGGACCTGCGCGCTCTTGGCCCGGTCGATGATCGATTCCATTACCATCTGCTGATTGCCCATGCGGGAGATGTCGCTGCCGTCGCCGACGGCATGGCGGGTGCGAGCCAGCGCGAGGGCATCGCTGCCGTCGATGGTCTGGTGACCGGCAGGCAGGTCGAGCTGGGCCTTGGAGTCCTTGAGCGGTTCGTCGAGATCGACGGTGATCCCGCCGAGGGCATCGACGATCGTCGCGAAACCGTCGAAATTCACCTCGATGAAGTGATCGATGCGCACGCCGGTCAGGGCTTCGGCAGCGGAGACCGAGCAGGCGGGACCGGAGTTGAGGGCGGAATTGATCATTCCGTGGACGGCGCTCGAGGCTCCGAAGCCGGTGTCGGTGCAGGCGGGGATGTCCATGATCGTGTCTCGCGGGATCTGAACAGCATCGATGCGGGAGGTGTCGGCCGAGATGTGGGCGAGGATCATCGCATCGCTGCGAGCGCCTTCGGCCGTGCCGTATCCCGAAGAGGCGGCTCCGTGCCCGCCGTCCTCGACACCCATGCCCTCGCCGGTGCTGCCGTCGTCCTCGGCGTTCCCGGAGTCGAGATCTCGCGTGTCCGAACCGAGGATGAGCACATTCGTCTCGTCCGTGAGCTTCTCGGGCACGGCACTCTCCTCTCCGGCACGCAGGGGCGAGGAGCTGATATTGGAACTGAGGTTGTGAACGACCGCCACGATCGTCACCGGAACTGCGATGACCATGACCGCGATCAGGGCCACGATGGTGCGGCGGCGTCGGTACTTCATGGCGAGACGACGCTGACGCCGCGGTCCGATCTCCGGCAAACCTGCACTCCTTCATTTCACTCTGTTTCAGATTGCATACAATCCTAAACACAGGTTCTCAGTGCAATCCGTCATTCAAGCCGTCCAGACTCTGTTAGAATGGATTTGTTCCTGTACGACACTGTGCGGAACGTGTGGCGTTGCGAGCGTAGGTAGATTCGCTCCGCGCCCTGCAGTCGCCGAATCAGCGCGTGTCTACCATCCGCGCTTCTCATACTTTCTCTTCACTTTTCAGTCCAGTCGTACCTCGACTTCAATCCAGCACCTTCGAGTGCGTTATCGTCACCGAGCTTTCCGCTTCTTCGCCTGAGACAAGGATTTTTCACATCAGCACGAATTCCGGAGCTTCGGTTTCACCACAGTTTTTCGTTGGATCCGCGTACGACACTCGGTTCGTCCAACGAGAAGTCACACCATCAGACCAACGGCTGCTCGGCACTGTCGATCAGCTCCAGGCTCTGCAGGTGTGAACAGCCGGACCCGGTCACGGGTCCGACCATCACGACCGCACCAGCGGTCATCAGCTAAAAATAAGGATACAAAGATTATGGCAACAGGTACCGTGAAATGGTTCAACGCGGAAAAGGGTTTCGGATTCATCCAGCCTGACGACGGTTCGGCTGACGTGTTCACCCACTTCTCCGCGATCGAAGCCTCCGGCTACCGTGAGCTCACCGAGGGTCAGAACGTCGAGTTCGACTCTGAGATGGGTTCCAAGGGCCTGCAGGCGACTCGCGTCCGCGGCCTCTGAGACTCACTGTGAGTCTCATCAGAGACATCACAGGTCTCTCTCGAGACTTCTGAGATTCATCGGAGACCCTCCGCTTTCGGCACCGTCGTGATCGTCTCATCGGTCACCAGTCGCGGTCGGATGGTTTCCACCAGCGAAGCACCGAAGCAGTCAGCTGCCTCGGTGCTTCGCTCTATTCATGCCCGGTCCGCGCTCTTCATATCCGGTCCGTGCAATTCATGGTCTGTCCGTGCGGAACCGAGCTCTCAGCTGCTGCGCCGTCGGTCCAGCGCCCACCATAGGCCAAGGAACGTTGACATATAACTGTTGCGACTTCTACAGTCGTGGCAACGATCACAGGAGTGCTCAGACACACGACGGGGGCGGAGGCATGATGAGAAGAGGACGTCGGCTGAGCTGGATCATCGCCCTGCTGCTCCTCGTCACCGCGTGCCACGTCGCGGCGCATATTCCGCCGCTGACAAACTTCGCCGTCCTCTTCTGGGGACTCTCGCTGATCTTCCTCGTCATCGCCCTGATTCTGGCGATCATGCGCAGCCGGGAGCACGGTCGCAGCCGATGACTGATGTAGTCGCCCGGCCACCCGCCGAGGCCCCTCCTGCCGGTTCATCCCCGGCCTCCGGAAGCAGCCTCACCGCCGTCTTCGGTACCGAGACTCACCGCACCCGGTAGCGTGGGTTGTGACTCAGCGAATCCGATCACACAGGTGGTGCCCTCATGTCTCAGCCCGACTCCTCCATTCCGACGACCGTGGTCTTCGATCTCGGCAACGTCCTCATCGGATGGGACCAGTCGGGTCCGCTCGCTGACCGGATGAGCGCCGAAGAATGGCGCGACTTCGCCGCCGAAGCGGATTTCTCCGCCCTCAACTCCGCCTCCGACGCCGGCGTTCCGGTCGCCGAGATCGTCGCGCGGGCCGCTGCGACGGACCCTCGCCACGGCGAGATCATCTCCCTCTACTACGAGCGCTTCGAGAAGTCCCTGACCGGTCCGGTCGAGGGCATGGCCGAGGTCGTCGCCGAGCTCAAGGACTCAGGGACCAGACTGCTCGGCCTCTCGAACTGGGCGGCCGAGACCTTCCACCATGCCCCTGCAGCGGCACCGGCCATCAATGAGCTCGAAGACGTCGTCGTCTCCGGGCGCGAAAAGCTCATCAAACCCGATCCGGCGATCTTCCACGTGCTCACCGAGCGGTTCGACCTCGACCCGAGCCGGACCGTCTTCGTCGATGACCTGCCGTCGAACATCGAAGCCGCACGGAAGCTCGGATTCATCGGTCTCGTCTTCACCGACGCACAGTCCCTGCGCCGGGATCTGGCTGGTCTGGAGCTGCTGGAACCGACGAACCGCTGACGAGAACCAGAGCAACTCCGCCTGGGCAGAGCACGCTTCGCATTGAGCCGAAGTTCAGTCGCAGGGCCTAACGTGGCCAGTATGACATATGTGATCGCTCAACCCTGTGTGGACGTGAAGGACCGTGCCTGTGTGGATGAGTGCCCGGTGGACTGCATCTACGAAGGCGAACGGATGCTCTATATCCATCCGGACGAATGCATCGACTGCGGAGCCTGTGAGCCGGTCTGCCCGGTGGAGGCGATCTTCTACGAAGATGACGTGCCCGAGGAGTGGTCGAGCTACTACAAGGCCAATGTCGAGTTCTTCGACGACATCGGCTCCCCGGGCGGGGCTGCCGGCATGGGCGTGATCGACAAGGACCATCCGCTCGTCTCCGCCCTCCCGCCGCAGAACCAGTGATTCGCCGGGCGACGACGGCAGGATGCGTTCCACCCATTCCCAGTCGCCGTCTGCGGGCAGGACCTCGGTGCTGCGCGGGACCGATCAGCTTCCCTGTTCGAACTCGTCCTTCATCGCGGTGAGCGTGCGGTAGATGTTGATGCGCTGGAAGTCCGAGAAGGACTGCCCGCGCGTGACCACACGATCGAAGACCGCGGCCACCCAATCCGGCCAGCCGGTGCGATCATCGTTCCAGGTCTCGGTGACTCGCGTCGCTCCGCCGAGGTCCTCGAAGTCATAGGACCACGTGGCATTGCTGCCTTCGAGAGACGGCGAACGGGGACCGATCTTGCGCACCGTGAACGCGAACCGCCGGCCCGGCACGGAATCGATGACAACACTCTCGGTCACCCACCTCGCGCGGCCCCGCCGGTTGGTGCCTTCGAAGACCTCGCCCACCGACAACGGGCGTGCATCCGCGCGGGTGCTGGCACCGGTGTTCTCCGGACTCCACCGGGGCATCTGCGTCGGATCGGCCACCTGCGCCCAGATGGCGTCGGCCTCTGCACGGATGACAATGCTGCCGCTGACCTGCATGGTGCGTCTCATCGAATTCCCTTCCTCGGTCACCCACCCAGCCTAGGGGGTCGTTCCGGTGAGCACCTGCCCGAGCCGGACTCACTCCCTCGTGTCACCGGTCTTTCGGCCCCGACCCAAGAGCGCCTCTTGGTGAGCGACGGTCTGGTCGCGCAGGGCCTGCACGACCGCGGCGATGGCGGGTCTGCGCAGCGAGTCGGGGCGCAGCACCATCCAGTAGGGCAGACGTTCGGCCACCGTGTCGGGGAAGAGGCGCACGAGGTCCGCATGGCGATCAGCCATGAAGCACGGCAGGAATCCGACCCCGGCACCCGCTCGGGTGGCTTCGACGTGGACGAAGACGTTTGTCGAAGTCAGGGCATCTTTCATTGAGGGGAAGAGCCGCGTCGGTGCGTCCAGATCGTCGACCTGGAGCATGGAGTCGACGAAGTAGACGAGTCGGTGTTCGCTCAGTTCGTCCACCGAGGAGGGAGTGCTGTGGGCGGCCAGATAGTCGCGTGCGGCGTACAGTCCGAGTTCGTAGTCGCCGAGCTTCACCGCCTCCGCCCGGTGCACGCGCGGTTCGCCGACGACGACTTCGATGTCGAGCCCCGACCTCTGCTGCAGGGCTTGGCGAGTGACGGTGACGATCTCGACGCTCAGGCCCGGATGTCGGCGTCGGAGCCTGGCCACCGCGGGAGAGGCCACGTAGGCACTGAAGCCGTCGGTGGCGGTCATCCGCACCACTCCTGCCACCGGATCCGGCGCCTGTCCCTGTTCGCCGAGGCTGAGCACTGCCGCCTCCATCTGCTCGGCGACGACCACGGCCCGCTCTCCGAGCTCCGTGAGCTCCCACCCGCTGTCAGCGCGGGCCAGGACACGGCCGCCGAGGGATTTCTCCAACGCCGCGATGCGTCGGGAGACCGTCGAATGGGTCAGCCCCAAGTGGTGTGCCGCTGTCGTGAACTTCGCCGTGCGGGAGACGGCCAGCAGCACGAGCAGGTCATTGGGGGTGGTGTCCATGCCTGCCATAGTAGGCACAGACGATCACCTCGTGCCGTGTCCTCAGCGGACGATCTGCGGCGCTGGCGAGCGCGTCCATCTCAGCAGCACGACGATTCCGCAGATGAAGAACACGATCCCCGAGGCGACTAGTCCGGTGACGATGACGCCGATATCGCTGCCCAAGTCGACGTCGTCGACCGGTTGGGTCGGTGCCGTCCCCTCGGGGTCGATGAGGACCGTGATCGTATCGCCCTCGTCGAAATCATCGAAGCCGTCCTTGCCGCGGTAGATGAGCGGCTCGGCGACCGGACTGCCGTCGGTGCGCTCGAGGGTGTAGGTGTGCGTGTAGGCCTTCCGAGACCGGGACGAACTCGAGTCGTGCCGGGTCTTCACCTCGACCTTGTGGTCGACGACGACCACCTCGGTGACTTCGCCCGACTGTGACAGGGCCACATCCTCGGCGAGCATCACCGTGCCGATGAGGGCGATTGCGACGACCGGACCGGTGTACCAATACGCCCATGCGCTGCCCATGATCATGCGCATCGCCAAAGTGACTCCGACGAAGACGAGGACCCCGAGGACGATGGTCAGCAGCTGCGCGGACGGAATCAGGTAGCCGAGCGCGAAGACCACTCCGGTGCCGATGAGGAAGACGGCGCCGACGATGACGATGCTCAGGGGGTTCCGGCTGCCCCGATTCCGACGTCGGTCCCTCACGCCGCCATTCCTTTCCTTCCGGCGCTGTCCATCCGGGCACCGCTCATCACTGCGGCATGTTGACGAACCGGGACTTCGCGCCCTGGAACGCCACAGGGATGTCCATCGTCGGACCGGCACGGTGCTTGGCGACGATGATGTCGGCCTCACCGGCACGTTCGTGTTCCTTGTCGTACATGTCCTCACGGTGGATGAGCAGCACGAGGTCCGCATCCTGCTCGATCGAACCGGACTCACGCAGGTCCGAGATCATCGGCCGCTTATCGGTGCGCTGTTCGCTGCCGCGGTTGAGCTGAGACAGCGCGATGACAGGAACCTCGAGCTCCTTGGCCAACAGCTTCAGCGACCGGGAGAACTCCGAGACCTCCTGCTGACGGGATTCGACGCGCTTGCCCGAGGACATCAGCTGCAGGTAGTCGACACAGACCATCTTGAGATCGTGCTGCTGTTTGAGGCGGCGACATTTCGCGCGGATCTCGGTCAGCGCCATGTTCGGCGAATCGTCGACGAACAGCGGGGCACTGTTGATGCGGGCTTCGGTCGCGGCCAAGGTCGTCCAGTCGTGTGGGCTGAGCTCGCCACGACGCAGGTTCTGCAGCGGAATCTCCGACTCCGCGGAGAGCAGACGCATGACGAGTTCGTTCTTGCCCATCTCGAGTGAGAAGAACACAGCGGCCTGATCGTTGTGGATCGCGGAAGAGCGGATGAAGTCGAGCGCCAACGTCGATTTGCCGACGCCGGGGCGGGCGGCGATGACGATCATCGTGCCCGGGTGCAGACCGTTGGTGAGGTTGTCGAATTCGACGAAGCCGGTGGGCACGCCCGCGGTCTGCCCGTCGGTGTTGCCGTTGCGCTCGATCTCCTGAGCCACCTCGCCGAGGATGTCGGAGAGGATGACGTAGTCCTCGGTGGTATGACGTTCGGTGACCTTGTAGATCTCCGCCTGCGCGGAGTTCACGACGTCGTCGGTGTCGCCTTCGGCGTCATAGCCCATCTGCACAATGCGGGTGCCGGCCTCCACGAGGCGGCGCAGCACGGCCTGTTCGCTGACGATCGCGGCATAGTAGCCGGCGTTGGCCGCGGTCGGAACGGAGGAGATGAGAGTGTGCAGATAGGCGGCACCGCCGACGCGGGCGAGGTCGCCGGTCTTCGTCAGGTAGTTCGCCACAGTCACCGAGTCCGCGGGTTCGCCGCGGGAGTAGAGGTCGAGGACCGCCTCGTAGATGGTTTCGTGAGCGGGCTTGTAGAAGTCATCGCCCTTCATCGTCTCGACGCAGTCGGCGATGGCGTCCTTCGACAGAAGCATCGCACCGAGCACACTCTGCTCGGCCTCGACGTCCTGCGGCGGGGTCCTCAGACCGTCATAGCCCTGGTCGTTGCTCAATCGTGTTCCTCTTCCTCACAGCCTCGTCTTCGCCCACCCCATGTGGTGCGCTCCAACTGTACCCGGCCACCGCTGCGACCGGACACCGACCATGGTAGGTTCCGGCACGGACATGATCGTATCCGCCGGCGCCTCCGGACACCGTCACCGAGGCAGCCCACCGTGACCCGGCGAGCCGCCTCGGTGACGGTGCGGACTTCTCAGTCCCGAGCCCGCCCGGCCGTGGCCACGGAGTGCAGGATCGGCTTCGTCAGCTGCAGTCCGGCACGGATGATGACGATGCCGACGACGACGGTCAGCAGGATCGTGAGGAACGTGACCGGTTTGAACACGAGCGCCGCCCCGGCCAAGGGCAGCACGAGCAGCAGACCGAGCCCTCCGGCCAGCAGCGACACCCAGATCGCCGGTGCCATGACGGCCCGCACGAGTGCGCGGTGGATGAGCTGGGGGTCGACGCCTGCGGCGAAGAGGTCGGAGAAGGTGTCGGCCCTGTCGTGGATGTCGGCGACCTGGTTGATCACCGCCGAGACGGCGATGAGCACGATCGCGATGCCCATGACGAGCAGCACTCCGGTGAAGAGGTCGTGGAAGAGGTGGATATCGCTCTCTCTCATCCCTGACTGCGGGTCCTCGGCGGTGTCGAGTCCGAGCTGCATGAGGGCCACGCCGGACCCGCACACGGCCGCGGTGAAGGCGGCCATCGCCAGTCCCGAGACCCGACGCCAGAACCTCTTCGGCTCGTCGGAGACGAGACGGGCGGCGATGAGACGTTCGGGGGTGGCCGCGCGATTGCCGCTGAGGTGAGCGAACCAGCGGACGAGGAGTCCGCCGACGAGGTCGACGACGATGAGACCGAGCGCGAAGAAGCCGACCACTGCGGCCAGAATGACTCCCACGCCGAGGCCGCCGCTCTGGGTCAGTGCGTACACGACCGGCAGCAGACAGATTGCCAGCACCGTGACCACGACCCGGCCCACGGGGAACTTCCGGTCCAGGCTCTTCGTCCGCACACCCAGCGGGGAGACCGCGACCTTGCGCAGCCCGATGAGCGCCGAACCTGCACAGACGAGGACGAGTCCGGCCACCACTATGAGGACGAGCCAGGCCGGCATGAGCATGTTCTCGTACCCGATGGGCCGGCCCATGAAGTGGATGAAGCTGACCGGCAGCGCCAGACCCACATAGCCGACCACGCCGAGAACGATCCCGACCAGGGCGGGAATGAGAGGTTCGGCCACGGCAAGTGCCGTGATCTGTCTGCGTTCGGCTCCGAGCAGCGACATCGTCGACAGACGTTCGTCCTGTCGGCGGGCGGACAGGGTGGCCGAAGCCGAGGCCAAAGTCGCTGCGGGGATGATCAGCAGTGCCGTGGCCAACGCGGCCAGGGTCTTGTACATGATGTCGAATCCCGCTTCGGCGGGGTCCGGGTTCGGTGGGATCTGGAAGAACATCCAGGCACCCGCCGCCACCGTGAGGAACAGTGTGGCGCAGGCGAAGAAGGCTGCTGCCACGAGCACGGAAGTCGGCGAGGTCAGCGACCGACGCCCGAGCACGAGGGAAACGGTGCGAAATGAAGTGGACAAGGGATCTCCTCTCAGGCCCGGGTCAGTGTCGGGGAAGCCTGCGCGGCCGCCTCGGCGGGGGCCCGGTTCTCGGGCTCCGCCTCGGTGACCCGGCGGACGAGGGGGCGTGTGAACTGCAGACCCAACCACACCATCGCCACCCCGCCGACGAGGACGGCGGTCACGACTCCGATGGTGAATGGATCGCCGAGGTCGCTCACCGACGCCATGAGCCAGGCGAGGATCCCACCGAGGAACAGGGAGACGACGGTGACGAGGAGGATCGGCGACATCACCGCGTTCACGGTCACCCGGTGCATCATCTGCTGGGTCATTCCGGCGGCGTGGAGCTCGCGGTAGGTCGTGGCACGGTCGAGGATGTCTGCGGCCTGATTGATCGTGGCGGAGACGATGACGAGGACGAAGGCGATGACCAGGGTGAGGATGAGCCCGGTGAAGATGTCGTCGCCGAGGTATTGGTACGGGCCCATGACGGCTCGGTCCTCGGCGGTGAAGTCCTCCTGACCGCCGCGCATCATCGCCGTTCCCGCCCCGCCGACGACGGCGATGAAAGTGATCATCGCCAGCCCGGCGACCCGACGCCAGTACTGTCCGGGGGCGTCGGCGATCATTCCGGCCGCCATCACCGAGGCGGGACCTCGGGCGATGCGCGCCGAGATGCCGGCGTGGATGCGGATGCACAGGACACCGATGACGCTGATGAGCAGCAGGGCGATGCCGATCGTTGCGATGCTGAAGATGATGGTGGCCGTCGTCGACAGCCGCATCTGAGTCGAGACGTAGGTGGCGATGGCCACGACGAGGACGAGCAGGATGGTCGCGATGACGCGGGCCAGGGGGAACCTCCGTGCCAGGGACCGGGTGCGCACGCCCAGCGGGGAGATCGTGATCTTCCGCAGGCCGATGAGCGAAGCGAGCAGGCAGACGATCAGAAGGCCCGCGACGACCGCAGCGAGCAGCCAGATCGGCATTAGCAGGCCCTGATAGCCCAGGGGTTCGCCGACGAAGGAGATGAACCTCAGCGGCCAGGCGACGAGCAGGTAGCCGCCGATTCCGGCGAGGATGCCCAGTGAGGCGGGGATGAAGGGTTCGGCGACGGCGACGAGCCGGATCGTGCTGCGTTTCGCGCCGAGCAGGGACAGCGTCGAGAGACGTTCGTCCTGGCGGCGAGCGCTGAGCTTCGCCGAGGCGACTCCGAGGCTGGTCGCGGGAACGACGAGGAAGACAGTGGCGAGGACCGCGAGGAGTTGGTAGAGCCCGGCGACCTCGGCGTATCCGGTGACTTCGGGGCGGTCGGTGAACGCCCAGGCACCGGCGGCGACGGTGAGGAAGATCGTCGAGCAGGAGAAGAAGGCGATGCCCACGAGCTTCGCCGTCGTCGAGGTCAGGGACTGTCGGGACAGGAGGATGGGAAGGAGATTCATCGGTGCCCTCATCCGTGGTTCTGGACTCGGGGCTGGTGGGCCGGGGCCTGGTGGGTGGTGCCCTGTAGCGCGGAGTCGGCGACGATGCGACCGTCGGCGAGCCTGACGATGCGGGAGCAGCGGGCGGCGACGTTCTCATCGTGGGTGACGACGACGAGGGTGGACCCCCGGCCCGTCGTGGAGTCGAGCAGCTCGGTGAGCACCTCGGCGGAGGTGCGCGAGTCGAGGGCGCCGGTCGGTTCGTCGGCGAACGTGACGACGGGCTGGGTGACCTGGGCGCGGGCGATCGCCACTCGCTGGGCCTGTCCGCCGGAGAGCTGTCCGATGCGTTTGGTGACGTGTTCGGCCAGGCCCAGGCGATCGAGCCAGGCCCGCGCGTGCTTGGTGGCGTCCGAGCGATTCATTCCGGCGAGCATGGCGGCGAGCGCGACATTGTCCAGGGCGGTGAGCTCGGGCAGGAGCAGTCCCTGCTGGAAGACGAAGCCGAAGACTTCGCGGCGCAGGGCGGTGCGCCCGGACTCCTTGAGCGAGGTGATGTCCGCGGCCGCGCTGCGGTCGGTCGGCGAGAGGCGGATGCGACCGTCATCGGGATGGATGATGCCGGCCAGACAGTGGAGGAGGGTGGTCTTGCCCGAACCGGAGGGCCCCATGATCGCCAGGGACTCGCCGAGTCCGATCGTGAGGTCGATGCCGGCGAGTGCATAGGTCTGATTGAAGTGCTTGGTGACGCCGCCGGCAGTGATGATGGAGGGAAGATGCTGTGCAGGGGTCTGTGAAGAAGTCATGTCTCCATGCTCTCGTCCGACGGCCCTCGCCACTATGAAGTCACCCTGTCGACCGCTGCGGGAAAACCCGACCTTCGGAAACGGAAAACCGATACGGATCTGCACCTTCGACAGCCTCGACAGCCTCGACAGCGAGCATACTGACAGCAGCGAACGCATTGACAGGCAAGTGCTGACTTGCCTATTGTTTTCGGTGTGGTTGACATCTACCGCGCCATCGCCGATCCGACGCGGCGCACGATCCTCGATGAGCTCTGCGTCCGAGACGAACAGACGCTGTTCGAGATCTGCGCCCGCCTGGCCACCAAGCATGGCCTCGGCCTGTCGAGGCAGGCGGTGTCACAGCATCTCGAGACCCTTGAATCGGCCGGATTGGTCAGGTCGAGGAAAGAGGGTCGATTCAAGTTCCACCAGATCGATCCCACCCCATTGACGGCGATCGCCGATCGCTGGCCACAGGACGCGATTTCGTCAACCGGACGCGAGAACGCGAACCGGGAACCCACCGCCACAGAGGAATCATCATGAAGATCAACTGGACATCCATCTTCGTCACCGATCAGCAGAAGGCCTTGGACTTCTACACCGACAAGCTCGGCTTCGTGCTCAAACACGACATCGACATGGGCGGTCCCCGGTGGCTGACCGTGGTTTCACCGGAGGAGCCGGATGGGGTCGAGATCGTCCTCGAACCCAATTCGCACCCCGCGGTGGCGCCCTTCACCGAGGCGCTCGTGGCCGATGGGATCCCGATGAATCAGTTCGCCGTCGACGACGTCCAGGCCGAGTACGAACGCCTGAAGAGCCTCGGAGTGACGTTCACTCAGGAGCCCGCCACGATGGGTCCGATCACCACGGCCGTCCTCGACGACACGGTCGGCAATCTCATCCAGCTCGTCCACCAGTCCGACGGCGCCTGACGCCGAGCACGTACCGAGTCAGCAATGCCGCACTCGGCAACCGCGCATCCCTGAGTTCATCGGACAGCTCTGTCCAAGTCGCCGTCAGAACCCGCCCTGCTCCGAGATCACCCCGGCAGCAGCACGATGACGGTGTGGATGAGGAGTCCGACGAGGGCGCCGATGACGGTGCCGTTGATGCGGATGTACTGGAGGTCGCGGCCGACGTAGAGTTCGATGCGTTCGGCGGCTTCCTTCGCGTCCCACCGTTCGATGGTGTCGGAGATGACGCTGGCGATTTCGGGGCCGAAACTCTCGGCGAGGTCGCCGGCCGTGGTCGCGATCCGATCGTCGATGCGGCGGGAGAAGTCCGAGTCGGACTGCAGCCGGTCGGCGAATTCACCGATGAGCTGCCAGATGCGGGCGCGCACTTCACCGTCGCTGTCGATGATCGCCTCGCGCAGCAGCGCCTTGAGCGAGGTCCAGATCTCGAGCACCGATTCGATGACCCCGTCCTGGCTGAGCAGGTCGTTGATGATGACCTCGGCTCGCTGTGACAGCGAGGTCTCGGAGTCGAGGTCGTCGGAGAGGTCGACGAGCCAGGCGTCGAGGGCCTGCCGGGCTTTGTGGTATTCGTCGTCGCGGACGTTGGCGACCCAGCCGAGCACCTCACGCTGGAGCCGGTTCGCCAGCTGTTCGTTGACGAAATCGGGTACCCAGGACGGTGCCCGGTTGTGAACGATCTCGTCGATGACCTGCGGATTGTCGCGCAGCCAGGTGTACGCCTCGGCGATGATGAGGTCGACGAGTTTGTGGTGGGCTCCGTCGAGCACGATCTGGCGCAGCAGCTGTGCCAGCACCGGTGTCTTGCGAGTCGCCACGAGCCTGGGAATGATGACGTTCCTGGTCAGTGCCGCGATCGAGTCATCGTCGATGCGCGCGAGCACGTACTCGAGCCCGCCTGCGGCACGGTCGACGACGATGTCACGGTTGCCCGGTTTGGCCAGCCATTCTCCGACCCGGTGAGACACCTCGGCGGATCGGATCTTCGTCGACACCGCCTCGGCGTGGAGGAAGTTCGCGGCGACGAAGGCCGAGAGGCTCGCGCCCAGGGTGTCCTTCTTGCGCGGGATGATCGCGGTGTGCGGGATCGGCAGGCCGAGGGGGTGGCGGAAGAGCGCGGTGACGGCGAACCAGTCGGCGATCGCGCCGATCATCGCGGCTTCCGAGGCGCGGGAGACGAAACCCCAGACACCGGTGTTGTCGGTGAAGAGATGAGTGGACAGGAAGATGAGCGTGGCCAGGATGAGCAACGAGAGCGCGAGTGTGCGCATCTTCTTCAGCCCGCGAGCGCGCTCCTGGTCTTCGGCCGTGAGCTCGGCCGGCCCGCCGGTTCCACCTGCCGCACCGAAGCGCGGAACGGATGGTGTCTTCTCGATCGACATCGTTACCCCCTGCTCAACGACTTTAGCGAAACCACGGCCCTCAACCCGCATCCGCAGGCGGATTCTCACCTGGGAATTCGGCGGGGAGTCCGAGCGTCGGCCACATAAGGCACCGTTGACCGCACAACGCCCCGTTGCCGACATAGCGCCCCGTTGGACCGGGTGGTTGAGCCGCTGCCTGTAGGAGAAGAGCTCCCAGCGCGCCGTCAATCGGGTTAAAGTACCACCATGGCCCGCCCCTTGACCGCCCGAGAACACAGTGTCGCGCTGTTCATCATCCGTTGTGCCACGACCTCTCCCGACGAATCGGACTACGCGAACTTCACTTCTCAGCAGCGAGACGCCTGGGACCCGCCGGTGCCGATCACGGCCGAACGGAGACGGACCTGGGAGAACAGCCTCGGCGAGGTGCTGGTGACAAATGAATGTGGTTGCGGCATCTGCCCGAGCATCGGCATGCGCCCCAGACATCGCACCGACGATGACAAACGCAACGACCAAGGCGGCGACGGGGACTGGTCGGATCGCATCGTCCTCACTGCCGGTGTATCCGGGGCGATGCTCCTGCTCTTCATCGACGACGACATTCCCAGCTATCTCGAGTTGGCCCCGACCGATGACGAGCTGAGCTTCGCGGAGTTCCCCGAGCCCGAGTCGATCAGTATCTGATCAGAACCCCCAACTCGCCGAGGCGGCTCCGAGCCGCCCATGAACGCTAGGCTCGGTGGATGGAGTATTTCGAGGATCGTGAGCGGGCGGAATCCTTCGGCGAGGTGGCCCGAGACTACGACGCCTACCGGCCGAAGTATCCTGCCCCACTCATCACGGAGATCATGCAGGCAGCCAGGACGACCGCCGAGTCTCGCACGGGCGACCCGCGCATCCTCGACGTCGGTTCGGGAACCGGCATCCTCGCGACCCAGCTGAGGGACGCAGGGGCTGAGATCCTCGCGGTCGAACCGGACACCGCGATGGCACAGGTCGCCAGGTCCAAGGGCCTCGAAGTGGAGATCTCGACGTTCGAGGATTGGGAGGCATACGGCCGCATGTTCGACCTCATCAGCTTCGGACAGTCCTTCCACTGGGTAGACTCGATTGCTGCTCTGCCGCGAATCCGCACCTTGCTCGAACCCGCGGGAAAACTGGCCCTGGCCTGGAACGATATCGAACCGAAGGGTGAGTTCCGCGACCGGCTCGATGCGATCTCCGCTCGTTTCCACGCCGAGGGCACGACCGCGAGTCTGGGTGCTGCACCGAATCTGGGTGCTGCACCGAATCCGAGGACTGCTGCGGACCCGAGCACGCCAGCGGACCCGGGCACGGCAGAGACCGCGGGCAACTTCGACGCTGTCGAGCACCCTGCCCTCACACAGCTGCGTGCCTCCGGTTTCACGCCGCACGAATCCGTTTTCGCCGAAGATCTCTGGTATTCGAGGCACAATTGGCTGTCGATGCTGTTCACCTACTCGGCTCAGCTGACGATGGATCCGGTGAAGCGAGCGGTCATGCGCGAAGAGCTGTCGGCCGAAATCCCTGACGACGGACTCGAAACACGAAATGAAGCCCTGCTGATCCTCGCTGGAGTCTGAAGATCTCTCGCTCGCACACCCCACACACCCCTGCCAGGGGCTGAGCATCCCTCACCGTTCCCGCCACACCGGACTCTTACCGCCACAACGCACCGGTGCAACGGGAGGCTGTGCGGCTGGCGAGAGGTTGTGCGGCTGCCGGGAGGTTGTGACGCTGACGGGCCGGCATGCTCCGCGTCCAGGCACGGGCCGGGGTGCTCCACGTCCAGGCACCGGGCCGGTGGCGCGCTGGCGAAGCCCGACCCGTAGAGTGAGAGGGGTCTGGTCACCGCTGTCCTGCGCCGGGACCGCACGGGCTCTGCGCCACAGACTCAGCGAGACGACCGGATCGACGCCATCAGCATCCGACCGTCAGGAGCAGTCGTGCCAGCTCAGCCCGCCGAGGCCACCATCTCCGAGATCACCGATCTCATCACGTTCGACACGACGAGCCGGGACTCGAACCTCCCGCTCATCGAGCACGTCGAAGCCCGCCTCGAAGCCGCCGGCATCACCTTCCTGCGGATCCCGAATCCCGAGGGCACGAAGGCCAACCTGCTCGCCACCATACCCGCCGCCGACGGCACGAAGACCGGCGGAGTCGTCCTCTCCGGTCACACCGATGTCGTCCCCGTCGACGGCCAGGACTGGTCATCGGTCCCATTCGCACCCGAGATCCGCGATGGAAAGTACTATGCCCGCGGCAGTGCGGACATGAAGTCCTTCGTCGGCGTCATCCTCTCCCGCCTCGAGACCCTGGCGGCCGCGAAGCTGCGCGAACCCATCCACCTCGCCTTCTCCTATGACGAAGAGATCGGATGCGTCGGTGCGGTGTCCCTCGTCGAAGCGATCACCGAGGCGCAGCTGGCACCTCGCGGCTGCGTCGTCGGCGAACCCACGAGCATGCGCGTCATCCGCGGTCACAAGTCGATGAACGTCTTCCGCGTCGACTTCCACGGTGTGGCCGCTCACTCCTCGCTCACTCCCGAAGGCGTCAACGCCATCGCCTACGCCTCCGAGTTCGTCGCCTTCGTCCACGCGGTCGCCGCCGAATTCCGCACCGAGGGACCCTTCGACGAGGCCTATGTCGTGCCGTTCACCTCGGTCACGGCGAACACGTTCAGCGGCGGCATCGCCGTCAATACGATCCCCGCCGAGGCGAGCGTGCAGTTCGAGTTCAGATCGCTGGGCTCGGTCGATCGGGAAGAGCTCATCGCCCGTTTCCGCGCCGAAGCCGCGCGCCTGGGTCGCCAGATGGCGGCCGAGAACGACACCGCCGGCGTCGACTTCACCATCGAAGCCGGTGCCCCCGGCTGCGAGACTCCCGCCGGTGCCGACATCGTCGACCTCGCCGCGAACTGGGGCGGCATCGCCACCGATGACAAGGTCACCTACGGCACTGAGGCGGGGCTGTTCTCGAACGCGGGCATCCCGACCGTCGTCTGCGGGCCCGGAGACATCGCCCAGGCGCACGCTCCCGATGAGTTCATCGAACTCGAGCAGATCGCCGCCTGCGAATCCTTCATCGACGCCCTCATCGCCGATCTCAGCACTGACTGAGCTCCCCGACGCCTCCCTCGGACTCAGTCGATGAACACTCCCACGACGAGGTTGATCGCCGTGGCGAGGATGACGGCGTTGAAGATGTAGGACAGGAGGCTGTGGCGCAGCAACACGGCCCGGATCTCGGTGGTCGACACACTCGTATCGGGCACTCCGAGGGACATGCCCACGGAGAACCCGAAGTAGAGGAAGTCCTGATATCTCGGCGGGACATCCGTGTTGAAGTCGATGCCCGCCGGCTCGTCACCGTCGAAGTATAGGAAAGCGTACCGGGCGGAGTAGAGCAGCTGCAGGCCGGCCCAGGACATGAACACACCGAGGAGGGCGATCGCTGCCGGCAGGGGTCCGGCATCGGATCCTCCCATGATGAGCAGACCGACGATGCCGCCGATGCCCAGCAGCTGGGCGACGGTGACGACGACCTCGTCGATGATGGGCCGGAAGTCCTCGCGCTTCGCATTCGCTTGAGTCGCCTCGGCGTCCATGGGCCACAGCACTGCCGTGCCCAGGATGACGAAGGTCGTGGTGACAACGGTGATCCCGACGAGTGTCGCGAATGCGGCGGCCTCGACCAGCGCGATGACGACGCCGACGACGAGACCGAGGACGATCGAGGCGACCAATCGGTTGCCAGCGCTGATGAACAGCCTGTTCATGGACTCTCCGTTCGCTCATGCCGGTGATCGGCGGGCCACCCTTCCACTGTTGCACACCGGCCGGTCGGTCGGAAGCGAGGACCCCGAGACACCTGGTTCCCTTCCGTCGACCTTCGTGTTTGGATGGGAACACAGCCATTGAGGTCGAGGAGGCAGCATGGGATCCGAATTCAACGTCGGTGATCACGTGGGATGGAACTCGGAAGCGGGCGAGGTCTCCGGTACGATCACCAAGGTCCACACCTCGGATTTCGAGTACAAGGGGCACAACCGACGGGCATCGCCGGACGAACCTCAGTACGAGATCCGCAGCGATAAGACCGACCACATCGCCGCGCACAAGGGCAGCGCACTTCACCGCATCGACAAGCGATGACCGACCCGACCCCCGCGGCAAGGGAATCCGAGTTTCTCACCATCGGGCATTCGAATCGTGAACTGAACGAGTTCATCGATCTCCTCACGGCCACCGGCACCGAGGTGGTCGTCGACGTCCGCAAACTCCCAGGATCGAACCGGAATCCCCAGTTCAACGCCGACACCCTTGAGACCGACCTCGCCGAGGCGGGGATCGAGCTGCGGCGCCTCGAGGGACTGACCGGCCGGCGACCGGTCAGCCGCACGGTGCCGTTCGACGTCAACGCTTGGTGGCAGAACAGAAGCTTCCACAACTACGCCGACCACTGCCTGTCCGAGGAGTTCCGTACGGACCTCGACACCCTCGTCGACTGGGGTGAGGACGTACGATGTGCGCTCATGTGCTCAGAAGCCGTGTGGTGGCGCTGCCACCGGAGGATCATCGCCGATCAGCTGCTCGGCCGTGGGCTCAAGGTCGCCCACGTGCTCGGCCATGACCATATCGATGCGGCGAAGCTGAGTGCGGGGGCGGTGCTCGATGAGGATGCACGCGTCACCTATCCGGCCGATGCCTGAAGGGCCGATCTGCTCCAACCGACGCCGCACGCTCCAGCGGACGCCGCAAACCCTGACAGACGCGCCGAGGCGGCACCTGAATACAGGTGCCGCCTCGGCGGTGGTGTGGGGAGGGTCGTGCCGGTCGGTACGGACCGGGCAGCCCTCTCGCCACGTCCGGATCAACGGATGGGGCCGATCAGGCCTTGCCGATGACCTCGAACTTGATCTTCGCGGTGATCTCGTCGTTGACGCGCACGACAGCGTTGTAGCTGCCCGGGGTCTTGACGTGCTCGGTCAGAGCGACCTGGCGACGATCGAAGTCGTGCCCGATTGCCGTCTGCAGCGCTTCGGCCACGAGAGCCGGGGTGACGGCGCCGAAGAGGCGACCGTTCTTGCCGGCCTTCATGTCGATGCGAGCCGTGGACGACTCGAGTTCGCCCTTGACCTTGACAGCCTCATCGTGGTCGGCGATCTGCTTGGCCTGACGGGCCTTGCGGACGGACTCGATGTGCTTCTCGGCGCCGGCGCTCCAGGCCGAAGCCCAGCCACGGGGCAGCAGCAGGTTGCGTGCGTATCCGGCACGAACCTCGACGACATCGCCGGCGGCACCGAGGCCGTCGACTTCCTGGTTCAGAATCACTTTGCGGTTAGGCATATTTCTTTCCCTCCGATCAGCGAGCTGAGCTCGAGTAGGGCAGAAGTGCCATCTCGCGGGCGTTCTTGACAGCCTTTGCGATGACGCGCTGTTCCTGCACGGTCACACCGGTGACGCGACGTGCACGGATCTTGCCGCGGTCGGAAATGAACTTACGGAGCGTAGCGGTGTCCTTGTAGTGGATGGTCGCCGCTTCGCCCTTCTTGAGCGGATTAGCCTTCTTCTTGATAGGCTTCCGGATCTCTGGCTTGGCCATGAGTATCTCCTGTTAACGAAATGTCTTCAGACGTGGATCAGAACGGGGGTTCGTCGGCGCCCGGGTTGCCCCAGCCGCCGTTTCCGCTCTGCGGGTTCGATGATGCCCACGGATCGTTGCCCGGTGCGTTGTTGCCCTGGCCGTAGCCGCCCTGGCGCTGACCACCCTGCTGGCTGCCCTGAGGGCCGCCCTGCTGGGGGTTGTTGCCCCATCCGGAGGACTGCTGGTTGCCGAAGCCGCCCTGCTGGCCGCCTCCGCCCTGGCCTCCGCCGAAGTTGCCGCCGCCGGAGAATCCTCCGCCGCCGGGGGTGTTCTTCGTCACCTGGGCGGTGGCGCGTCGCAGGCTGGGGCCGACTTCGTCGACATCCAGCTCCATGACGGTGCGCTTCTCGCCTTCCTTGGTTTCGAAGGACCGGGATTTCAAACGGCCCTGAACGACGACCCGTGTACCACGCTGCAGGGATTCGGCGACGTTCTCTCCCATTTCACGCCATACCGAGCAGCGCAGGAACAGGGTTTCCCCGTCCTTGAACTCGTTGGCCTGACGGTCGAAGATACGCGGCGTCGAGGCCACGGTGAAGTTTGCGACTGCAGCACCGTTGGGTGTGAAGCGCAGTTCGGGATCGCTGGTCAGGTTCCCGACGACCGTGATGACTGTTTCGCCTGCCATTGAATGCTCCTTGAAGCGAGGTAGCTTAGATGCCTTACTTGGCGTCCGGGCGGAGGATCTTCGTGCGCAGAACGGACTCGTTGAGTCCGAGCTGACGATCGAGTTCCTTGGTCGTTGCAGGCTCGGCGTGGAAATCCACCACGACGTAGTAGCCCTCGGACTTCTTCTGGATCTCGTACGCGAAGCGACGACGTCCCCAGATGTCCACGTTGTCGACGGTGCCGTTCTCAGCCGGGACAACCTTGATCAGGTTGTTCACGGTGTCAGCCAGCGTCCGCTCTTCGAGGTCGTTGTCAAGAATGAGCATGAGCTCGTACTTACGCATATGTCACCCACCTCCTCTGGTCTTTGCGGCCATGGTCGGTCCATGGCAGGAGGGTATATGCATGTCCGTCCCGCTTCCGTGCTGGTCACGAAATGGGAACAGACCTCGCTAGTCTAGTCGACGCATCGGCGAGCTGTCATGTCCGTCCGCGTGGTCTTCCTTACGGCCTGCGTCCTGATGGTCCCCGTACCCTGCGTCGGCATCGGGCGTGGGCGGGTGTCGAGGTTCCTCCCCTCGCCGAGGCGGCCCCTCCGTCGCCGTGCGGCCGCGGATCCGTCGCCGGTAGAGGTTGTCCCCGGCCATGATGACGACGAGGACGAGGGCGAGGAGTCGCAGCAGGGCGAAGAGCGCGACGAAGGCGGCATCGAGGCCCTCGTCGAGTTCGTAGCCGGAGACATCGCCGAGTCGGATGCCGACGGCGAAGACCGCCTCGGCGAGGGTCCAGACGATGAGCACCCACCAGCGGCGGATGGACAGGGCGACGAACGGCAGCAGCCACAAGCTGTCCCAGGGCATGAGGCCCGGTGCCAGAAGCAGGCAGCCTCCGATGAGCAGACACGCGGACACGGCCGGGTCGAGGCCGGTGCGTCGCACCATGTGCAGGGCGATGGCCACGGCGAGGATCACTCCGCCGCTGGCGATGATCCACAGCGGGGCCCACAGTGCGGTGTCGCCGAGGTCGGCCATGAGCAGAATCGAGGCGAAGGAGCCGCCGTCGACAGCATCGGAGTACCAGTGGATGACCCGGTCGACAGCCGTGCGGTCGATGACGAGCAGAAGCGCCGAGGTGATCATGGCCGCGGCGAGCATCATCCGCGGGTCCCGTGGCTGAAGTCCCCGTGCCGGGTGCGGCCCGGCCACGGCGAGGGCGAGGAGGACGAGCAGGGCGAGCGGGTTGATGAATGCCGCGATGCCCAGCAGCACGCCGGCCGGCCAGCCGCGCGGAGGTACCGGCGGAGAGCCTGTGAAGAGGACCATCGCCCAAATGCTCAGGGCTAGGGCGAGCGGGTCGAGTGTGGAGCCGAGGGTGAAGAGAATGAGCGGGGAGGCGAAAACCGCGATCAGCCAGGCGCGTTCGCGGGCGAGGACGAGCAGTCCCGCACCGAGGGCCGCGATCCCGGCGGTGTTGAGCAGGAGCACGACGACCATGAACAGTGAGACGTCGTTCGTGACCAGGTGGAGCAGGTCGACCAGGCGGGCCTCGAGTGGTGCCAATGCTCCCGCACCACCGTGCGAGCGGCCGAGCACTTCGGGATTGACGTCACCGGCGAAGGCCGTTGAGAGGGGGCCCGCGCACATCCTCGCCGAGGCGGCGGGCTGTTCGTATCCCGAGTTCAGACACGGCCCCTGCAGTGCCAGGGCAAGGAAAGTGGTGACACCGAGGACTGCTGCGAAGGCGTACGCCTGCGCGCTGCGGAACCGGCGACCGGCGACACCGAGGTGAATGCCGACCGGACCGCCGAGCAGAGGCTCGGCGATCCGGGTACTGGGCTTCGAGGGCATGGCTAGAGGTTACTAGTCATTGCGCCCCGGCGACTTCGGCGGCTCAACAGGAAGCTTGCCTGCCGGCCCATCATCTTTATCCTTCGGCGGGTCCTCATCCGAACCGGACTCGTCGCCGTCGCCTCCGTCACCCGAATCCTCGTTGTCCCCGTTGTCGGAGTTCTTGTCGTCCTTGCCGTCGGAATCTTTACCGTCGGCGTCCTTTTCGGAGTCCTTGTTGCCGTCCTTGGAATCCGAGTCCTTGTTCTTGTCCTTGTCCTCGTCGTCCTTCGGCGGCTCGATCGGAGCCTTGGTCTCCTTGCTCTTATCGCCGTCGCTGTTGTCCGACGGAGCCTTGGGAGCAGGCTTGGGTTTCGGAGCCGCTGGAGCGTTGGTGTTCTTCGGCTTCGGCTTGTCGGGCAGTTCTCCGCGGGCGGGGAACTGTTCGACCTTCTCACCCTGGAGGGCCTGCTGCATGTAGTCTGTCCACACCTGCACGGGGAATGAGCCACCGGTGACTTCGCCGCGTCCGCCATAGGGTCCGATCGAGATCGACTTGCCGTCGACTTCGCGGTAGAGCACGACCGAGGTTGCGAGGTTCGGGGTGTAGCCGGAGAACCAAGCCGACTTGTTCGACGTGGAAGTACCGGTCTTCCCGGCTACGGGTCGACCGACGTTCTGGGCGTAGCTGCCCGATCCGCCGTTGACGACCTGTTGCAGAGCGTAGGAGGTCTCCGCAGCGACGGCCTTGTCGAAGACGCGCTTTCCCTTGGTCTCGGCCTTGTACACTTCCTTGTCCTCGGCACCCTGGTGGATCGTCTTGATCGAGTGGGTCTCGTGGTGGACACCGTTGGAGGCGAAGGTCGCGTACGCCGAAGCCATATCGATGGGCTTGACACTCGGTGTGCCGAGCACGTTCGACGGGTTCGGGGTCAGCTCGATCGAGCAGCCGCCCGTATTGCCGGCCTTCATCTCCTTCTTCGTGCAGTTCGGGCTCAGTCCCGCACGTTCGGCGACGTCTACGGTTTTGTCCGGCCCGACCTGCACATTCAGAGCGGCATAGGCTGTATTGATCGAGGACTGGGTCGCCTTGAGCAGGCTCACCGGTCCGTAGCTCGTATTCCCGAAGTTCTTCACCGGCCAGGGCGTGCCGTCATTGTTCAACGTTGTCGGGCTGGAACCGGGGTAGGAATCGGTCAGGCGCACACCGTTCTCGAACCCGGCCACAAGGGCGAAGGGCTTGAACGTCGAACCGGCCTGCACATGGCTCTGTGTGGAGGCATTGAATGCCTGGTCGAGATAGTTCTTGCCACCGTAAAAGGCTTCGATTCCACCGTTGTCCGGGTCGATCGAGACGAGTCCGGCCTGCATGCCTTCGGGCTGGTTCGGCGGCAATGACTTAATGGCCTGTTCGGCCGCCTTCATCCGATCCTTGTCGAAAGTTGTGACGATGTTGTAGCCGCCGCGGTCGAGCTGGGCTTCATCGATGTCGAGCTTCCGCAGTGCCTCGCGGCGGACGAAGTCCCACATGTAGCCCTTCTGGCCGGACAGCGAGGATTCCTTGTTCTGCTTCTCCACCTTCGGCAACTTGACCTTCACGGCCTGATCTTCGGTGATGAAGCCTTCGTCGACCATCGACTTGACCACATAGTCGAAGCGGTCCTCGTAAGCCTCGGGATTATCCGAGGGGTCGGCAGCACCGGGACGCTGAATCATCGCGGCCAAGAGAGCGGACTCACTGACGTCGAGGTCCTTCGCCGATTTGTCGAAGTAGTTCTGTGCAGCCACCTCGACGCCGTAGGAGCGCCTGCCCAGATAGATGGTGTTGAGATAGTTCGTGAGGATCTCGTCCTTCGACTGCTGCTGGTCGATCTTGAGCGAGATGAACATCTCCTTGATCTTGCGATCAAAGGAATGCTCGTTCGTGAGGTAGAAGTTCTTCACGTACTGCTGGGTGATCGTCGAACCGCCACCCGCGTACTTGTTCGTCGCCACACCGACCACCGCTCGGGACAGACCCTTGATCGAAATGCCGCGGTTCTCGTAGAACGAGGTGTCCTCAGCGGCGATCGCGGCCTTCTGCATCGGCTCGGAGATCTCGTCGAACTCCACGGACTTGCGGTCTTCGACCTTGTACTGGCCGATGGGGGTCTTGCCATCGCTGTAGTAGATCGTCGAGGTCTGACCGGTTGCCTCGAGGTTCGGCTCCGGGATGTCCGTCGCCGCATATCCGACAGCGAAGAGCACGCACAGCGCGATGACGAGGCTGAGCCCGCCGACGACGAGTACGCGAATGCTCGGCAGGAAACGAGTCCAGCCGCTCACACCCGCTCGCGGGTAGTTGAGCAGATTCTTCGTATTCCTGCCGATGTTCTTGGCTCTGTGTTGTCCCTTAGCCACCCAAGGTCCTCCAGGTCAGTCAGCCTGCCGCGATGCGTGGCGACGAGGTCCGAAAAAGGTCAAAGACGCCCCTCAGTCTGGCACGCCTTCTTTAGTAGAGGGTGAAAAAGTGCTGAGCCTCGTACCCTCCGATCGCGAGAGGTTACCGTACAGTCCACCGAGTAACCCGGCGCAGAGCATCTCACCAGGTATTTTACTTCACGGCATGATTTTCAACCATGACATGTGCGTGTTTGCTCACATTCAACAGGGAGTCAGGTTTTCGATACGAGGAACCATCGAAAACCTGACTCCCTGTTGAACGGCGCGTTTGCACGACCGAGGCGGCCGGGGGCCAGGGGTGCGACCGACCGGAGTCAGCTCTTGAGGTCGAAGTCCGTATCCGCGTATTCGCTGCCCTCGACGGCGGGTTCGCCGCTGAACGGGTGGAGCTGGTCCTCGCGCGCCCGCAGCTCGACGCGTCGGATCTTGCCGGAGATCGTCTTCGGAAGTTCGGCGAACTCGAGACGGCGGATGCGCTTGTACGGTGCCAGATTCTCACGGCAGTAGGCGAGGATCGACCGTGCGGTCTCGGCGTTGGCCTCGAACTTGTCGGAGACGACGACATAGGCCTTCGGCACGGCCAGGCGCAGCGGGTCCGGCGAGGGCACGACGGCCGCCTCGGCGACGGCTTCGTGTTCGATGAGCACGCTCTCGAGTTCGAACGGAGAGAGTCGGTAGTCGCTGGCCTTGAACACGTCATCAGCACGGCCGACGTAGGTGATGAACCCGTTCTCATCGCGTTCGGCCACGTCACCGGTGTGGTAGACGCCGCCGGAGAAGGCTTCGGCCGTCTTCTCCTCGTTGCTCCAGTAGCCGCTGGTCAGGCCGATGGGACGCGGGTCGAGACGCAGACAGATCTCGCCCTCGTCTCCCTCTTCGCCGGTGGCCGGGTCGACGAGCACGACGTCGAAGCCGGGCAGGGCCTTGCCCATCGAACCGTACTTGAGCTCCTGATCCGGCGGGTTGCCGATCTGCAGGGTCGATTCGGTCTGGCCGAAGCCGTCGCGGATGAGCACGCCCCAGTCGTTCTTGACGCGGTCGATCACCTCGGGGTTGAGCGGCTCGCCGGCGCCCAGGGCCTTCGTCGGAGGATTCTTCAGATGCTTGAGGTCGGCCTGGATGAGCATCCGCCACACTGTCGGAGGGGCGCAGAAGCTCGTCACACCGACCCGGTCCATGGTCTCCATCAGCGCGTTCGCGTCGAAGCGCGAGTAGTTGTAGAGGAAGACGCAGGCCTCGGCGATCCACGGAGTGAAGATGTTCGACCACGCGTGCTTGGCCCAACCGGGCGAGGCGACGTTGAGGTGGACGTCGCCCGGGGTCAGTCCCATCCAGTACATGGTCGAAAGGTGGCCGACGGGGTAGGAGACGTGCGAGTGAGCGACCATCTTCGCCTTCGATGTCGTGCCCGAGGTGAAGTAGAGCAGCAGCAGGTCATCAGCTCGTGAGCTGCCCTGCGGGTCGAAATCGGTGCTCTCCTCATCGGCGTCGGAGTAGCTGTAGTCCTGCTGGCGGGTGGGCTCACCGCCGACGACGATGCGCACGACTTCGGATTCGACATCATCGAACTTCGCGGCATCCTCGGTGCCGGCGACGACGAACTCGGCCTTGCCGCGTTCGACGCGATCGGTCAGATCGATGGGCCCCAGCTGCGTCGTCGCGGGCAGCAGCACGGCGCCGAGCTTGATGCCGGCGAGCATCGTCTCCCACAGTTCGACCTGGTTGTTGAGCATGACCATGACATGGTCACCACGCTTGATGCCGGCGCGGCGGAAGTGGTTGGCCACCTGGTTCGACCGGGCCGAGAGCTCCGCGAAGCTCCACTTGCCCTCGGTTCCGTCCTGTTCGACGATCCACAGGGCCGGGTTGTCATTGTTCTCCGCGATCTTGTCGAACCAGTCGAGGGCGAAGTTGAAGTGTGTGAAACGCGGCCATTCGAACTTCTCGCGGGCAGCGTCGTAGTCGCTGCGGAGCTCGATCAGCTGATCTCGGGCTGCTCTGAACTCGTCGGTCACCGTCATTGCTCTCTCCTCACACTATCGCCCACGCCACAGTCTGTGACGCCAAGCACAAATCTAGACGATTCCGAAACTATCAGCACAGATCAGTCCGCAGATCAGCGGGGTCGGTCGAGAACTCGGCGCAGGCGGATCAGCAGCAGTCGGTCACTGACCGTGGTCTTCCCACCATGTGCGCAGCTCCGCCTCGGCGCGCTCGGGCCCGAGTGGTCCGTGCTCCATCCGCAGCTCGAGCAGATGCTTGTACGCGCGGCCCACCAGCGGCGATGGTTCGATGTCGAGGATCTCCATGATCTGCCGGCCGTCGAGGTCGGGACGGATCGACGCGAGTTCCTCCTGCTTGGCGAGGACGTCGATGCGCTTCTCGAGATCGTCATAGGCGAAAGCCAACCGGTCGGCTTTGCGCTTGTTGCGGGTGGTGACGTCGGCACGGGTGAGGATGTGCAGACGGGAGAGCATGGGACCGGCGTCGGTGACGTAGCGGCGCACCGCCGAATCCGTCCAGCCGGCATCCCCGTAGCCGTAGAACCGCAGATGCAGTTCGACGAGGCGGCCGACCGCCTTCGTCGTGTCCTTGTCGAAGCGCAGCGCCTTCATCCGCTTGGCCGTGAGCTTCGCTCCCACCGCATCATGGTGGTAGAAGGTCACAGCGCCTCCGGGCTGGAAGCGGCGCGTGGCCGGTTTGCCGACATCGTGCATGAGCGCGGCGAAGCGGACGACGAAGTCCGGGACTCTGAGACGCTGCGGATCATCATCGGCCATGCCGGCTTCCGCCTGGGCCGCGGCATAGCGTTCTTCGAGTTCGATGGCCTGACGCAGCACGGTCAGCGAATGCTGGTAGACGTCCTTGTGCCGGTGGTGCTCGTCGGTCTCGAGCTGCAGTCCCGCCACCTCGGGCAGGACGTGGTCGGCGAGGCCGGTGCGCACAAGCAGGTCGATGCCGGCGGCCGGATCGATGCCGGTCATGAGTTTGACGAGTTCGACCTGGATGCGTTCGGCGGAGATGATGTCGATGCGTTCGGCCATCTCGGTCATCGCCAGCTCCACCTCGGAAACAGGGTCGAGCCCGAGTTGAGAGGTGAATCGCGCCGCGCGCATCATCCGCAGCGGATCATCGGAGAAGGAGTCCGCGGGCGCGCCGGGAGTGCGGATGCGCCCAGCGATGAGATCGTCGAAGCCCTGGTGCGGATCGACGAAGGTCTTCGACGGCAGGCGGATCGCCATCGCCCCGATGGTGAAGTCGCGGCGGACGAGGTCGGCGTCGAGGTCCGTGCCGAAGCGCACGGTCGGTTTGCGCGAATCGGACTCATAGGCTTCGGCGCGGTAGGTCGTGATCTCGATCTGCACACCGGACTTCACGGCTCCGATGGTGCCGAATTCCCGACCGATGTCCCAGTGCGTGTCGACCCAGTCGGCGATGAGCCCGAGGATGTCATCGGGATGCGCATCGGTCGTGAAGTCGAGGTCGGGCATCGGACGGCCGAGCAGCGCGTCACGGACGGACCCGCCGACGAGGGCGAGTTCGAAACCGGCCGCGGAGAACCTCTGACCCAGCGGGCCGAGGATGTGTTCGAGCTCATCGAGCTTGTCGTGCAGTCGGGCGTGCGCGGTCTGCGGGTCCACCGAGCTCCTTCTCTTCCAGATTTCTGCTCTTGCCGGCTCAGACATGCCGCCCGGCCACAGGCGGAAGTTCCGATCCCCATAAGCCTACCGGGAGCCGGTGACACGGAACTTCCAAGATTCGCCTACTAAGGTAGGAGAATGACCACACCGATGCCCAAGCCGGGACCCCGGGCGTCCCGCCGCACCACGGTGGAGGAGATCTCCGCCGGTGGCATCGTCGTCGACTTCTCTCATCCGAAGCTGACCGTGGCCGTCATCGCGCGCATCAACCGGGCCGGCCGGATCGAATGGTGCCTGCCCAAGGGCCATCTCGAAGGCACCGAGACTCCCGCCGAGGCAGCCCGCCGTGAGGTGGAGGAGGAGACCGGGATCGCGGGACAGATCATCTGCCCGCTGGGCACCGTCGACTACTGGTTCACCGTGACCGGGATCCGGATCCACAAACTCGTCCACCATTTCCTCCTCCGTGCACGATCGGGGACCCTGACAGTGGATAATGATCCTGACCAAGAAGCGATCGATGCCGCGTGGGTGCCCTTCAACGACCTGCGTTCGCGACTCTCCTTCGCCAATGAGCGCCGCATCGTCGCCGCCGCCCGACCGATGGTGTCCCGACTGGAGCAGTGAAACCCATTCCCATCCGCCGCCTGCGATTCGTCACCGCCCTGCTGAGCACGCTCATGCTGCTCGCAGGGCCGGTTTTCGCGCTTCCGCTTCTGTCCGCATCCCCGGCAGCAGCCGATACTCAGGGCACCACGGAGGCGCAGACGACCGATACACAGGCGGACAAGCCCACGATCACCCTCGACGAGGTCACACCCTGGGTCGATGAGAAGGGCACGCTCACGGTCCGCGGAATCGTCGCGAACCCCACCGACAAGGCGATCGAGAAGCCGACCCTGAGTCTGCAGATGTCGACCCGCAAGCTCGATTCGGAGTCCCGGCTCAGCGACTGGAAGCGGGGAGGGTCTGAGCACCGCACCGTCGCCGACCTCGAACACGATGGACCGAAGGCCCGGAAGAAGGCAGAGAAGGACAAGAGCTCCGAGGCGGACAGCGACTCGGGGATCACCCTCGACACGCCGATCGAGGACACCATCGATCCCGGCACCTCCGCCGAGTTCACCTTCACTGTCGAGGCCGACGACCTGGGCCTGAGCAAGTCCTCGCCCGTGAGTTCCTGGGGTCCGCGCGGTCTCGCCGTTCAGCTCGGCGACGGCACCGGACTGCGCGCCTCCGCGCTCGGCTTCACGACGTGGTATCCGACGCCGAAGTTCGACCAGACGAAGCTCAGCCTGCTCGCCCCGGTCACTCTGCCCGGACATTCCGAGGACGGACTCATCCCCGCCGAGCAGCTCGACAAGGCCATCGCAGACGGCGGTTCGCTGTCGACGATCATGAAGCTGCTCGACCACAAAGAACTCGCACTCGCCGTCGACCCGAGAGTCATCACCTCCTTCGAAGCCGCGATCGCCGAACCTCCTCCCGCCGACGGCGAGGACTCGGAGCAGACCGAGGAGGCCGGCGACGAGGACGGTGAGCAGACCCAGACCCCACCGGTCGGAGTCGCTGAGAACGAGGACACCGGAGCCAGCGACGCCGAACTCAAAGCCGAAGAGGAGCGCCGCAAACGCCTCGACGCCTGGTACGAGGACTTCGTCTCCAAGGCACAGAAGCACACGGTCGTCGCCCTGCCTTTCGGCGATCCCGATCTCCACTCACTCCACGGCAGCAAGATCGACCGGCTCGGCTCCTTCGCGCAGAAGCAGCGCGCGATCGTCAAGGACGTCTTCCCCGAAGCACGCACGGACATCGCCTGGCCGGTGGCCGGCAGCGCGACGAAGAGCGGACTGCGGGCACTGAAGAAGTCGGGCAACTCCACTGCGATCCTCAGTGATGAGCAGCAGCCGTCGATCACCGGCATCCACGACGATGCCCATTCGCAGACGACGATCACCGACGATGGGGAATCGACGATCGATACGCTGATCACCGATTCGAAGCTCACGGACATGAGCACCGCCGCGATCACTTCCGAACATCCCGCCTCGGCGCTGTCCGAGCTCGTCGCCGAATCGGCCGCGATCCAATCCGAAGCCCCCTATCGCGCGCGCAACCTCCTGGTGCCCCTGCCGCGCACGGCCGCCTCGGCGGGGTGGGAGAAGACGGTCGAGGCGCTCACCTCCGCGCCGTGGATCGCCCCGACCGGGGCCGACGAACTCCTCGACTCGCCGTCGGAGGCCCGCGGGCTGCTCCGCACCGATTCCGACGCTGCGCACATCCGCAAATCCACGGTGACGTCCCTGGCCCAGACCCGATCGAACCAGACGGGTTTCAACAGCGTCTTCAGCGACCGGAAGAGCGCGGACATCCGCTTGGATCGGGAACTGCTCAGCTGCACCTCGGCGGCGTGGACCCTGGATCCGAAGGCGAACGACTGCGCGGATAAGGCCCGGGACCAGAGCCGGAAGCTCATGGACAGCCTGCACCTGCGCAAGGGATCGTCCGTCCTCCTCGTCACCGGCGTGAAGACGACGATTCCCGTCACGATCGTCAATGATTCCCCCGCCGAGGCGACTCTGCGGATCCGAATGAAATCCTCCACCCCGCAGCTGCGGACCCAGGAGACGGAGACCGTGCAGGTTCCGGCTGCGGAGACGATGCGTGTCGACGTCCCCGTCGAAGGCCTGGCCAATGCCGATGTGCCGACCACGATCGAGATGGTCACCGACGATGGGGCCGTCCTGCCCAGGGATGAGTCGCTGCTTGTGCGGGTCCGCGCCGATTGGGAGAACATCGGCACGGCCGTGGCCGGATTGGCCCTGGCCGCGGTGTTCGTGATCGGCTTGATCAAGACGATCTCGCGCGGGCGTCCGAAGATCCCCGAACAGCAGCTGGCCGACGCGATGGCCCGCGCCCAGACCGACGACCCCGAAAAGAGGTAGCGCTTGTCCAGCTTCTCATCCCTGGCCCGGTCCTCGGCAATCATGACCGCAGGCACCCTGACTTCGCGGGTGCTCGGCTTCGCCAAGGCCTCGATGCTGGCCACCGCGATCGGTGTGACCTTCGTCCAGGCCGACGCCTTCGACGTCGCGAACAAGGTGCCCAACACCCTGTACATGCTGCTGGCCGGCGGTGTGGTCAATGCCGTGCTCGTCCCGCAGATCGTGCGTGCCTCGAAACAGAAGGACGGCGGCGAGGACTTCACGAACCGGCTGCTGACCCTGTCCTTCCTCATCCTCGGCGCGGTGACCATCATCGCGACCGTCGCGGCCCCGCTGCTCGTCTGGCTCTATTCCTCGGGGTGGAGTCACGAACAGCTGGCGCTGGCCACGGCCTTCGCGTACTGGTGCCTGCCGCAGCTGTTCTTCTACGGCCTCTATACGCTGCTGGGCCAAGTCCTCAATGCGAAGTCCTCGTTCGGCCCGTATATGTGGGCGCCCGCGCTCAACAACATCGTGGCGATCGCCGGCCTCGCGGTCTTCATCATCGTCTTCGGAACGAACAACGCCTCCCCGCACGGACTGGATACCTGGACTCCGGACAAGATCGCCCTCATCGCCGGCACCGCCACCCTCGGCGTGGCAGCTCAGGCGCTCATCCTCCTCTGGCCACTCAAACGCATCGGCTTCAAGTACAAACCGACCTTCGGCTTCCGCGGGGTCGGACTCGGAGCGGCCGGCAAGGTCGCCTTCTGGACGTTCGCGGCGATGCTCGTCGGTCAGATCGGGTTCCTCATCATCTCCCGAGTCGCCGCCGGATCCTCGGTGCCGGGAGACGGAAACGCTTCGAACACGGCCTATACGAATGCGTACCTCGTGTTCATGCTCCCGCACTCGCTCATCGCAGTATCCCTGGCCACGGCCCTGTTCACCTCTTTGGCCAAGGACGCCGCCGAAAACGACACCGAGGCGGTCGTCGGCGACTTCTCGATGGGTGTGCGGATGGTCGGGATGGTCAATACCTTCGCTCTCGCCGCCCTCGTCGTCCTCGCCTCGCCGGTGGCGATGATCATCGCCGGTCCTGGTCGCGAGCAGGCCATGGCCATCGGGTTGGTCATCATCACGATGGTCTTCGGGCTCGTTCCCTTCAGCGCGAACTATCTGGCACAGCGCGTGTTCTACGCCTACGGGGATGCGAAGACCCCGTTCCTCATCCAGCTGCCGCAGATCATCTTCCAGTCCCTGGCGGTGCTCTCGGCTTCGATCTTCCCGAAGTCGGTGACGGTGGCGATCATCGGTCTCATCATGAGTCTGGGCTACCTGTTCGCGATGGTCATCTCGTTTGCAGTCCTGAAGAAGCGCCTCGGTGCGATCGATCTGCGCGAGATCCTCACCTCGCACGTGAAGTTCCTGCTCGCTGCGATCATCGCCGGAGGTGCCGGTTTCGGACTGCTGTACTTCTTCCCGGACTTCGCGCTGGCCGGTCGCCTGCCGGCGATCGCCACGACCGCCCTCGTCGGCACCGTCATGCTCCTTTTCTTCATCGGAGCTTGTTATTTGCTCAGAGTCAGAGAGTTGCATTCGATTATTGACGTGGTAGCTGGAAAACTAAGAAGAGCAGCCTGAGCCCTTGAATCCCCACCGGAGGTGGTCGTCCTGATCGATATCGAACCCGGCATGGTGGTGGCCGGTCGCTATGTCGTATCGACTGTGGACCGACGTTGGCTTCCCGATAAGCCCGAGGTCGGTGCCGTGTGCACGGGCCTCGACGCGATCCTCGATGAGCCCGTGCTCATCCTCGTCGCCGATGCCGACGGGTCCAACGATGTCCTCGAGGCGGCTCGGCGCGTGTCGATCCTCGGTGACCCGCGCATCGCACCGACGCTCGATGTCGGGCATTCGAACGGCCTGGACTACATCGTCATCAAACGCATCGCGGTGACGCCGTTCAATCAGATCCTCCCGCGGTCGCCGCTGCCCGTCGACGCCGCCTGCGCACTCATCGGCGAGATCGGCACCGCACTCGTGACGGCGGCCAGGCGGGGACTGTTCCACATGTTCCTGCGCCCGAGCGTCGTGGGATTGACCTCGAAGGGTGCGGTGATCATCGCCGGCATCGGCATCGATGCGGCATTGGCGCTGGACACCGGGCTCGTCGAGCAGACGGACTACACGCCGACGAAGGCCTCGCGTCGGGACGCGCTGGCCCTCGTCCAGCTCTTCTACGCGGCTCTGACCGGTTACTGGCCCGGCGAAGAAGCCTTCGACGGCCTGCCTGCTGCGGAGAAGGAGAATGCGCGCATCGCGCGGGTCAAGGCACTCAACCCCGATGTCTCCGATGAGCTCGACGACTTCGTCAGTGGAATCATCACCGGTTCGGATCCCGGCCCCGGGTCGGTCGCCGAGATCCTCGGCTACATCGACTCCTGGGATCCGGAGCTGCTGCGCTACGTCAACCGCGCGCCCGTAGCTGAGAACGAGACGCTGTTCGAGACCTCGCCGCGCAGCTTCGATGAGGCGACCAGCCTGCCTGCGCCCCGGTCGAAGACCATCGGCCCCGGCCCCGAGGGTGCGGCCAGCGCCAGCGAGGATCAGGTACAGGCCGCTCTTGTGCGCGTGGGCATCACTCGTCCCGGCACTCGTGGTCTGGCCGCGGGCGTCGTCGGACGCACTACGGGACGCTACGCGGATCGGATGCAGATGAGGGAGGCCTCGAGTTTCCCCATCGCCAAGGAGCAGCTCGACAGCGCTGCCCAGGACTGGGAGGAGTGGGAGCCGGAGCAGACCTATTCCGAATACTCCGAATACGCCGCTCACGAATACGATGAGAACCTCACAACCCCGATCATGAGCCGGGAGGACGATCCCGACCCAGACACTCAGGCTCTCGAGATCGTCCCCGAAGACGAGGACGATGAGAACGACACGCGCGTGATCATGGACAACGACGAAGAAGAGGACGACGGGTCCTGGTTCCTCGGCGGCATGTTCGAAACCGATGAGCAGCAGCGCGAACATCAGCGCCGCGAATACGAGCGGGAACGTCGCATCGCGAAGGCGAAGGAAGAGGAGGCGCGCCGCCGTCTTGCCGCTTTCGAAGCGAGCTCGGCCGCGCGGCAGCAGGAAGCCAATGCCGCGGCACCGCCGAAGGAGATACGTCGGCTGTCCCCGGACACCGATGACGATCACAGCACCGAGGCGGCCCCGCCGACCGAGAAATCGCCGACCGCGGATTCGGCGTCCGTTCGCCCGGCCGAACGCAAGGCGGCAGGACGGCCGCGTCAGCAGCACAGCGATTCCACCGCTGCGGCCGCCGCACCGAAGCCGACATCGTCGAAGACGCCTTCGACCAAGTCGGCCGCGGCCGGAGCTGCAGTCGCAGGTGGAGCTGCAGTCGCAGGAGGGGCCGCAGTCGCGGGAACGACCGGGGCTGGAGGGGCCGGGGCAGGGTCCGCCGGTGCAGCGACCGGTGGCAGCGGCGGCGGTTCTGCTTCGGAGGATCGCGATCTCGCAGCCACCCGGAAGCCGTTCCTGTGGTTGGTGCTCGGTCTCGCCGTCGTCGCGGCGATCATCATCGGCATCGTCGTCATCAACTTCAATTCCGGTGATGACGAATCTGCTCCGGTGGCTGAGTCCTCCGCTCCGAGCGAGGAACCGACGAAGAAGGCCAAGAAGGAGACTCCGAAGGCTGATCCGCCGAAGATCGAGTCGGTCGAATCACTCGATCCCGAGGGTGACGGTTCGGAACATGACAGTGAGACCGAGAACGTCATTCCGAACACCGAGGGTTCGTGGAACACGGACCGCTACAACTCGGCGAGCTTCGGCAACCTCAAATCGGGAGTCGGTCTGCTCTTCGAGTTCGAAGACGAGTCGACCGTCAGCAAGGTCAAGGTCAAGTCAGGCAGCTCCGGCGGTAAGTTCGAGATCCGCGACGGAGACGATCCGGCGGACGCGAAGGTCATCGGCGAAGGTGTCTTCGACGCCGATGGCGGAGTCACCGTCAAGTTCGATGAGAAGGTCACCACCGACAAGCTGATTCTGTGGGTGACCGATCTGCCGCAGACAGACGGCGGTTTCAAGGCCACGATCAGCTCCGTGCAGTTCTCCTGACAGACATGGTCTCTCCGCAGCTGGTGCCGCGGGCGGCGAGGCAGCTGCGGCAGCAGGTGCGGAATAGTCCACGGCACCGTACGGTTATAGAAACGATAGTCACTCCGCACGACACGCCATAACGGGTCGGGCACAGCAAACAGAAGCAGGGATCTTTTCACATGACTGATACTCAACTGGTGATCATCGGGTCGGGTCCGGCCGGCTACACCGCCGCCGTCTATGCGGCTCGCGCCAACCTCTCGCCGGTCGTCATCGCAGGTTCGGTGACAGCGGGCGGCGAGCTCATGAACACCACCGATGTGGAGAACTTCCCCGGTTTCCCCGCCGGTGTGCAGGGGCCCGAGCTCATGGAGAACATGCGCGAGCAGGCTGAGAAATTCGGTGCCGAGGTCATCTACGACGATGTCGAGACCCTCAAGCTCAACCCCGGAGCCCATGAGATCGAGACCGCCCTTGGTGCTCGCTACACGGCCAAAGCCGTGATCCTCTCGACCGGCTCGGCCTACCGTGAACTGGGACTGCCCAATGAGAAGCAGCTGTCGGGACACGGCGTCAGCTGGTGTGCCACCTGCGACGGCTTCTTCTTCCGCGATCAGCATATCGCCGTCATCGGTGGAGGGGACTCCGCCCTGGAGGAGGCCACGTTCCTCACTCGCTTCGCTTCGAAGGTCACGCTGGTCCACCGTCGCCAGGAACTGCGTGCTTCGCAGGCGATGCAAGATCGCGCACAGGCAGATGAGAAGCTCGAGTTCCTTCTCGACAGCGAAGTCGCCGAGGTCCACGGCGAGGATTCCCTCACGGGTCTGTCGATTCGCAATACTGTCACCGGTGAGACTTCCGAGCTTCCGGTGACCGGCATGTTCGTGGCCATCGGCTCCGACCCGCGCACCAGTCTCTTCGCCGACCAGCTCGACATGCGCCCCGATGGCTATCTCAGTGTCGAAGGCCGCACGTCCAAGACATCGGTCGAAGGCGTCTTCGCCGCCGGCGACGTCATCGACTCCGTCTACCGTCAGGCCATCACTGCGGCCGGCTCAGGCTGCTCAGCGGCACTCGACGCAGAGCACTACCTCGCTGATCTTGACGCCGCTGCGGTGCCAGTTTCGGCTGAGGCCGCCGTCGCTTCCTGATCAAGCTGCATCCCGCTCAGGAGCGGCACCGGGCCCAAGGCGGGAATGAATCCGCCAGCACCACTGTTCTCGATAGTGAAACTCGTTGTGAAGGAAGGTCAACCATGTCGACAGAAGTCACTGATGCAACATTCGAAGAGACCGTACTGAAGTCCGACAAGCCTGTGCTCGTCGATTTCTGGGCACCTTGGTGCGGTCCGTGCCGCATGGTCAGCCCCATCGTCGACCAGATCGCAGAAGAGCACGGAGAGAAGCTCAACGTGGTCAAGGTCAACACCGATGAGAATCTCGAGACGGCGAGCACCTACGGAATCACTTCGATCCCCGCTCTGTACGTCTTCAAGGACGGTGAAGTCGCCAAGACCATCATCGGTGCCCGTCCGAAGCCTGCTCTCGAGGATGAGCTCTCCGAATTCATCTGATCGAGTTCTAAGGCGCCTGTTGTACTATCAACAGGCGCCTTAGGCGTATCTGCACCATTGAACCCGACCCCGCAACCGCTCCACAGAAGATTGGCAACGCATTGACGAACACGAACCAACCGCGCTATACGCGCGGTGACATTTCTGAGATGTTGCCGAATATCAAAAGCCAGATGGCGCGCCTGGGACTCAACATCGGTGATACCGAATCGGCCGATTTCGACCGCCCCTTCGAACTGGCAGTGCGACAATTCCAGCAGGACCGCGGAATCCTGTGCGACGGTGTGTTGGGCCCTGAGACGTTTTCGGAGCTCGAACAGGCCAGATACCAGCTGGGCGACCGAGTGCTTCGCTTTGACCCCGTCAGAGTGCTCACAGGCGATGATGTCGTCGTCCTGCAGACAAGACTCGCCGGTTTGGGCTTCTACCCTGGCAGAATCGATGCCGAGTACGCTGCCCGAACCGAGGCGGCCGTCAAGGAACTGCAGATGAGTCTCGGAACCAAGGTCGATGGCGTGACCGGGCCACAGACGCTGCGCGGGCTCAATGCCATCAACCGAAACCAGGACACGGGAAATCTCTTCGCTCTCCAGGAGCGTGCGCGAGTGGCGGCATCCGGCACCTCACTGGTCGGACGGACGTTTGTCGTCGAGGCTGCAACTACAGTTGTAGATTTCGAGAGTCTGCCGATGTCGGAAGAGCAGTCCGCGCTCGAGCGTCAGATCACTCTCGATATTGCATCTCGCCTTGTCGGACGGCTTGAGGCCATCGGCGCGGGGGCACTTCTTCTCGAAGGCGATACCGTCGAGGTCAATCGGGCTGATGCACTAGGCGCATCCGCAGTCATCACTGTCACCGCAGATGTCAGCAAGTCAAAAGATGCGAATGGAATCGCCACCTTCTACTTCGGACATGAACGACAGAGCGATCTGAACTCACCCACTGGGCAGAAACTTGCGGAGCTCATCCAGGGGGAGGTCGTCGCGCGCACCGGAATGCTCGACTGCCGAACTCATGCGCGAACTTGGTATTCACTCAAGCGACTCAAGACTCCGAAGGTCCATGTCGTCACCGGGTACCTCACCAACGCTGACGATCTCGAAAGCCTCCAAGATCCATATGTTCGCGATTCGATCGCGGATGGTATCGCAGCCGGGTTGCAGCGCCTCTATATAAGAGAAGACAACGATCCTCAGACTGGCGCCCTCAGCCTCGAAGCGATCAAAGCACTCAGCTGACCTCAATGCTCAACTGCAGGTAGTGACCGCCCGCAGTTAGCCACGACCGGCCGCTCCGCGTTTCACATGAAACATCGCTCTGCAGCCGGTCCCGGCTCACACAATTCTTCAAATTCTCGGGGGCCCGGAGAGAGGGCACAGCGGCAATCAATCCAACGCCGTTTCTTTCGCCCGCGCTGTTTCACGTGAAACACAACAACGCACTAATCGTTAAATAGGACCACGCAAAGCTCGAGAACGGGCTTCGGCAGTTACCCCAAGATGAACACTACTTAAGGTCCGGCCCGCAACGGATGGAGCAGGCGAGTTCAGTAGTCGGGATACACAATCGTCTCTACCATCAGTTTGGCCGGATCCAATAACGGCGGGCGGCGCATGTGATGCATCAAGGACGCATCTGGCAAGTGTCGGTCTTGTCAAAGACCTCCTTGGGCCCCCTCAGTCATGCCATGTCGCAGTCACGGCCCTCCTCGGAACCGCAGCTACACCCACCAATATGGGCGGTATTGGCGATATTTGGAACTATCGATGATTCAGCAGCATTTGTTCCGATGGATGGAAAAGGTTGAGCAAGAGCGGAGGCGCCGTGACAAGACACCGATGTACTATCCCCGGTGCTACAAGGGACAACACGCACCTCTTCTTTGGAGCTATTCGCTCGACGAATGATCGAACTAGCCGTTCCACATGAAACACCTGATGCGGCCCAGCGGGATGAAGGCGGCTCAGCGAGTGGACCGTCGCCCGAAAGTCAACTATGAACCCACTATGGTGTCGTAACGCCGATCCTCGGTTCGCTTCTTCCAATAGAACGAAATCACTTATGCGACCCCGGAACTTCACGAGATGAACCAGCGGCCTGAACACACCGGTAGATTCAATGCACGCCATCATCAACCGGGGCCACGGTGAAGTTGCATTCCTCCCGACTTCAGTCATCAATTTGTCGGAAGCACAACACGACAACCATATATAGAGGGGACTGTGGTCCAGGCACGCCTGCCCGCCGAATCAGGCCAAGGCCGGCAATTCACAATAGCTCGGGCGTATCACCTTGTTTCACGTGAAACACTTACGACCACAGCAGGGGCAAAAGAGCTCGTCATCCACACGCATGCCGATGCGCCACGATAGTTCCGTAGAGTTGGGCAAATCCGTGAAGCCCCGCGTTGGCCGATCACACATCCAGCCCGCCCTGCCACCAGCGCCACCTTCTGGCAATGAACTCAATGGGTACCCTATCTGACACAAGCAACTTCCTACACGCAGCCAGCGATCCACAAGACTAGCAGCGTCTGGACCGTGGTATCGCGCAGAAGGTGTTCAACGCATTGGAACGAGGTTGAGTTAAAAAGCGCGCCCTTCGGGTCGTTCCACGTGAAACTGTCGTGTCCGTTTAATCGTCCCCGATCTTCCGATACGCCAGTACACGTACTGAAGCAAGCGATGCGAGTACAGACCTACCCTGGTAGTGCTGGTGCTAGAGGGACGTGACAGCAGTTCTTCGAAAATGCATGACGGTACCGGTAAATGCGAATGCACCGAATTCCTCGTAGATACAGGTTCACGAATACATGCATTGGCGACAATTGCCTTGACCCACCAGATCGAACTGTGGGCGACGCCCTAGTTTCACGTGAAACGTGACCTATCGATATCGGCGACACACCATTGCTTAGATTGAGTACTATGTCGGTATCAGCGCTAATGACCACCTTCTTAGGCAACAGGCATTCCTGATTGATACGTTCCACGTGAAACAGAGTCTGCGATCGTCCGGCTGCTGTCTCCATGTAGCAATCACAATGGAACGTCTAACAGAGCGTCGGACCAATACACAGGGAATGCCCCCAATCACGAGCTGATCTCGCGGCCGATTTGAAAACAGCGTTCGGTAGAAGAAGATAGCTCCATTGGGCGGAGAAATAGCGTCCACCACCGTTTCTCGTGAAGCATGAACCCCATACGTCGAGCACGTCAATTTCAAAAACCACCGGTCCAGTATGTCTATGACAAAGCCACCGATTGGTCGCACAGGTATGGCTGTGGCCCTGATAGTTTCACGTGAAACATCGGAGCTGTGAAGTTCCAGTCCAACGTCGGACCCAGGCCAACGCCTAACCAAACATTCCACCGACGTATTCCAAACTTTCGAAGCTACCCAGCTGGGCCGATTCAAACCGGATAGACCAAAATATACGTTCCGGTCGCGGAGTAGTCGACTGAACATCATGGTAACCGAGAGAAACAGATCCGGGCCGCGATGGTATATCGACACCAGCTTTTGTTTCACGTGGAACGGCCCCAAACAAGCCGCAGGAGATACCCTTGCGACTGCACTTCGCGTCAACCTTTGCGAAGTTGCTATTACACCGGGGCGGGTAGGCAACCCGGGGAGCAAGCATCTCACAGCGCCAAAGGAAGAACTATATTCTCCGGTGAGGACCGGATAGGCAGCGGTAGATGCGGTCAACCTCCGAGGGGCACAGGAGCCTGAAGCTAGAAAAGTGGCTCGAGCATCAATCCGTATTCGAAGCTGTCGAGCTCAGCGAGGGCAATCAGCCGTTTGGCCGCGGAATCATACATTCATGAAGCGAACCGCTTGACTCTAAAACCCATGTCTCAGTGTGGATAGCACAACGCCCGGCGGTGACACCCGCCGGGCGTTGACTCTTTTCAACTCTGGAGTTCAGCCGTCTTCTTCGGCAGAAATTCCCAACAGGCCAAGAATGCGATCGAGATCCTCTTGGTTAGCGAACTCTACGCTCAGTTTTCCCTTACGCTTACCGACGGAGATGTTCACCTTCGTATCCAAGCGATCGCCGAGTCGTTCGGCAACCGCGATGAATTCCGGAGACACCTTCGTCGTTGCACGTGAAACATTCGCCGAGTCACCGCGGTTGAGCAACACAACAGCTTCTTCCGATGCACGCACGGACAGTCCCTCCGCGACAATGCGCTGCGCAAGAACTTCCATATGTTCGGGTTCGCGCAGTCCCAGGATCGCTCTCGCGTGGCCGGCCGAAATCACGCCCGCCGCAACTCTGCGCTGAACGAGCGGCGGAAGACGCAGCAGACGCAGAGTATTCGAGATCTGTGGACGGGAACGACCGATGCGTTCGGACAGCTCTTCCTGCGTGCATCCGAAGTCTTCGAGCAGCTGACCATAGGCGGCCGCTTCTTCCAGCGGATTCAGTTCCGCCCGATGCAGGTTCTCGAGAAGTGCGTCTCGGAGTAGATCCGTGTCTTCGACGTATCGAATGATCGCAGGAATCGTCGGGAGCCCCGCGTCCTTCGTCGCTCGCAGACGACGCTCACCCATGATGAGTTCAAAGCGCGACCGATCACTGGGCTTCTGCCGGACGACAACCGGCTGCAGGACTCCGATCTCCCGAATACTGTGAACCAGCTCGGCCAGGAGATCCTCATCGAAGACCGTTCGGGGCTGACGGGGGTTCGCATCGATGAGGTCGACGTCGATCTCACCGAACTCCGTGTCCGGGATCGATTCGACGCCATCGTGCGGATCTGCTTCTTCATCACCGGCGGCAGCGGAGTCTTCTGAGGTTGAAGACTCGTCGTCTGCACTCGCTGCGTCGGAAGAAGCCGCGACCTCATCGCCCGAGGCGTCACTATCAGCAGTATCCACTACCGATGTAGTTGATACATTATCGGTGTCTTCGTTGCCTTCGTCCTGATCAGCCTTGTTGTCGGCCGGGTCATAGCCGGATGATGTGTAGACACCGGGATGCGTTTCACGGACGTCCGATGATGACTCAGCGGTTGAAGAGACAGAATCCGGATTCTCTGCCGGGGTATCCGCGACGGCTTTCGGGGATGATTCAGCAATTTGAGTCGCTTGATCGGAGGCTGGGGAACCTGCGGTCGTCGAAGGCTCGACGGTTTTGGAGCCCACGTCCTTCTTTGACGACGCTGTGGACTTGTCTGCGGAAGTATTGGCCTTCCCCGCTGGAGTATCAGCCTTGTCCGCTGCAGTAGTTGTCTTTGGTGCAGAAGCGGCGTTGGAAGAGCCGGAAACGGCGTTGGAAGACGCAGCAGCGGTTGTGGAAGGCGACGTCGTGCTTCGAGTACCGGATGCCGACTTGGTCGCCCCCGCAGCGGTCTTCGTCGATTTCGTGCCGCCGGTCGACTTCGTCGTCGAGCTCGAGCGCGCTGGCTTTCCACTGGACGTCTTACCTGCAGCTGTTTTCGACGATGAGCCAGTCGCACCAGCACTCTTGGACGCCGTCGTCTTCGCAGCCGTCTTCGTGGTCGTCTTCGCTGCCGTCTTCGGAGAGGTACTCGCGGTCGATGATTTCGCTGTCTTCGCTGTCGACGACTTCGACGAGTCCGAGTCCGACGACTTCGCTTCGTTCTCCGTCTTCACTGCAGATCCGGCCTTGGGTTTGCGACGGCGTGAGGACTGCATCGAAGCAGCAGGATCGGTACGAGCGGTCCGGGAGGTCTTGTGTTCACCCTCACTCTTGCCGTCTTCGCCATTCCCGCCGGAGAAGAAGACATCGACTGGACGATCACTGGAGTTCGCGTCGGGGATCAGTGCTCCGAGGCCGCGTCCCAGGCCCCTCTTCTTGCGTTCAGCCACGACTTACTCCTCGATTCGCGATTTCTTCTGCGGCCTCTCGGTACGAGAGTGCACCGCTCGAATGTGGATCATATGAGATCACGGTCTGCCCGTAGCTCGGAGCCTCCGAGATCCGCACTGAACGCGGAATCGCCGTACCGAGAACCTGTTCCGGGAAGTGAGTGCGGACATCCTCGGCGACCTGTGCACTGAGGTTCGTCCGCCCGTCATACATCGTGAGCAGAATCGTTGAGATCGCCAACGCCGGATTGAGGTGCTTCTGGATGAGCTGGATGTTCTTCAGCAGCTGGCTCAGGCCCTCGAGTGCGTAGTATTCGCACTGAATCGGGATGAGAACCTCGCGAGCGGCAACAAAGGCGTTGACAGTGAGCAGACCGAGGCTCGGCGGGCAATCGATGATGACGTAATCGACCCGGTTCCCGGCGGCTTCCTCTTCGCTGAGATAGATGCCCAGAGACCGCTGCAGTCGCTGCTCGCGAGCGACCAATGAGACCAACTCGATCTCGGCTCCGGCGAGATCGATGGTGGCAGGCACGCATGTGAGTGTGTCGAAATCCGGGCACTGAGCCACGGCCTGACGCATCGGGACATCGTCGATGAGTACGTCGTAGATGCTCGTGACCTCGGAATAATGATCGATTCCCAGAGCCGTACTCGCATTGCCCTGCGGATCGATGTCGATGAGCAGGACGTTGAGGCCCTGGTTGGCCAGCGCCGCTGCGATGTTCACCGCCGTCGTGGTCTTCCCGACCCCGCCCTTCTGGTTCGCGATCGTGAAGATGCGGGTGTCATCCGGCCGTGGAAAGGTTGTCTGCGACAGTCGATCCGCACGCCGGTTGTCCCGTGCAATCGCGGCACCAATGGGAGACGACTCATCCATGATCGGCATAGGGCGCACTCCATCATCCATCGGTTTCACAAGGCTCTCATCCAGCCTAGACCAACTCTACTTCGTACTATTTCTTCACGATCTCGACGACACGACTCGGGACCTCGAGAATGCCGCCGCCATCGACGACGTGGATCTTCGGCTGCGAGAGCCGATATCGCTTGATCAGTTTCTTCGCTTTGACCAGCTCGTCCTCGACCGAGGCTCCCTTGAGCGCCAGGATACGGCCTCCAGGGCTGATCACTTCACGCGTCCATTCGATGAGAGTCGTCATCGCCTTGACCGCTCGTGCTGTGACGACGGTGAACATCTCCTCGTCCACGAGCTCCTCGACACGGGCGCGGACGATCCGGACATTCTCCAGACCCAGATCATCGACGACCATGCTCAGCCATTCGACGCGTCGTTCCATCGGTTCGATGAGGACGATCTTCGCGTCGGGACGCAGCAGTGCAATCGGGATCCCGGGCAGGCCGGCTCCGCTGCCGACATCACCGACGACGTCGCTCTCACCGACGTATTCGGCGACGACGGCGCAGTTGAGGATGTGACGAGTCCACAGTCGGTCGACCTCACGGGGTCCGATGAGACCCCATTCGATGCCGGTGGTCGCCAGATGTTCGGCGTAGCGCTGAGCCGCGGGGAATGCCGCACCGAAGTACTCCTCGGTGCCGACAGGCGGCGTTTCGATCTCGGGCAGTTCGCTGCCGGTCTCAGGCAGATCAGTCATCGGCGAGCCGGACGACGACATGACGACCGTCGCCTTCGCCCTCGGATTCCGACACCAGACCGGCACGTGCCGCCTGGTCGTGAATGATCTTGCGTTCGAAGCTGTTCATCGGTTTGAAGGCGAACTCCTCGCCGCCGTCCTTGACCTCGTCGAAGGCACGATTCGCCTTCTTGATGAGCTCATCGCGCCTGCTGTTGCGGTAGCCGTCGATGTCGAGCATCAGCCAAGACCGCTGACCGGTCTGCGTCTGCACGGTCAGTCGGGACAGCTCCTGCAGAGCTCCGAGGGTGCGCCCTTCCTTGCCCACGAGGGTCTTCAGGTTCGAATCCTCGTCGTCCTCGCAGACGATCGACAGCTGTGCACGACCGTCGGCGACATCGATATCGATATCTCCGTCGATATCGGCAAGATCCAGAAGCTCTTCGAGGTAGTCCGCGGCGATCTCACCCTCTTCTTCGAGGAGCTCGGCACGGCTCGGCTTGGTCGAGGTCTCCTCAGCTGTCTGCTCGGAGGTCTCGTCGATCTTCTCTTCGGTCATGTTCGTGTCCTCAGCGCTTCTTGTTCTTCTTGCGGTTCTTGCTCACGGGCTGCTGCCGTTGGCCACTCTTCTTCGCGGCCTCCTCGGTGGCGGTCTGGCCCTGGATCTCTTCCTGCTTCACAGTCTTGCCCTTGCGAGCCTTGCGCTCAAGCATCTCCTTCTCGGCTTTCGAACCGGGTGCGGGCATATTGCGGATGACCATGTGCTGCTGGGCCATCGTCCAGGAGTTCGAGACCAGCCAGTAGATGAGAACACCGAGCGGGAAGTAGATACCGCCGAAGCCGAAGACCAGCGGCATGACGTAGAGAAGCATCTTCTGCGACTGCATCATCGGGTTCGCCATAGCGGACTCCGACATGTTCTTCGCCATCATCTGCTTCTGCGTGATGAACATCGTGCCGGCCATGATGACGATGAGGACACCGGTGAGGAGCTTGACCGAGACTCCCGGATCGGTGAACACAGCGGAGAGGTGAATGCCGAAGACCGAGGAGCTCTCGGCCTGAACCGCGAGATCCCGTGTGAAACCGCCGATAGCGTCCATCGACCCGTTCGCGACGTCCGGCATGTTGCGGATGACGCGGAAGAGCGAGAAGAAGATCGGCATCTGCACGAGAAGCGGCAGACATGACGCCCATGGGCTGGTCTTGTTGTCGCGGAACAGCGCCATCTGCTCTTCGGCCATGGCCTGACGCGAGTACTGGTCCTTCTTGCCCTTGTACTTCGCCTGGAGGCGCTGGATCTCCGGCTGCAGGAGCTGCATCTTGCGCTGCGACTTGATCTGGTAGACGAAGAGAGGGATGAGCAGAGCGCGGATGACCACGGTCAGTCCGGCGATCGACAGCACCCAGGTCCAGCCGTTGTCTGCGGGCAGGCCGACAGCAGTAAAGATCTCATGAAAGATCGCAAGGATCCATGCCACTACCCACTGCAGCGGGTAGAGCAGGTTGTCGATCCATCCCATTCAGTTCTCCTCGTTACAACGATTCGTCACGATCGTTCATTTTGCCATTGTTCATCGGTTGGCGCGACACGCTCGACGCGCCCCGAGCCAGTCCGCCGATCCGCGTGTTTGCGGGGACCTATGTGGTCTGTGTTCTTCAGCTGCGGGCCTCGCCGCCGTGAATGATCTTCGATCTGGCCTCCCGCGCCGAACCCGGCACGTGGTCGACTCCGCCGTGGGACCACGGGTTGCATCGCAGTATGCGCCATCCAGTTAACACCAGTCCCTTGAGAACTCCGTGTATCTCGAAGGCCTCGAGGCCGTACATGGAACAGCTGGGATAGTAGCGGCATACTTGGCCGTACAGAGGTGAGACCACGATCCGATAGGCCCGGATGAACCAGACGAACGGCATGCGCGGCCCGATCCGGACGATCCACCCCACCGTCGGCCAGAAGCCGGACGGACGGCCGGGCACCTCGGAGACATGTTTCAGATCATGCTCGGCGTCCACGATGTTCCAGCTTCTTCTGTGCCTTGGCCAACAGCTGATCGACCTCGGCCTCGAGGACCGAGAACTCCGCGTCGGCCGCGTGCGGCAGCGCCCGGAGCACGAACAGCTCTCCGGCTCTCAGTTCGCCCAGACGCGGGCGCATGATCTCGCGCAGACGCCGCTTCGTGCGGTTGCGCACCACGGCGTTGCCCACGGCCTTGGATACGATGAAACCCACGCGAGGAGCGTGGGTATCATCGGTGCCTCTCAGGCAGTGCGCCATGAGATGCTCTGAGCGCACCCGGACACCGGCTCTGAAGACTCGTCTGAAGTCCTCGCTGCTGCGGATCCGGTGCGCCGCGTCAAGCACACTCAGGCCGAAAGTTCGGAACGTCCCTTGCGACGACGTGCGGCCAGGATCGAACGGCCTGCACGGGTACGCATGCGCAGACGGAAGCCGTGCTTCTTGGCGCGCTTACGGTTATTGGGCTGGAATGTACGCTTGCTCACTTCAGTCTCCGATTCTAGGTTGCGGGTGAACGCCGGTGCGTTCTCACAAAAAACGGCGGTGAGAGTCTCGACCGCCGAGCACTCCTGTGCATAAGAGCCAAAAGATGATCAGGATAATCGGATGAAGCCCGGTACACAGGACACTCCATCTTAGCGAGGCCGCAACCAGACGGTCAAACGCGGCTCCCATGTTTCACATCACGCTCGGCGAAAATTCATCACGGTTCACATCCGCGCCATCCGACCTCGTCCACAAGTCACACTCATGTAGTTTTCCACAAGCTTATCCACGAGTGTGGAGATTCACTGGCCTGAGCCAGCACGAGTCCACAATCTGTGGAAAACTATGTGGAAGTCATGCACAGGTGTGGATCACGCCGAGAACGAATATTTTGAAAGTTGAGGAAGATTGACGGTGTCGAACTCCAAGAATGAGCTCATCAGCCGCTGGCGCACGGTGGTCTCAACCCTGGATCAGGACCCGGAACTCACGGCGCATCAGAAGGGATTCCTCTCCCTCGCTGTGCCCAAAGCCCTCGTGGACAATGCGCTCGTTCTCCTCGCCGTGCGCGACGAACACACCCGCCGCACCATCGAGACTCGACTTCTCGGTCCTCTGACCAGGGAGTTCTCCAAGGTTCTCGGCTTCGACGTGACTTTCGGCTTCGTCGTCGATCCCGAACTCGACGTGCCGATCCGCTTCGAAGATCTCATCGGGGAACCGACCCCGGGACCTCAGGTTCCCATCGATCCGGTCACCTCCACCTCGGCGACGGGAGCTCCCGCCCCGGTCCAGGACCAGCGGCCGATGCCCGACGCTCAGCAGCCGAATCCGGAATCACCGCGCACCGAGGCTGCCCCCTCCCTGGCGCCGGCACCCGCCGGGCAGGATTTCGGTCACCCGACCGGCCACCAGGCACCTGCCGCACCGCAGATGCCGCAGACACACCAGGCACGGTCGACGCAGGGGATGACCGAGCGCGAACTCAAGATCGCCGAGGCGACCGCCGCCCCCATGGTCCCGCCCGTCGATGCTCCCGGCGTCGCCCAGCTCAACCCGAAGTACACCTTCGACACCTTCGTCATCGGTGCTTCGAACCGCTTCGCCCATGCTGCGGCCTTCGCCGTCGCCGAAGCTCCTGCCAAGGCCTACAATCCTCTGTTCATCTATGGGGATTCGGGACTCGGCAAGACCCACCTGCTCCACGCGATCGGCTACTACGCGACTCAGCTCTTCCCTGAGATCCGCGTCAAGTACGTCTCGAGCGAAGAGTTCGTCAACGACTTCATCAACACGATCGGTTCGTCGAAGACCTCGAACGCGCTGCGCCCGGCCTTCCAGCGTCGGTATCGCGAAGTCGACATCCTCATGATCGACGACATCCAGTTCCTGCAGGGCAAGGATGCGACGGTCGAAGAGTTCTTCCATACCTTCAATGCTCTACACAATGAGGCCAAGCAGGTCGTCATCACCTCCGACCAGCCGCCGAAGATGCTCAAAGGGTTCGAGGAGCGGCTGCGCTCCCGCTTCGAATGGGGCCTGCTCACCGACGTGCAGCCGCCGGATATGGAGACCCGGTTCGCGATTCTGCGGCGCAAAGCCGCCGCCGAACACCTCGATGTCCCCGACGATGTCCTCGAATACATCGCCTCCCGTGTGTCCTCGAACATCCGCGAACTCGAAGGGGCACTCATCCGCGTCACCGCGTTCGCGAACCTCAACGACCAGCAGATCGATGTCTCCCTGGCCGCGACCGTCCTCAAGGACTTCATCACCCAGGACGACACTCCTGCGGTGACTGCCGCCGACATCATGGGTCAGACCGCTGCCTACTTCAGCCTCACGCTCGACGACCTGTGCGGTACTTCGCGTTCCCGCACCCTGACCACGGCCCGACAGATCGCGATGTACCTGTGCCGGGAGCTCACCGATCTGTCCCTGCCGAAGATCGGTCAGGCCTTCGGCGGACGCGACCACACCACCGTTATGCACGCGAACAAGAAGATTCGAACTCAGATGGCCGAAAGACGAGCCGTCTACACGCAGGTCACTGAACTCACAAACCGCATTAAACAACAGCACCGCCTATAGAACGCGGTATGCACATCTGTGGATAACCCTGGGGACAATTGCTCACAGCTGGGGACAGACCGGTGGACAGACCAGCTGCCTGAGTGGAAAGATGTGAACTACATGCTTGTGTTTACCCAAGCGCCCACCGACGCCCTCGTCGCGGTGCACAAGGCATCCACAGGTCCATAAGCGGCTCGTTCCCTTGACTACTAGGGGGTAAGCAGCACTTGTCCACAGTCTCCACAGGTGCTGATACTTCTACCAAGTGAATTCAACTCTTAAGAGGGCGACCGCCACCGACTGCTTCGCTCGGTGAGCACCGAGCTCCGGAGCTCGGGTTCAACGGGATGACGAGCCGGAGAATATTCGAACACAGGATCTCAGCCAGTTCTCGGATCCGAGATTCACCCTCTTCTGAGCCCTTTTCGGCACTCCCACGTGCACTTTCGCTGCAGCCCTCCTGATCGCCTCTGCTGAGGTGGTCATTCATCCGATAGGCTGTGTAAAGTTTTCCGAGCAGTATCGAGCCTGTGCCGTGCAACCCAGAGTCTTGTGCCAGATGCCCTGAGCAGGTCGGGTGGCCACCCCGAAGGAGTAAAGTGAACGCGGAAGCATCCCCCTTGAAGTTCAAAGTCAATCGCGATGTACTCGCCGACGCGGTGACCTGGGCGACCAAGACTCTGCCCAACCGTCCTTCCGCTCCGGTCCTCACAGGCATCCTCATCACTGCCGAAGCCGGTGGCACCGTCCGTCTGGCCGTCTTCGACTACGAAGTCTCCTCCCGTGTCGAGATCGGCGCCGATGTCGCCTCCGCCGGAACCGTGCTCGTATCCGGACGACTGCTCGCCGACATCTCCAAGGCTCTGCCGAATCAAGAGGTCACCCTCGAACAGATCGATGCGAAGGTCGACGTCACCTGCGGCTCCTCGCGCTTCTCGCTGATGACCATGCCCGTGGCCGAATACCCGGCACTGCCGCAGGTTCCCGAAGACTCCGGAACCGTGTCCGCAGGCGAGTTCCAGAACGCCGTCTCCCAGGTCACGATCGCGACCTCGAAGGACGACACCCTGCCGATCCTCACCAGCGTCCGCGTTGAGATCGAGGGCGAGAAGGTCACTCTGCTCGCCACCGACCGGTACCGTCTGGCTGTCCGCGAGTTCACCTGGCACCCTGGTCGCCCCGATGTCTCCGCCGTGGCACTGCTGCGCGGGCGCACACTCTCCGATGTCTCGAAATCCCTCGGCGGCGATGTCACCATCGGTCTGAGCACCGATGCGGGCAAGGACCTCATCTCGTTCACCTCGGCCGGGCGAGTCACGACATCACTGCTCGTCGAGGGCGAATACCCGAAGGTCCGGTCACTGTTCCCGGACTCGGTGCCGATCCATGCCATCGTCGAGACCGCTGTGCTGCGCGAGGCCGTCCGTCGTGTCTCTCTCGTGGCTGAGCGCAACACCCCGTTGCGATTCGAAGCCACCGACGGAATGCTCACCCTCCATGCCGGCACCGGTGACGATGCGCAGGCTTCAGAAGCCGTCGAAGCGACTCTCCAGGGCGAGGAGATCACGGTCGGCTTCAACCCGCACTACATCGCCGAGGGGCTCGCAGCGGTCGAGAGCCCCTATGTGAACTTCTCCTTCACCCAGCCGATGAAGCCGGTCATCATCTCCGGGCAGAAGGAACTCGACGGCCCCGCCGACGAGTCGTATCGCTACCTGCTCATGCCCACGCGGATCTGAATGTGGATATCCCGACTCTCCCTGCGTGACTTTCGGTCGTATCCGGAACTCGACCTCGAGTTCTCTCCCGGAGTCACCACTTTCGTGGCGGACAACGGGACAGGCAAGACCAATATCGTCGAGGCGATCGGGTACCTCGCCCATCAGCGCTCCCACCGAGTGGCCTTCGACGCCCCACTGGTGCACGAGGACCGCCCGGCCGCGACGGTCTCGGCACTGGTCAGACGGGAACAGCGGCATGCCACCGTCGAAGTCACCATTCAGGCCAAAGGGGCCAACCGAGCCCGGGTCAATCGGAACGCGGTCAAGCTCAAGGACATCCTCGGCCTCGTCTCCTGTGTCATCTTCGCCCCCGAGGACCTCAGCCTGGTCCGCGGCGAACCGGCGGAGCGTCGCTCATGGATCGACACCCTCGTCGTGGCGCGCAATCCGCGTTTCGCCTCGATCATCACGGACTTCGAACGCGCTCTCAAACAGCGCAATGCGCTGTTGAAGCGACTGCGCGAAGATCGTGATCCCGGCCTCGAGGCGACTCTGGACATCTGGAACATGGCCTATGCCGATTCCGCGTCCGAGCTCATCTTCGGTCGGCAGCGGATCCTGTCCGACATCGTGGCCCCTCTGCAGGAGAACTTCGCCTACATCGCCGCTGACGCGCGGCTCGAACGCCAAGGTGCGCACATCTCCTACGATTCGCGCATCGACTATTCTCAGGCCGGCTCCGCCGCCGAGTGCAGAGAGCTGCTGCTGGAGGCACTCGACCGGCGACGCACCACGGAGATCGAACGCGGACTCACGCTGCACGGCCCGGGACGTGACGACCTCTCGCTGCGCATCGGTTCGCATCCGGCGAAGGGCTACGCCTCTCACGGGGAGACCTGGTCGCTGGCCCTGGCCATGCAGCTGGCCGGATGGGACCTGCTCTCTGCCGATGCCGGCTCCGCCGCCGAACAGCCGATCCTCGTCCTCGACGACGTCTTCGCCGAGCTCGACACGGGCCGGCGCAACCGCCTGGCCTCGCGAGTCACGGCCGCCGAACAGGTCTTCATCACCGCCGCCGTCGATTCGGATCTGCCCGAAGGACTCGAAGGTACCCGGATCGACCAGGCCGGGCTGTTCGCCGGCGCCGACGGGCCGGCGAGTGCGAATCCGCCGGCGAGTGAGCACCAGGCAGAGAGCGAGAGCTCGACCCGGAGCGCCTCATGAGCGGAATCGTCCGGGAGTTCTCCACTCCTGTCGCTGCCCTCGAAGCGCTCGATCGGGTTCGCCGCATGGAGGTCACAGAAGCGAAGTTCGTCCGCAGCCGGCGCCGATCCCGCCTGCGCGGAGAAGTCGTGTACTCGGGATCGGGCAAGGACGGACGCGACCCGAAGTCGGTGTCGTCCGTGCTCGGTTCCCTGATCTCCGACCGCGGCTGGTCCTCTTCCCTCGACATCGGCAAGGTCCTGGGGCGGTGGCCCGATCTCGTCGGCCAGCAGGTGGCCCAACATGCGACTCCTGTCGACTTCTCACCGCCGCTGCTCGTCATCGCCGCTGACTCGACGACGTGGGCGACTCAGCTGCGCGTGCTCAAACCGACGATCCTGCGCCGCCTCGAAGAGGGGCTGGGTTCGGCCACGATCACGGAGATCGAGATCAAGGGTCCGCAGGGACGCAGCTTCAAACGGGGTCGGCGGTCGGTGGCCGGCCGCGGCCCGCGGGACACATTCGGGTGAAAGGGCGCAGCCGCCTCGGCGATCTCCTGTGCGGGACCGTCGGAACTCGGTGCCGGCGCTCAGTTTCTGGGAAGAACTCAGAGGGCCTTAAACGGCCACAGCCGGTCCCGTAGGTGTCCGGGGGTACATCTGCGGTCCGAAAATTCGGGAAATCCGCCTTCTCAGGCCGCTTACGGGCATTTCAGCCCACAGCGCGGTAGAATGGGGAGCTGATAGCGACCATCCGAACAAGGAGTCACATGACGACCGAGGATCAGCCTCATTATGATGCCGGCGACATCACGGTACTCGAGGGTCTCGAGGCAGTCCGGAAACGACCCGGCATGTACATCGGTTCGACCTCGGAACGTGGTCTCCACCACCTCGTTCAGGAGATCGTCGACAACTCGGTCGACGAGGCGATGGCCGGCTACTGCGACCATATCGAGGTGACGATCCTCGCTGACGGCGGCGTCCAGGTCACCGACGACGGGCGCGGAATGCCGGTGGCGATGCACCCCACGGAGAACAAGCCCACCGTCGAGGTGATCCTCACGGTCCTCCACGCCGGCGGCAAGTTCGGCGGAGGCGGCTACGCCGTGGCCGGCGGTCTCCACGGTGTGGGATCGACGGTCGTCAACGCCCTCTCCGAACGCCTGGCCGTCGAGGTCAAGCGCGATGGCTACACGTGGTCGATGGACTTCGTCCGCGGTGTGCCCACCGGTGAGCTGCGGCGCGGTGAGGAGACGGAGGAGACCGGGACGACCGTGACCTTCTGGCCGGATGCCTCGATCTTCGAGACCACGGACTTCTCCTATGAGTATCTGCGCGCGCGGTTCCAGCAGATGGCCTTCCTCAACAAGGGGCTGAAGATCAGCCTCACCGATGAGCGCCACAACGAGGTCGACGACTCGGATGTCCAGATCGACGAAGACGAGGCCGACGAGTGGAAGCCGCGCTCGGTGACGTACAACTACGAGCACGGTCTGCTCGACTACGTCCAGTACCTCAACTCGTCGAAGAAGGTCGACCTCGTCAACCCCGATGTCATCGTCTTCGAAGCCGAGGAGGGCGAACAGACCCTCTCGCTTGAGATCGCGATGCAGTGGACGACGGCCTACAACGAATCCGTCCACACCTACGCCAATGTCATCAACACTCATGAGGGCGGCACCCACGAAGAGGGCTTCCGCACCGCACTGACTTCCCTGGTCAACAACTACGCCCGGGAGCAGAAGCTGATCCGCGAGAAGGATCCCAACCTCACCGGCGACGACATCCGCGAGGGACTGACCGCCGTCATCTCCGTCAAGCTCGCCGATCCGCAGTTCGAGGGACAGACGAAGACGAAGTTGGGCAACTCCGAGATCAAGGGCTTCGTCCAGCGGGTGGTCCGCGATGAGCTCGGGCACTGGTTCGAGTCGAATCCGGCTCAGGGCAAGGATGTCGTGCGCAAGGCGCTGCAGGCCTCGCAGGCTCGTCTCGCCGCCCGCAAGGCCCGTGAGGCCACCCGACGCAAGGGACTCCTCGAGTCCTCGGGCATGCCCGGCAAGCTCAAGGACTGCCAGTCGAAGGACCCTTTCGTATCCGAAGTCTTCATCGTCGAGGGTGACTCCGCCGGCGGCTCCGCGACCCAGGGACGCAACCCGAATACGCAGGCGATCCTGCCGCTGCGCGGTAAGATCCTCAACGTCGAGAAGGCCCGCCTCGACCGGGCCCTGGGCAACAACGAGGTCCAGGCGATGATCACCGCCTTCGGCACCGGCATCGGTGAGGAATTCGACCTCGACAAGCTGCGCTACCACAAGATCGTCCTCATGGCCGACGCCGATGTCGACGGTCAGCACATCACGACCCTGCTGCTGACCCTGATCTTCCGGTACATGAAGCCTCTCATCGAACACGGCTACGTGTATCTGGCCACCCCGCCGCTCTACCGGCTCAAGTGGTCGAACGCGCCTCACCAGTTCGCGTACACGGACAAAGAGCGCGACGGTCTGCTCGAGACCGGACGGGCCGAAGGCAAGCGACTGCCCAAGGACCTCGCCATCCAGCGCTACAAGGGTCTGGGCGAGATGAACTATGAGGAGCTGTGGGAGACGACGATGGATCCGGACCATCGTCTGCTCAAGCAGGTCTCCCTCGACGATGCGATCGTCGCCGATGAGATCTTCACGGTCCTCATGGGCGATGACGTCGACTCCCGCCGCCGCTTCATCCAGGAGAACGCGAAGGACGTCCGCTTCCTCGACATCTGATCAGCACCGCCGGAGACGGCGGAGACAGACTCTGACGAACTCACCTACTGCCGTCGCATACGGTTAAGACACAAGGGAAGAACCCACATTGGCTGACGAGAACGATATCGGAACAGAAATCAACCGGGTCGAGCAGGTCGATCTCAACCTCGAGATGCAGAGGTCGTACCTCGATTATGCAATGAGCGTGATCGTCGGTCGTGCCCTGCCCGACGTCCGCGACGGACTCAAACCGGTCCACCGTCGTGTGCTCTACGCGATGTTCGACGGCGGCTACCGCCCCGACCGCAACTTCTCCAAGTGCTCCCGTGTCGTCGGCGACGTCATGGGTCAGTACCACCCGCACGGTGACACGGCGATCTACGATGCCATGGTCCGCCTCGTGCAGCCGTGGACGATGCGCTACCCGCTCGTTGCCGGCCAGGGCAACTTCGGTTCTCCGGGCGACGACGGTGCGGCCGCACCCCGTTACACCGAGTGCAAGATGGCACCCTTGGCCATGGAGATGGTCCGGGACATCGAAGAGGGCACCGTCGACTTCCAGGACAACTACGACGGGCGCAACCAGGAACCCATGGTTCTGCCCTCCCGGTTCCCGAACCTTCTGGTCAACGGTTCCGCCGGCATCGCCGTGGGCATGGCCACGAACATCCCGCCGCACAATCTCCGTGAGGTCGCCGCCGGCGCCCAGTGGCTGTTGAGCCACCCCGAGGCGAGCAAGGAAGAGGCCCTCGAAGCTCTGCTCGGCATCATCAAGGGCCCCGACTTCCCGATGGGTGCGACGGTCCTCGGCCGCAAGGGCATCGAGGACACCTACCGCACCGGACGCGGCTCGATCACTCAGCGCGCCGTCGTGGAAGTCGAAGAGATCCAGGGCCGCACCTGCCTCGTCGTCACCCAGCTGCCGTACATGGTCAACCCGGACACTCTGGCCGCGAAGATCGCCTCCTACGTCAAGGACGGCAAGGTCGCAGGCATCGCGGACCTGCGCGATGAGTCCTCGGGCCGCACCGGCCAGCGCCTGGTCATCGTGCTCAAACGCGATGCCGTGGCCAAGGTCGTGCTCAACAACCTCTACAAGCACACCTCGCTGCAGGAGAACTTCTCGGCGAACATGCTCGCGCTCGTCGACAGCGTGCCGCGCACGCTGAGCATCGACTCCTTCCTGCGCCTGTGGGTCAAGCACCAGATCGAGGTCATCGTCCGACGCACGCAGTTCCGTCTGCGCAAGGCCGAGGAACGTGCCCACATCCTGCGCGGCTACCTCAAGGCGCTCGACGCCCTCGATGAGGTCATCGCCCTCATCCGTCGGTCCCCGTCCTCCGACGAGGCCCGGACCGGACTCATGGAGCTGCTCGAGGTCGACGAGATCCAGGCCAATGCGATCCTCGACCTGCAGCTGCGCCGCCTGGCCGCCCTGGAACGCCTGAAGATCCAGGAAGAGGCCGACAAGATCGAACAGCTGATCGCCGAGTACAACCACATCCTCGAAACGCCCGCTCGCCAGCGGGAGATCGTGTCCGAGGAACTCGACGAGATCGTCGATCGCTACGGCGATGACCGCCGCACGAAGATCCTCGCCGGATTCGACGGGGACGTCTCCATCGAGGACCTCATCCCCGAAGAGGAAGTCGTCGTCACCATCACCCGCGGAGGCTACGCGAAGCGGACGCAGACGAACCTCTACCGCGCTCAGCACCGTGGCGGCAAGGGCATCAAGGGAGCCGCTCTGCGCGGTGATGACGTCGTCGAACAGTTCTTCGTCACCTCGACGCACAATTGGCTGCTGTTCTTCACGAACACCGGCCGGGTGTACCGGGCCAAAGCCTATGAGCTGCCCGAGGGCTCACGCGACGCGAAGGGTCAGCACGTGGCGAACCTGCTCGCGCTGCAGCCGGGTGAGTCGATCGCGAAGGTCCTGTCCATCCGCGACTATGAGGAAGCGGAGTTCCTCATCCTCGCCACCCGTTCGGGTGTCGTGAAGAAGACGCGTCTGAGCGAATACGACTCGAACCGCACCGGCGGTGTCATCGCCATCAACCTGCGCGAATACAAGGGGCAGCCCGATGAGCTGGTCTCGGCCCGCATCGTCGGTTCCGAAGACCACCTGCTGATGATCTCGCGCAAGGGCATGTCGATTCGCTTCGCTGCCGACGACGAGTCGATTCGTCCCCTGGGCCGAGTCACCGGAGGCGTCACCGGCATGAAGTTCAAGGGCGATGACGAACTGCTGACGATGGATGTCGTCCAACCCGACACCTACGTCTTCGTCGTCACCGAAGGCGGATACGCGAAGCGGACCCCCGTCGACGAATACCGTCTGCAGGGCCGTGGCGGTCTGGGAATCCGGGTTGCCAAGATCACCGAACAGCGCGGAGACTTGGTGGGCGGGCTCATCGTCGAAGAAGGCGAAGAGGTCCTCGTGGTCATGGAGAAGGGCAAGATCGTTCGGTCGAACATCGATGAAGTTCCGGCGAAGGGACGCAACACCATGGGTGTTGTGTTTGCGAAACCGGGCAAGAAAGACCGTATCATCGCAGTGACCCGTGGTCCCGAGGCCGAGGTCGAGGACGAAGTTGAAGACGATGCCGAAGTCCCGGAAGGTGAGGTCGCAGAGCCTCAGACCGGCAACGAGGATGTGGAAGAGTGAGCGATAGCAAACAGCCAGGCTCAGGCAAGATCATACGGACGTCGAGCGGCTCGACGCGGCTGACGGCGGGTTCGTCGAAGAACGACGCGAAGTCAGCCGAAGCGACCGGCAGCGGCTCCGGTCAGGGGGCGTCCGGTCCGGCATCGTCCGGTCAGGGCTCTGCCAACCAGACCTCACAGAAGGCCACGGTCGTCGCTCCGCCCGCGCCGAAGGCTTCGCCGAAGCCCGGCAGGGCTCCTTCGACAGGTTCGGGACCATCCGCGCACACCGGCGCCCAGGAGGCGGCCACGGCCGGCTCCCAGGCCTCCGGGTCTCAGCCGGCCGGGTCCCAGCCGACCGGCTCGCAGGGGTCGGGCGGCGGAAACCGCACAGCCACCTCGGCGATGGGAAGCGCTTCCAACACCGTCCGCGCCAGCTCCGGCGGCGTGAAGATGGGTGTGAAGAACATGGTCGACAGCGGCAAGGGCAAGAAGAAGAAAGGCCCTCGCACCGTCCGCCTCACCGTCTCCGCGGTCGACCCGTGGTCGGTCATGAAGATGTCGTTCCTGATGTCCGTGGCCATCGGCATCGCCACGATCGTCGCCTTCATCGTCCTCTGGGTCGTGCTGCAGGCGACCGGTGTGATGAGTGGTCTCGAATCGACGATGAGCGAACTCGCCGGCGCCGAGTCGGCCGAGCGCATCGTCGGCATCTTCGGCTTCGGCCGAGTCGTGGCCGCCGGGTTCATCATCGCCGTGATCAACATCGTGCTGATGACGGCTCTGTCGACCCTGGCTGCGTTCATCTACAACATCGGATCCCTCATCGCCGGTGGCTTCAGCCTCACCCTCACCGACGACTGACCCCATTTGCTACCCGACGGCGGCCCAGCAACTTGGCGCGAGGTTGCTGGGCCGCCGTCGGGTAGTGCTGGGTGGGAGTGTGGCTGTGAGGCGAGTCACTGGAAGCCGATTTGTGTTTGTCGGCAGGGGTTGGGTATCGTTTTACTTCGGGTTCACCCCGATAAGGGCCTATAGCTCAGGCGGTTAGAGCGCTTCGCTGATAACGAAGAGGTCCCTGGTTCAAGTCCAGGTAGGCCCACGTCCCCAGTTCGGGGATTTCCTTTCGAGGAGGATCATGAGGAAGTGGATTCTCAGCGGTCTCACAGCGGTGGGACTGGGAGTGTTCTTCCGGTGGCGGCACCTGAATCAGAGTGCCCAAGCCGAATGGTCCGAACACACCGACTCGGTGTGAGGGTGAGAGCCCGATTCGGGGGTATGGCGCAATTGGTAGCGCATCTGCTTTGCAAGCAGAGGGTTAGGGGTTCGAGTCCCCTTACCTCCACTCGAGTAGTTTTGAGACAGCACTCGTAACACGAAGGCTCCGAACCATTGCGGTTCGGAGCCTTCGTCGTTCGCTGAGTACTCGGGTTATGGGCCGGGCCCTTGAGACCGGGAGTGCTTCAGGCTCGCCAATATCCGAGGTAGCCGTCGATGAGGCCGTCATAGGTGTGCAGGGTGCGGTTGTTGTTGAAGTTCTGGTGCCACACCTGTCCCTCGTAGTAGATGCCGATGTGGCCGTAAGCAGAGGTGTCGTTCCCGGTGCCCCAGACGAGGATGTCGCCGTTCTCGAACTTCTGGTCCGTGTGCCAGGTGAAGCCATTCTGCTTCATCTTGGTCCCGCCGGAGCCGCCGGACTGGTAGTCGATGGCCTCGCCCCACGCGCCGTGGTCGACACCGTGGACCTCTTCGAGCGCCCGGGAGATGAGGCTGACGCATTCTCCCTGATACCTGCCCTGGGAGTTCGCCGGCGACTGTCCTTTGTAGTGGTTGAGGAAGTCTCCGATGCTCGAGAACTTCTTCTCCGCCTCCGGGCTCGCCGAGGCCATCGATCCGGTGCCGAGCACGGCGGCTCCGGCGATCATCGCGGTTGTCATGGTCTTCGTGGTGACGTTCTTCAGAGTCATTCTCTTCTGTTCGCTCCGGTCGACTGATTGACATGGAGGCGTGCCCGAAGTGGGCTCGTGACTTCCGCTGTCGACGCTAACAGCGCCGGAATGAACATCCGATACGTCGAATCGAAGAGACGGTGAACTCGCTCGCCATCGCAGATCCCGGTGACCTCGCCGAGGCGGGACCGGACGCCACCGATGCCCGCCGTGACGGAGATCGCTGAGGTTTCGGGTTCTCCCCACTATCGGCCGGAAACGGGAATACGTTAGTCTGAGTTGCTGTTCTTACTTTCGTCTGCGCGCCGATTCGGCATCTGCGTGCGGCCTCCGCCCACATCCAGGGCCCCACAGATACATCCGAACGGAGCACCGTCTTGTCCAGCGACAGCTCACCCGCACGCGCGCAGGCCCCGCAGCAGGAGACCATCGATCCCGCCGGGATGCGGGTCATCTGGCTGCTGCTCGTGGCCGCCTTCGTGGCCATCCTCAATGAGACCACGATGGCCATCGCCATCCCCGAGCTCAACGCCTCCCTCGACATCCCGCCGGAACTCGGCCAGTGGATGACGAGTGCCTTCATGCTCACCATGGCCGTGGTCATCCCGACCACCGGCTTCCTGCTCCAGCGCTTCACTACGCGCCAGATCTTCCTGGCCGCGATGATCCTCTTCAGCGCAGGCACCCTCATCTGCCTCGTCTCACCCGGCTTCTCACTCCTGCTCATCGGCCGCATCGTCCAGGCCGGCGGTACGGGCATCATGATGCCGCTGCTGATGACGACGATGATGAACGTCGTCCCGCCGCATTCGCGCGGCCGCATGATGGGCCGCGTCGGCCTCGTCATCTCCCTGGCCCCGGCCATCGGACCGACGATGTCGGGCATCGTCCTCGACAGCCTCGGCTGGCGCTGGCTCTTCGCCATCGTCCTGCCGATCGGCCTCGTCGCCCTGGGACTCGGCGCGAAGTGGATGACCAACCTCGGCGAGTCCACCCACGCTCCCATCGACGTCCTCTCGATCGTGCTCTCCGCGCTGGGCTTCGGCGGCATCGTCTTCGGCCTCAGCCAGTTCGGCTCCGGCGGTTCCGGCGGTGGCGCTTCGGCCGGTCTGGCCTGGAGTGCGATCGGCGGCGGCGTCGTGTTCCTCGGCTTCTTCGTGTGGCGTCAGCTCGTCCTGCAGCGCCGCGACGGCGCCCTGCTCGACCTGCGCGTGTTCAACTCCCGCAACTACGTCATCTCCGTGGTCATCATGGCCGTGGTGGCGCTGGCGATGTTCGGCACCTTCTCCCTGCTGCCGCTGTACCTGCAGAACGTCGCCGGGCTCAACGCCACCCAGTCGGGACTCGTGCTCCTGCCCGGATCGGTCCTCATGGGTCTGCTCGGTCCCGTCATGGGTCGCATCTACGACGCACGGGGCCCGAAGACGCTGCTCGTCCCCGGCACGATCCTCATCGCCGTGGCGATGTTCTCGTACTCGATCGTGACTCCGGCGACGCCCACCTGGGTCCTCGTCGTCGTCCAGACCGGGATGTCCGTGGGCCTGGCCGCCTCGTTCACACCGCTGTTCTCGGCGTCCCTGGGTTCGCTCGACCGTCGCCTGTACTCGCACGGCTCGGCCGCGCTCAACACCCTGCAGCAGGTCGCGGGTGCGGCGGGCACGGCCCTGCTCATCTCGATCTACTCCGCGGCCCTGCACTCCGGTCAGGCCGCCGGTCGGACCGTGGCCGAGGCCGGTGCTCCCGGTGCGCAGACGGCGTTCCTGCTGGCCGCGGTCATCGCGCTCGTGTCCGTCGTCCTCGCCTTCTTCATCAAGAAGCCCGAAGACCAGGAAGATCACACCGCCGAGGTGGTCGAACCGAGCGCCGGCGCACCCGCGGAATGATCGGCGCACCGACCGCATGACCGCTGTCCCGGGGAACCCCGGGACAGCGGTCGCGTCTGTGGCCGCCTCGGCGAGTTCGACTCCGCCCTTGGTACGGTGACGTCATGACCTCCTCCGCGCATTCGGATCCGACTCACTCGCATCCGACGCACTCCCCCGAGATCCAATCGGACGTAAGGGTCCGCGGGGCGAGGGAGCACAATCTGCGCGATATCGATCTCAGCGTGCCCCGGGACGCACTCGTCGTGTTCACCGGAGTGTCCGGGTCGGGCAAATCCTCCTTGGCCTTCGGGACCCTGTACGCGGAATCCCAACGCCGCTACCTCGAATCCGTGGCCCCCTACGCCCGGCGACTCATCGATCAGGCCGGAGTCCCGGACGTCGATTCGATCACGGGCATGCCGCCGGCCGTGGCCCTGCAGCAGCAGCGCGGCGGACGCAGCGCCCGCTCGAGCGTCGGCAGCATCACGACCGTCTCCAGCCTCGTGCGCATGCTCTACTCACGGGCTGGCCACTACCCGGACGATGAGCCGATGCTCCTGGCCGAGGACTTCTCGACGAACACCGTCGAAGGCGCCTGCCCTGAATGCCATGGGATCGGCCGCGTCTACGAGGTGCCGGAGGAGAGGATGGTCCCGGACCCGACGCTGACGATCAGGGAACGCGCGATCGCGTCTTGGCCGAAGGCCTGGCACGGTCACCAGCTGCGCGATGTGCTCGTGGCCCTCGGCTACGACGTCGACGTGCTCTGGCAGGACCTGCCGCGCGAGCACTGCGACTGGATCCTCTACACCGAGGAGACCCCGCACCTTCCCGTCCACTCCCGGCTCACCCTCGCCGAGGCGCGCGAAGCGATCGCCGCGGGCGCCGAACCGACCTACTCGGGAACGTTCGTCGGTGCCCGGAAATATGTGCTCGACACCTTCGCGAACACGAAGAGCGCAGCGATGAAACGGCGGGTGGCCGAGTTCCTCACCGCCGGACCCTGCCCGGTCTGCCACGGCAAGAAGCTCAAACCCGAAGCCCTGTCCGTGACGATCGCCGGGCTCGACATCGCCGAATTCTCCGCTCTTCCGCTGCACGAACTCATGACCGTCCTCAACGAGGCCGTCGCCGCGGCCAAGGCATCATCGGACGATCCAGCCGCGGACCGTCATCCGACCACGGCAGATCCCTCCGCGGAGAAGCGGGCGACGACGGTCCGCCTCGGCGAGGGTCTCATCGACCGACTGCGACCCATCAGCGATCTCGGGCTCGGATACCTCTCGCTCGATCGGACCACCCCGACGCTGTCCGGAGGGGAGCTGCAGCGTCTGCGACTGGCCACGCAGCTGACCTCGGAGCTCTTCGGCGTCGTCTATGTGCTCGACGAACCCTCGGCCGGTCTGCACCCGCAGGACGTCGACGCTCTTGTCGGCATCCTCGACGGGCTGAAGGCGCGCGGCAACAGTCTCTTCGTCGTCGAACATTCCGTCGACATCATGCGGCACGCCGACTGGCTCGTCGACATCGGACCCGGGGCCGGCGAACGCGGCGGAGACGTCCTCTACAGCGGCCCCACGGCCGGTCTCGCCGAGATCGAGGACTCCGTGACTCGGGGGTACGTCTTCGGCAATCGCGGACTGGACCCGCACGAACCCCGCTCACCGCAGGGTTGGATGCGATTGGAGAACATCCGACGCAACAACCTCGACGATGTGAGCCTTCAGGTCCCGCTGGGAGCGCTCACCGCGGTCACCGGTGTCTCGGGTTCAGGAAAGTCCAGCCTGGTCAGCCAGGTGCTTCCCGTGGTCGTCGGCGACCGGCTCGGTGCTCCCGCCGAGGCTCGCGAAACCGAACCCGAGGGCGACGAGCTGCTGCTCGTCGACGGATCCGAGGAACTGCGCGGCAGCGTCACCGGCGATCTCACGGGCATCCGTCGGGTCGTGAGCATCGATCAGAGACCCATCGGCCGCACCCCGCGCTCGAACGTTGCGACCTACACGGGCCTGTTCGACCATGTGCGTCGCCGCTTCTCCGAAACTCCCGAAGCCCGAGAACGCGGCTACAGACCCGGCCGGTTCTCCTTCAACGTCGCCGGCGGCCGCTGCCCGACCTGCGAAGGTGAGGGCTCGGTGATGGTCGAGCTGCTCTTCCTGCCCTCGGTCTACACCGAGTGCCCGGACTGCCACGGAACCCGCTTCCAATCGAGCACCCTCGAAATCGTCTGGCGCGGACGCAATGTCGCCGAGATCCTCGACATGAGCGTCGAAGAGGCCCACGAGTTCTTCACCGGCGAATTCGACATCCTCCGCTCGCTGACCGCACTCATCGACGTCGGACTCGGGTATCTGCGCCTCGGCCAACCCGCAACCGAACTCTCAGGCGGCGAAGCCCAAAGGGTCAAGCTCGCCAGCGAACTGCAGCGCTCACAGCGCGGAGACACACTCTACGTGCTCGACGAGCCGACGTCGGGGCTGCACTGCGCCGATGCCGACCGTCTCGTCGCTCACCTGCAGAGACTCGTCGATGCCGGCAACACCGTCGTCATGGTCGAGCTCGATATGCGGGTCGTCGCCGTCGCCGACCACGTCATCGAGCTCGGTCCCGGGGCCGGAGACGACGGCGGACGGGTGGTGGCCGCGGGCACACCCGCGGACATCGTCGCCGACGGGGCGGGCCCCTCGGCGAGATACCTGGCCGCGGCACTGTCCGCCGACCGGTGATCTCAAGCACACGAACCCTGCTGCCCGGCCCCCGCGAACCGCAGAATCAGACGGATCGCGGGGGCCGATGCGATTGTTGGAGACGTCTAAGTCTCAGTTGTCCGTAGACACACCCGATTCGCGCCGGGAAGTCTGGAAGACATGCCCACAGCACTTCTTCGCCGCATCACGGTGTGCCTGCTCATCGCCGCACCCGCCGTGGTGCTGCGCATCACCGGCACCGAGGCGGCCCCCGTCCTCGATCTCCTCGCCTTCGGCACCGCGATCGTCGCTGCCGCCTTCCTCCTGGCCTGGGCCGCCGAGGCGGTGCAGAAGGACATCTCGGGAGCCCTGGCGATCGCCCTGCTGTCGCTCATCGCCGTCCTCCCCGAATACGCCGTCGACCTCTTCTACGCCTTCCGTTCCGGTTCCGATCCCGACTACCTGCACTTCGCGGCCGCGAACATGACCGGATCGAACCGGCTGCTGCTCGGCTTCGGCTGGCCGCTCGTGGTCATCATCGCCCTCCTCGCCGCCCGCCGGATGACCAAGCGCAGGGCCGCCGACGCACCGGCCTCGCTGCGACTCGAGCCCGGCAGTCGGATGGACATCGGGTTCCTCATCATCCTCGGTGTCCTCGCCTTCGCCATCCCGCTCATCGGCAGCATCCCGATATGGTTCGGCATCGGGCTCGTGCTCATCTTCGCCGCCTACCTCTGGTGCGCCGGCCGGTCCGCCGGAGACGCGGAAGGCGAATTCGTCGGTGCCGCCGCCGACATCGCGGCAATGCCGACGAGGGGCCGACGGGCGACCGTGATCGCCTTGTTCGTCGTTTCCGCGGCGATCATCCTGCTCAGCGCCGAACCCTTCGCCGAGGCGCTCGTGGCCTCGGGGCAGAGCCTCGGCATCGACAGCTACTTCCTCGTCCAATGGCTGGCCCCTCTGGCTTCCGAGGCACCCGAGTTCGTCATCGCCGCGATGTTCGCCCTGCGCGGGATGGGCGGGGCGGCGATCGGCACGCTCATCGCCGCCAAGGTCAACCAGTGGAGTCTGCTGGTCGGGTCCCTGCCGATCGCGCACTTCGCCGGCGGGGGCGGGTTGGGGCTGCCCCTGGACCCTCGCCAGGTCGAGGAGTTCACGCTCACGGCCACGCAGACCATCCTCGGCGTGGCGATCATCCTCGCGCTGCGCTTCCACTGGGCACCGGCGCTGGGCCTGGCGGGACTGTTCGGGCTGCAGTTCTTCGTCACGGACACGTCCGGACGCTTTGTGCTCTCGGTGATTCAGGCGGGACTGGCGATCGTCTTCCTCGTCCTTCACCGTCGCCACATCCTGCCCACGCTGGCCGCACCCTTCCGCCGATCCGGGCATGAGAGCTCAGATGAAACCCGCGGTGATGCCCTCGCCGAGGCGGCACCCACCGATCGGGCGAAGGCACGTGCGTAGAATGACGATCATGCCGCGCCCTGCAGTGACTCGGATGGTCGAGGACTATGTCACCCTCATCTGGAAGGCCTACGAATGGCCGGGCGGTCGCCCCGCCACGACGGATCTGGCCGAACAGCTCGGTGTGACCGCCTCGACGGTATCGGCGAACCTCAAGAAGCTCGCCCGGGACGGCTATATCGACTACGAACCCTATGGGCAGATCGTCCTGACCGACGCGGGGCGGCGGACTGCCGTGGAGATCGTCCGACGCCACCGGATCGTCGAAACCTACCTCGTCGAAGCCCTCGGACTGACCTGGGACCAGGTCCACGAGGAGGCCGACCGGCTCGAACATGCCGTCTCCGACCTCGTGCTCGAGCGGATGAACGCCGCCCTCGGAGACCCGGACCGGGACCCGCATGGCGATCCCATCCCCGATGCGCACGGGCACACCGCTTCGTTCCCGAGTCGCCGTTTGGAGGAGACCACCCCCGGGGACGAGGTCTCGGTTGTCCGTGTCTCCGACCGGTCTCCCGAGCTGCTGCGCTATCTCACCGACCGAGGGATCGTCATCGGCACGCGCCTGACGGTGACGGCGATCAGCTCAGCGGCGTCCTCGATCGCCGTGGACATCGACGGTGAGAGTGTCGAACTCGCCCTCGACGCCGCCGAGGCGATCCGCGTCGAACCCGCGCTCGGCTGAACCGTCGACTCTGCTCCGGTGTGAGGCTCTCAGGGGTTCGAGTTCCCTTACCTTGCTCCCATCATCTGCCGGGACGTTCCCACAGCACCGTGTCGAGGGTTCTCACAGCACCTTGTTGAGGAAGGACTTCGTGCGCTCGGACGTCGGGGCCTTGAAGATCTGCTGCGGTGTCCCCTCCTCGACGATGGCGCCTGCGTCCATGAACAGCACTCTGTCGGCGACCTCACTGGCGAAGCCCATCTCGTGGGTGACGACGACCATGGTCATCCCCTCCTCGGCGAGCTGCTTCATCACAGCGAGCACTTCGCCGACGAGTTCGGGGTCGAGCGCACTCGTGGGCTCATCGAAGAGCATCATCTTCGGTTCCATCGCCAGGGCCCGCGCGATGGCCACGCGCTGCTGCTGACCGCCGGAGAGCTGTGCGGGATAGGCCTCGGCCTTGTCACCGAGGCCGACCTTGTCCAACAGCTTCAGCGCCCTGTCCCGCACAGCCTGCTGACTGAGGCTGCGCACCTTCCGGGGTGCCAAGGAGATGTTCTCGAGCACGCTCATGTGCGGGAAGAGGTTGAACTGCTGGAAGACCATGCCGATCTCCGTGCGCACCTCATTGATGTTCGTGTTCTTGTCAGTGAGGCTCTTGCCGTCGATGACGACCTCACCGCTCGTGATCTCCTCGAGCATGTTGAGGCAGCGCAGGAACGTCGACTTGCCGGAACCGCTGGGCCCGATGACGCAGACGACTTCCTGCGGCTCGACCTCGCAGTCGATGCCCTTGAGCACTTCGTTGTCACCGAAGGATTTGTGCAGATCGGATACGCGGATGATCATCAGTGAGTCAGCCTCTTCTCCATGACATTGAGGACCTTCGACAGAGTCAGCGTGATGACCAGGTAGAAGATCGCGACCGTCGTATAGATCTCGACGGCGTTGAAGTGGTTGGACGCGACGAGGCGGCCCTGGAAGATGAGTTCGGGAACGAGGATGACCGACAGCAGCGAGGTGTCCTTGATGCTGATGATGAACTGGTTGCCCAGCGGTGGGATCATCCGCTTGAACGCCTGCGGCCAGATGACATAGCGCATCGTCAGGTGCTGGGAGAGCCCGAGAGACCGTCCGGCCTCCATCTGCCCCTTCTCCACCGACTGCACCGCGCCGCGGACGATCTCGGCGATATAGGCTCCGGAGTTCAGGCCGATGACGACGATGCCGGCGGTCAGTGAGGGAATGTTGAAGCCGATGATGAGCGGCAGGGCGAAGTAGATCCAGATCGCCTGCACAAGCACGGGGGTCCCGCGCAGGACCTCGATGTAGACGGTCGAGAGGCTGTAGACGATCCTGCTGCGGGAGATGCGGCCGAGGCCGAAGATCGCACCGAGGATGAAGCCGATGATGAGTCCGACGACGGAGACGAGCAGCGTGTAGTACAGACCCTGCAGCAGTGCCGGGATGTAGTCGATGACTCCGACCCAGTTGAATTGGGCTAAGCGGGACATATCTTCCTTCCACAGGACTGCGGGCACGGGATGGCTCCCCTGCCCGCAGTCCGCTGTGCTCTCACAACTGGGATGTCAGTCTTCGGCCGGTGGTTCTTCGCCGAACCATTCCTTGTACATCTCCGCGTACTTCCCGTTCTCCTTGATGGTGGCCAAGGCTTCGTCGACGGCCTTGACGAGGTTCGGGTTGTCCTTGGAGATCGCGATGCCGTAGTCCTGCGCTTCGAGCAGGTCGCCGACCATCTTGAGCTTGTCCTCACCTTCGGTGCGGATGTAGTAGGCGACGTTGGGCTGATCGTAGAGGACCGCGTCGGCACTGCCGGACTCGACCGCGAGGTAGGCCTGGTCGAGCTGTTCGTAGGTCTTCGCCTCGGCGCCGTCGATGTTCTCGTCGATGTAGGCGGCACTCGTCGATCCGAGGCGGGTGGCCACGGTCTTGCCGTCGAGGTCGTCGATGCTCTTGATGTCGTCATTGTCGGTGGGCACACCGAGGATGAGACCGGACTTGTAGTACGGGTCGGAGAAGTCGATCGTCTGCTTGCGTTCGTCGGTGATGCTGATGCCGGCCACGGCGAGGTCGAAGGATCCGGTCTGGAGACCGGGGATGATGCCGTCGAAGTTCGTCACTTCCTGTTTGAGTTCGAACCCGGCTTCATCGGCGACAGCCGTGATGAGGTCGATGTCGAAGCCGACGTATTCGCCGCCCTTCTTGAATTCGAAGGGCACGAACGAGGTGTCTGTGGCGTAGGTGTACGTGTCCTCGAGCGGCGCATCCTCGTCGTCGCCGCCGGAGGAACAGGCCGAGAGTCCGGCGGTCAGGGCCAGTGATGCCGCGATCGCAATTCCGGAGAAGAGTCGCTTTCTCAATTTCACATCTGCCTCACATTCAAAGAACATCCATTGGTCTTTCAGAATTTTCACAGTATGCCGGGGGCACAGGAGAGTCAAAGCGGTGCAGCTCACATCGCACATGCGGCACCGTTCCGATCACGTCCCTGGGGCTTCGGCGGACAGTGGAGAAAGGGTGGTGGAGGCAAGGGCAGTCACGAGTATCGTCGCAGGTCACAGGCCCATACGTCGTTGGGGTGGGGCAAATTCCCGCCGAGGTGGCCCACCGTCACCGCGACCGCTGGAGAAGCGTTATACAAACGCAACGTCATCTGCCGTACGAAAGTGATCACCCGGCCGAGTGATCGACGGACCGAGGAGACGACGAAGGCCCGATCGACCGCGGAGATTTCGCGGTCGATCGGGCCCGTCCGGCCACCTCGGTGACGGAGATCCTGCGCGGAGGGCGCAGACCTCAGTCGGTCAGCCGATCACGTGTGCAGCTGATCAGTTGTGCACGCGGATGAGGTGCTCGTTGGTGAAGGCCTGGAACGCCCACTGAGCGTTCTCGCGGCCGTAGCCGGAGCGGTTGATGCCGCCGAACGGGTATTCGGGACCCGACTCCATGTGGGCGTTGATGAGCGTCATGCCAGCGTTGATCTTCTTGCCGAACTCCTGACCCTTCTCGAGGTCATCGGTCCACACCGAGGACATGAGACCGTACTCGGTGTCATTGGCCAGACGCAGAGCATCCTCTTCGTCCTTGGCCCGGTAGATCATCACGGCCGGTCCGAAGAGCTCATTGCAGCCGAGGTCCGACTTCGGGTCGATGTCGGTGATCACGGCCGGAGACATGAACCAGCCCGGACGGTCGAGCTTCTTCCCGCCGGTGAGCAGGGTCGCACCGTCGGCGACGGCCTTGTCGATCGTCTCGACGATCTCGTCGCGCGCGCCTTCGGAGGACACGGGGCCCATGCCGACTTCGGGGTCGTCGAAGTCGGAGATCTTCATTGCTTCGACGGCCTTGACAGCCTCTGCGACGAACTCGTCGTAGAGCTCATCGACGACGATCATGCGCTTGGGCGAGGTGCAGACCTGTCCGGCGTTCGCCAGGCGCAGCCCGACGAGCTTCTGCGCCACGGACGCCACGTCCTTCGAGTCGAGGACGACAGCCGGGTCATTGCCGCCGAGCTCGAGCACGGCGCGCTTGTAGTACTTCGCGGCGATCGCGGCCACGGAAGCACCGGCACCTTCGGAACCGGTGAGCGAGAAGCCCTTGACGCGGAAGTCCTTGAGGACCTCCTCGGCGTGGGAGGAGTCGAGGTAGATGTTCTGGTAGACACCCTTGGGCAGCCCCGCCTCGGTGAGGAGATCCTCGAAGTACTGCGAGGACTTCGGGCAGATCGAGGCCTGCTTCATGATGATCGAGTTGCCGACCATGAGGTTCGGCAGCACGAAGCGGGCGATCTGGTTGTACGGGAAGTTCCACGGCATGATGCCCAGGAGCACGCCCAGGGGCTGGTGCTCGACATAGCTGCTCGCCGCTCCTGCGGCGGCCAAGTGCGTGGTTGCCAGGTTCGTGGCGGCGTTGTCGGCCATCCAGCGGGCGGTGCGGGCGACCTTGTCGACTTCGCCGAGGCCCTGCTTCTTGACCTTGCCCATCTCGCGACCGATGATGTCGGTCATCTCATCGGCGTTCTCATCGACGAGATCGGCGAACTTGCGCAGGATCGCCGCGCGTTCGTAGAGCGGCGTCTCCTTCCAGGACAGGTGTGCCTCATGAGCACGATCGATGTAGTTGGGAATCTCTTCGACGGGTACGGAGGCGAACTCCTCCTCGACCTCGCCGGTGTTGGCATTGGTGACAGCGAACTTGCTCATGGAACGTCCTTTCACGGGTTGACGATCTGTGCCCTGTAACAAACTATCCTCTCGCGCCATTCCGCGACACTCGTGTCCATCTCTGAGACGAAGACGGCGCATGGAGGAAGTGACCGGAATCGGCGGATGATTCCTCCGCGCGGACGACCCCGAGGCCATGACGGACTGGTACCGAGATGTGCTCGGACTGGGCTTCTGTGAGCACGGACTGTGGCAGCAGACGATGCTCAACTTCCGCGTCGCAGACCTTAACTCGTTGATCGCACAGCTGCGCAACGCCGGTGCCGAGATGGCTGCACAGACCCGGCAGATGGACGGAATCGATCGCTTCGGCTGGGAGACCGACCCCGAACGGACTCGGATCGAACTCTGGGAGCCCGAAGCGAAGAGCTGAACTGCGAGTTAGCTGGGCGAGGAGAACCCGCCTCGCGGGGCGAGGACGGGTGAGCTGGGCTTGAGCGGGGACTAGAGCCCCGCCTCGGCGGGGGTGAGCTCCGGGCGATCGTCGATGAGACGTCTTTTGACTGCGAAGGACAGGACCGCAGCGATCACGCACATGGCTGCTCCGCCCCACCAGGCGTAGGTGTACTCACCGAAGGCATCACGGACGACTCCGGCGGCAAACGCTGCACCGGCGGCCCCGATCTGGTGGGCTGCGAAGACCCAGCCGAAGACGATGGTGCCGGACTCGCCGAAAATCTCTCGGCACAGGGTGGCCGTCGGCGGGACCGTCGCGACCCAGTCGAGGCCGTAGACGACGATGAAGAGCACCATGCTCGGGTGGATGGTGTCCGACAGCAGCCACGGCAGGATTAGCAGGCCGACTCCACGGAAGGTGTAGTAGGCGACGAGGAGGATCCTGGGATCGAACTTGTCGGTCAGCCAACCGGAGAACACAGTGCCGGCGATGTCGAAGATCCCGACGACGGCGAGCAGACCGGCCGCAGTCGATGCCGGCATCCCGTGGTCGTGGGCCGAGGGGATGAAGTGGATGCCGATAAGGCCGTTCGTCGTCGCTCCGCAGATTGCGAAGGCGATGGCGAGGGCCCAGAAAGACCGGTGACGAGCGGCGATGAATAGGCCCTCGAAGGCGCGGCGGGTGGCTCCGGTTTCGCTTCGCTTGGTGGGGACGGACGAGACGGATGTGTCAGTGGCAGCACCAGAGCGGTCGTCGTCCTCGATCGCTCCGTAGGGCAGGACTCCCAGGTCAGACGGGTGATCGCGAAGGACGAACCATACCAGCGGCACCGCAGCCAGCGCCGCGATGCCGATGAGCAGCGAGGCCGGCTGCCAGCCGATGGACTCGGCGATCGTGGCGACCGGGGGCAGGAAGATCAGCTGGCCCGTTGCCGATCCGGCCGTGAGGATGCCCATGACGAGCCCGCGACGGGCGAGAAACCAGCGATCGGCGATGGTCGCGGCGAAGACGAGGGCCATCGAACCGGTACCCAGGCCGATGAGCACTCCCCAGAAGATGAACAGCTGCCAGGACGCGGTCATGAGTACGCTGCCTCCGGCGCCGAGGGCGACGAACGTCAATGCTGCCGCCACAACCTGGCGGATGCCGAAGCGGTCCATGAGTGCTGCGGCGAAGGGGGCGGTGAGCCCGTAGAGCAGCAGATTGACGCTTACGGCTAGGGACATACTGCTCATCGACCACCCGAAGTCTGCGTGGAGTGGGACCATGAGCGCACCGGGGGCCGCACGGAATCCGGCGGCGGCGAGCAGAGCGATGAAGGCGACAGCCGCAACCAGCCACGCGGGATGGATGCGGCGACGGGCGTCGGACCTGGGCTGACGAGACTGGGCGGCGCCGGCGGGCTGGGTTTCGGGGGTGGTCGGCATCGGACCCTCGAACTTTCTTCGAAGAAGTTATACTGGAGGAAGTATAGACAGACTTCTCTGAAGAAAGGAAGCTGTGATGGCGCTCCGCTCGGACTGGTCCCAGGAACTCTGCCCGGTCAGGAGGTCGCTCGATGTGCTCGGAGACCCGTGGGTGCTGCTTATCGTCCGCGATGTCCTCCACGGACGCGGACGCTTCGATGAGCTGCGCGACAACCTCGGGATCTCCGAAGCTGTGCTCAGCCGACGGCTGCGGGCGATGCTCGATGCCGGACTGCTGACGAAGGTCGACTACGCCGACGGCGCGCGCATCCGGCAGGGCTACGCGGCCACCGAGGCCGCCGCCGACCTTCTGCCGATTCTCCAACAGCTGGCGCTCTGGGCTGAGAAGTACACGGAGCTCCCGGACGGCGGCGGACACATGGCACTCATCCACGAGACCTGCGGCAACGAGACCGTCCGGGGCGAAGTGTGCAGCGCCTGCGGTCGGGCCCTGCTTCCTGAGGACATGTCCTGGGACAAGCCGTGGAAGGATACGCGCGAGCGGTTGCTGCCTGCCGGCTCACTTGAGTGAGGGCCGGCGGGCTGCAGGCATGTCCGCTCAGCCCTCTCTGATCGTCATCTTCGCGATTCGGTCTCCGACCAGATCGAACGCGAAAGAGGATCGTCCGTTGGCGTGGGTCGACCGCCAGTCGCCGATCACGGTGACACGGTCGCCTGCAGTCGACACCTCCTCCGGTGTGAGGATGCCATCTGCGCCGATGAACTCCGTGTCGCTCCAGGTCTTGATGGCCTCGCGGCCGGTGAATTCCCGGCCCCAGTCATCGACGGTGCCCGCCGGGGCGAAGGCGTCGAGGAAACCGTTCTCATCGTGGGCATTGACGATGTCGATGAACCTGGCGACGGTATCCGGGATCTGCAGATTTTCCATGGTGAATCCTGTTCGAGTGAGGGATCTGTCTGTCGTATGGGTCTCCGTCTGTTGCGGAGGTCTTCGTCAGCGGGTGGTGTATCCGCCGTTGGCGAAGATGGTCTGACCGGTGATCCATCGGCCCTCGGTCGCGAGGAATCGCACGATCGGAGCGATGTCCTCGATCTGGGTGAGTCTATTGCTCAGACCCTGGGATTTGTGGAATTCGACGCGCTCCGGGGTCTCTTGCCCATAGAAGAACGGAGTGTCCATCGGCCCTGGGGCGATGGCGGTGACGGAGATTCCGCGCTCGCCGAATTCCTTCGCCGCAGCTCGAGTGAAGTGCTCGACGGGGCTCTTTCCGCCGGCATAGGTGGAGTATCCGTCGGTGAATGCGGCCAGGAGAGCGGTGACGATGGTGATGATCTGACCGTCGTCGTTGAGATGCCTGCCTGCCTCCTTGATGAAGAAGTAGGCCGCCTTGGAGTTGATGTCGAACATCGCATCGTACTCGTCCTCGCTCGTGTCGAGGATCGGCTTGCGCAGCACCTTGCCGGCGGTGTTGACGGCGATGTCGATTCTTCCCAGGGCGGCCTCGGCGTCATCGAAGAGTGCCGTAACGACCTCGGGGTGAGTGAGGTCGCCGCTGATCAGCGTTCCCCTGACCCCGTGGGTTTCGACTGCGGCCAGGGTGTCCTCGGCCTCGGGTCGAGACGAGTCCGAGTTGTAGTGGATGGCGACATTCGCCCCGGCCCCCGCGGCTTGTCGTGCGATGAGGCCACCGAGGTTTTTCCCTCCTCCGGCGATGAGGATGTTCTTGTTCGTCAGTGTAGTGGCGGTCATTCTCAACCTCGCTATATCGTTGATATACAGTGCTATATCGATAGTACACGATAATATAGCGATATGACAGAGATCCCGACCATCGATACACGAACCCGGCTGCTCAATGCAGCGGCCGATCTCATTGCCGCCTCTCCCGGAGAGGACTTCTCGCTGCGCGCAGTGTGCGATGCCGTCGGTGTCAAGATGCCGACTCTCTACCACTTCTTCGGCAGCAAACAAGGACTCATCGATGCTGTGATCGAGCGCGGGTTCGACATGTACCTGGGAGAGAAGATGGCGATGGAGTCGAGTGGGGATCCGATTCAAGATCTGCGCACGGGGTGGGATGCCCATGTCGAGTTCGGATTGCACAATCCCGGGTTCTACACGCTCATGTATGGCAAGGTCCGTCCAGGCTATGCACCGGCAGAGCAGTCGCGGGCGAGCGAGATCCTGGGCTCGTTGACAGCGGAGGCAGAGGCTCAGGGGCGTCTCGTCGTCGATTCGGAGCAGGCAGCTGCCCATATCCTCGCTGCCAATATCGGTGTGACCCTGCGCCTCATCATCGCGGCCGTTCCCGATCAACAGCTGTCGGCAGCGGTGCGTGACGGTGTGTTCGCCGCGATCACCGGGACCTCGCAGTCAGGGGCCGCGGATGTGAAGTTCGCCCACTCGGTCATCGAATACGCTGCCTCCCACGCCGAGGTGCTCGGATCTGCCGAGACTCAGCTGCTCATCCGTTGGCTACAGCGGCTCGGAGACCATGCGCAGGCAGGTCAGCGGGTCTGATCGGACATCTGACGTGGCGGACAGCGGGATGCAGAGCTCGCCGCCGACCGACTGTCGACTCGCCTGGGCCTGAGGACGCTGCGGTCCTTCGGTAAGACCCGGGTTTCGACCCTGATCGCCACGGCCACGATGATGAGGGCCGCCAGCGCGAGACCGATCGCTACGATGATCGGGGCCCTGAAGCCCAGACCTGCGGCGATGACCCACCCGCCCAGAGCCGGGCCGAGCGCGTTGCCGACATTGAACGCCGAGGTGTTCACGCTCGCGGCCAGGGTCGGTGCGTCGGTGGCGATCTGGAAGACACGGGTATTGAGTGCTCCGGCGATGGAGAACCCGCTGGCGCCGATGAGGACGATCATGATGATCGCGAGCACCCCGTTCTCCGCGCACAGCCACAGGGCGCCGAGGCTGATCGCCAGGGCTGCGAGGCTGCCGATGATATTGCCGAAGACGTTGCGGTCGGCCAGGCGACCGCCCACCACGACACCGACGAAGGCGCCGATGCCGAAGGCCGCGAGTACAGCGGGAACGAGTTCCGGTGAGAGTCCGGCCACGCGGGTGAGCAGCGGAGAGAAGTAGGAGAACGAGGCGAACACAGAGGCTTGGAACAGCGCAGTCGTACTCAGAGCCAGCCAGATGCGTGGTCCCTTGAAAGCGGCCAGCTCCGCCCGCAGGAGGGTGCGCAGACCCGGTTTCGCCTCAGCGGTGTGCGGTGCGTCGCCGCTCGGCTCAGCGTCTGTGTCGTGCGAATCAGTGTCCGGTCGGACGGTGGCGTCCGGTCGGATCGTGAACGTGATGAGAACCGCGGCCAGGGCAGTGACGAGGGCGACGGCCCAGAAGGTCGCGCGCCAGCCGAACTGCGTGCCGATCCAGGTGCCCATGGGCACGCCCACGAGGTTGGCCACGGTGAGTCCGCCGACCAGGTTGGCCAGAGCCCGACCCTGCACCGCGGCCGGTGAGATGCGTGTGGTGTGGACGGCCGCGACCGCCCAGAATCCGCCGCACGCGAAAGCCGAGAGGACTCGGGTCGCCATGAGCAGCCCGTAGTCCGGCGACAGTGCGGCCAGAATGTGGAGAGCGGCGAAGCCGACGATCGTGATGATCATCGTCGCCCGTCGCGGCAGGGTGAGGGTCAGCAGGGTCATGGCCGGCGCACCGACGATCATCCCCACGGCGAAGCCAGTGATGAGCAGGCCCGCCTGCGGAATGGACACGCCCAGGTCAGCGCTCAGGGGTTCGAGGATCCCGGCGATCATGAACTCGCTGGTGCCGAGGCAGAAGATGACGGCGGCCAGCAGGTAGACCTGAGCAGGGACACGAGGCCTGCGCTCGAGGGCCGGGGTGCTCGTGCTCATGCGGAGGGGATGCCTTTCGTCGATGTGCCCGAATCAGGAGTGTCCGAATCAGGAGTACCCGGACCGGGTGTACCCGGACGCGGGTCGGTGGTGTCGAGGGTGGCTCTGCCCGCCGGGGTGCACAGACCCGCGACAAAGGCGCGAACCTGGTCGAGGACTTCGCTTGCTGGCATGATGCGTGCGGCGATGCGCAGCCCGGCCAGGACGCTGAAGACGAGGCGGGCGTGGACTGCGGCATCGATGTCACCGAGGAGGTCCCCGGCCGACTGCCCGCGTGCGATGAGCGCGGCATAGGTGGCGATCCAGGCCTCGCGGTCGGCATCGAGGATCGTGCTCACAGCATCGACCTCGCGCCCGAGCTCGGCGGCGGTATTCGCCGACAGACACCCGATCTTCTTCTGATCCGCACATTGGATCGTCAGTTCCCCGCCGAGGCGCTCCATGAGCAGCACCGGGGCCGGTCGGTGCGAATCGAGCAGGGCTTCACGGATGGGGATGCCGCTGGACGTGTAGTCCTCCAGCGCGCGGAGGAAGACAGCGTCGAGGCTGTCGAAGGTGTTGTAGAAGCTCGACCGGCCGATGTTCGCCCGCTCGCAGACGAGGCCGACATCGGTTCCGACGTAGCCGTGTTCGCTGAAGACGGCGATGGCGGCGGTGATGACTGCCTGTTCGTCGAAGCTCTTCTTCCTGCCCACAGGCCGAGCCTAAAGTATTTTGGACAGATGTGTCCAATAAATCGGTCAGCTGCACCAGAGGAGCTGTTCGGGTCCGATGGATTGCGGGTCCGATGGATTGCTCGGACCGCGACAGAATCGTTCAGGCCCCGACGTCGCCGAGGTGGTGCCGGACTTCGTGGAGTCCGTAGAGCGTGAGTGAGGCGACGGTGAACTCGCGCCCGTCGGAGCGGAATCCCCGGCGGTCCCATTCGTCCCCGCGCACCTGGGACAGGCGGGCGGCGTAGGACTCGGCTGCCGTACGGAGGGCGGGGGCCACCTCGGCGGGGTTCTGATGCTCGTAATCGGAGGCGAGGGCGACCGCGTCCCCGTCGAAGTTGTCCAAGGTCGGATCGACCTCGGTGAGCATGAGCTCGGTGCGACGGTCGAAGACCTCGAAGATGTCGCGCATATGGGCGGCGTACTCGAGATCCGACCATCGGGCGGGGGTGCGCCGGACGGTGGCGTCATCCCTGGTCAGAACCGTCTGCCAGGTGGCGGCCGCCTCGGTGACGGTGGTGGGGGCCGTGGTCGGATCCTCACGCCCGGAGAAGCCGCAGTCGGGGCAGCCGCCGGTGAGGACGTCGGCCCAGTCACGGGTGTCGGGGGTGATCTCGCTCATTGTCCGTCCTTGCCGTCGTTCGAGCTGCTGCTAGTCTTCTTCTTGCCGCTGGTCTGCTTGCTGCTGGTCTGCTTGCTATTCGTCTGCTTACCGCTCGTCTGTTTGCCGCCGTTGAGGATCTCGGCGAGCACCGTCGCTTGGCTGATGTCATCGCGCTTCGCCGCGGTCAGGAGCGTGAGTGTGCCCTTCTTCGCCAGATCGCGGAGAGAATCGAGGGCCTCGGCGGCCTCGGCCTCGTCGAGTTCCTTCCGAAAGCGGCGCGCGAACTCATCGAACTTCTCGGGATCATGGGAATACCATTTGCGCAGTTCGGTCGAGGGCGCGACGTCTTTGATCCACTCGTCGAGTTCGGCCTTGTCCTTGCTCACTCCGCGCGGCCAGACCCGGTCGACGAGGACGCGTGTCCCGTCGGCCTTCTGCACTTCGTCGTAGATGCGTCGGACCCGGACTGTCGGTGTGCTGCTCTGAGCGGAGCCCTTCTTCTCGGACATCGACGGATGCTCCTTTCGCTCGCTTTCTTCGAGTCTACGACTCCCGTGCAATCGGTGCTCGGCCGGCCGCAGAGCCACGTCGTCGCCGGCTTTCATTGCATTTGGTACACCCGCACATAGGTTTCGTCCGCTCGTTCACACATTTGGGACTATTCATCAGTATGCGAACTGATGAATAGTCCCAAGTGTGTGAAAGCGGTGTAAGAATAGATCGAAACGACAGAACATCTTGGCAGAGTGGCCCACGCGAACCTGTGCCGACAGGGAACATCCGCCCGCTGAGGCTCAGTGCAGGACAAACACTCAGGATGAAATGATGACGAATCAGATGGCGGACCACCGACCCCAGCCTGCTGCAGGAGCAGAGATCGGGTCACTCATCGGCGGCGCCTTCGGCCTCGTCTTCCTCATCGTCAACAGCAGTCAGTTCTCGACCGTGGGCCGGATAGGCGTGCTCGTTGTGGGAATCGCCGTCTTCGCGGTCATCGTCTTCATTGCGATGCGCAGCCTGCGGCGCATGGGGCGCGGCCGGGCGCTCGCCGCAGATGCACAGACTCCCACCGCAGACACACGAGCGCCCGCCGCAGACGGCTCAGTCTCTGAAACCGCGACAGACAGCGCGGTGCGCGGAGCACACCCCTTCGGCCGCAGTTACTGGGTCATCGTGGCCATCGAGGCCCTCGCGCTCTTCGCAGGCACGCGCCTGCTCTCGGGAATCGGCCATCCCGAACTCGGCATCGCCTGGGTGGCGTTCGTCGTGGGCACGCACTTCTACGCGCTCGGCTCTGTGTTCAAGCTCGGGCGCTTCCACGTTCTCGCCACGGTCGTCACCGCCTGCGGGATCGCCGGATTCATCGTCTTCTTCGCCGGTGCTCTCGACTTCATCCCGGTCCTCAGCGGCATCATTCCCGGCTTCGTGCTGCTGTCCTTCGGCATCTGGGCGCTCGTGCCCGTCGACGACTGAAGCAGCGTGTCCGGTGCCCCGGGGTTCAGAGCCCGACCGCTTTGCCTGAGTTTTGATCGGGTGTTCAGCCTGCCGGGCTGTCCGCGGTGTTCAGCCTGCCGGCTGTCCGGGGTGTCGTCCCCGGTGACCACATCGCCGCCGGCTTTCATTGCAGTTGGTACACCCGCACATAGGTTTCGTCCGCCTTTTCACACATTTGGGACTATCCATCAGTACGCGAACTGATGAATAGTCCCAAATGTGGTTAGTGCGCGAGTGGCGGCGCAGACGGGGCCTGCCGGGGCGCGGCCTGACCACCTGAGCCCACCTGAGTGAGGGGCCAGGCACTACTCCTCTGCCGGGGCATTACTCCTCGGGGTCGGCGCCTCGGTTGAGGCGGCCGGGGCGTCACTCCTCGGGGTCGGCGGCGGGAGACGCGTCCTTCTTCAGGGGCTGCACGCGCGGGGGCGGGAACTCGGGAGCCTGGGCGGCGGGATGGGCTTCCAGGCCGGCGAACACCTCGGCGATGGCGCGATCGAGCTGCGGATCGTCGTCGGCGAAGAGCTGGCCGGGATCGTGCTCGACCTCGATATCGGGTTCGACGCCGTAGTTCTCCACGCCCCAGCCCTTGCCCTCGATCCAGAAGGCGTAGCGCGGCTGGGTCACTCCGGTGCCGTCGACGAGCTCGTAGCGCCCGTCGATGCCGACGACGCCGCCCCATGTGCGCACGCCGATGACCGGGCCGATGCCCTTGGCCTGCACGCGTGCGTTGATGATGTCACCGTCGGAGCCGGAGAACTCGTTGGCCAAGAACACCACGGGCCCGCGCGGTGCGTCCTCGGGGTCCCGGCCCATGACGTCGTAGCTGCGTGCCTGGTTCCATGCCACGACGCTGTCGGCGAAGCGTTCGGCCACGAGCGCACTCGTGTGCCCGCCCCGGTTGAACCGGACGTCGGTGATGACGCCTTCGCAGCCCATCGCCTGTCGCAGGTCGCGGTGCAGCTGCGCCCAGCCGTAGGAGGTCATATCGGGAATGTGGACGTAGCCGATGCGGCCCTGAGACTTCTCCGCCACGTACTCCCTCCGAGAGCGCACCCAGTCCTGATAGCGCAGGACCTCCTCACCGGCCAAGGGGATGACGGCGACGGTGCGGTCCTTGCGGCGGCCGCGGCGCAGAGTGAGCTCGACGATCGTGTCCGCGGCCCCCTGCAGATGTGCGGCGGGCCCGGCCGCCTCGTCGACGGGCTGACCGTTGACAGCGACGATGACATCGCCGGGCTGCGCGCCGACTCCGGCCTGCCGCAGCGGCGACCTTGCCTCCGGCTCACTGCTCTCACCGGGGAGGATGCGAGTGATCGTCCACCCTTCGGCGGTCTTCTCCAGATCCGCGCCGAGGAAGCCGAGCTTCTTCGACTCATCGCCCAGCCCATTCGGCCCGGAGACATAGGCGTGCGAGGTGTTGAGCTCGCCCACGGTCTCCCACAGGATGTCGACGAGGTCGTCGTGGGTGAGCGCCTTCGCCGCGACGGCACGCCAGCGCAGGGTCACGGACTCCCAGTTCACCCCGTTCATATCCTCACGCCAGTAGTGGTCGCGCATGATCCGCGCGTTCTCTTCGAACATCTGCAGCCACTCGGCGCGCCGGTCGAGTTCGAACCGCAGCCGGGTCACGTCGACGGAGACGTTCTCGTCATCGTCGGCCTCGACCTTCCGAGTCGCCGGAAGCACGCTGATCTCGCCCTCGGAGCGGACGACGATGAGCTTGCCGTCACCGGAGACCTCGTAGTCATCGGCCTTGTCCACGACGGTGGTGACCTTGCGCTTGGCGAAGTCGAAGTGCTGGACCACCTCGGCGGGCTTGTCATCGGCGGCGCCGGCTCGCTGGGAGCCGAGCTCACCGCCCTCGGCATCGCCCTTGCGCATCCACAGCACACCGCCGTCGGCGGCCTCGAGGTCGCGGAACACTCCCGAGGCGACGGGGAACGGCAGGATCCGCTCCTCGGCGCCGTCGAGTTCGACCTCGGCGGTGGCTGCCGGCTTCTCCGCCTTGGCGCGCTCGGGCTTGGACTCCTCGGTCTCGCTGACCGCCCAGCCGCCGGCGCTCGGCCCGAACGGGGCCGGCTCCTCGGCGGTCAGCGGCAGCAGCCAGGGGCGGGTGACGCCGTTGAAGGACAGGTCGAAGGAATGCTGGTTGTACGAGGGGTCGAAGGTGCGGTCGGAGAGGAAGGCGACGAACTTCCCGTCACCGGTGAACGTCGGCGAGAAGTCGTTGAACTTGCCTGTCGTCAGCGGCTGCGCGGGCCGGTCGGACTTCACCTCGACGATCATCAGCTGCGCGAGCAGCTCCTCGCCCTGCGTCGGCTGCGACCACACGAGGTACTTCCCGTCGGGGGAGAACCGCGGGCTGCGTGCCTCACCGTGTCCGGAATGTCCAACCAGTCGGGTGCGCCCGTTGCCGACCTCGATCAGCCGGATCGACCCGTCGTGGGAGATCGTCGCGAGCATCTTCCCCGCCGGATCCGTCCGCAGGTGAAGGACCCGCCCCAGGGCTCCGGCCCCGATCCGCCGAGGCGGCTTCTCCCCGGTCAGGGACGCGACCTCGATCGCGTCCTCCCCTTCGACATCGGTGATGTACGCGGCCTGACCGGTCGTGCCGAGGACGAGGGGTTCGCGGGTGCGGATCGAGGAATCCGCGCACAGCGCCCGCGCCGGGCCCTCCCGATGAGCCAGCCAGAACGTCTTCCCCCGCCACTCGAGCACCGAAGCATTGCCCTGTTGATCAGGGCTGATGCTGTTGATCCCGGTCTTCGGGTCGAGACTGAGCGGCTGCACCTGGGTGCCCGGCAGGGTCACGGACAGTGTGCGCACCTGCGCGTCGAGGCTGTCGAGGATCTTGATCTCACCGCGGCTGTGCCACACGATGCGGGTGCCATCGGTCGTGGCATCGCGGACATAGCCCTCGGCCTCCCCCTGATCGGTGAGCTGGCGGGGTTCGATCGACGCATCGCCCGAGCCGGTGCCGGCACCGGAGCCGGATCCGCTCGCCGAGGCGGCCGTGGCCAAGCCGTCGATGATCCACAGGTTCGCCTGCTCCTGGGCATGATGAGGGAACGTCGCGGCGCGATCCGAGGTGAAGACGAGGGAATCGCCGACCCACAGCGGGTCGGTCAGCGAGGCCTCATCCTCGCGCAGCAGCCGCTGCCACCGGGCACCCGAGCCATCGGGGATGCCCGAGGCGTTCGTGCCGCCGACTCGGTCGAGCCACAGCCTCGGCGCGGTGCCGCCTCGATAGCGCTTCCAGTGCGCGGGCGGACGGGAGAACGGCGTCGACAGAGCGGTGACTCCCGAATGGTGGCGGGCCAGTCCGGAGGCGCGACCGAACTCGAGGCGTTCGACACCGCCGTCGAGGCCCACGGCCTTCACCACATGGTTGCGGACCTCGAACTCTCCGGCGTTTGCGGCGACGAGGACATGGGCGCTGTCATGCCACCCGAGCATCGTCATGGTCGTCGAACCGAGCCAGGTGAGCCGGCGCAGAGCCCCGGTGTCCACCTCGGCGACCATGAGCTCGGGCTGACCCGTCCGGAAGGACACGAATGCGACGTGCGCACCGTCGGGGGAGATCCGCGGCGATCGCACGGGCACACGGTCAGAGGTCAGCCGCCAGGCGCGACCGCCGGCGGATTCCACGAGCCAGACATCGTCGTCGGCGGTGAAGGTGATGAGATCGGCATGGACATGGGGATAGCGAAGATAAGTCACGTGACCCACATTACAAGCTCCGATGCCGGGCGGCGCAGGCCCGGAACCGATGCTCAGGCAACTTGCACGCGGCAATAGAATGGGCTCATGCCATCTCTGACTTCTGTGCTCTCGGACCGTTTCGCCGCCGCCCTCGCCCATGCCTTCGGCGAGGACTTCGCACGACGCGACCCGGTGATCAGGAGCAGCCAGTTCGCGGACTTCCAGGCCAATGTGGCCCTGCCCCTGGCCAAGAAGCTGAAGTCGAAGCCGCGTGACATCGCCGCGCAGATCGTCGAGCACCTCGACCTCGCCAACATCTGCCTGCCCCCGGAGATCTCCGGCCCCGGTTTCATCAACCTCACGTTCACGCCCGAGTTCCTCGCCGACACCCTTGCCGCCGGATCAGCGGCAGAGGCCGCGGTCAACACGGACCCGAAGACGATCGCCATCGACTACTCGGCACCGAATGTGGCCAAGGAGATGCACGTCGGGCACCTGCGCACCACCGTCGTCGGCGACGCCTTGGCCCGCACCCACGAATTCCTCGGCAACAGAGTCATCCGCCAGAACCACATCGGCGACTGGGGCACCCCGTTCGGCATGCTCATCGAGCACCTCCTCGACGTCGGCGTCGACTCCGAAGCCGCCGCCGAGGTGTCGGAGAATCCGAACGCCTTCTACCAGGCGGCGCGGGCGAAATTCGACTCGGATGAGGCCTTCGCCACCCGCTCCCGCGCCCGCGTCGTCAAGCTCCAGGGCGGCGACGAAGACACCCTCGGACTGTGGACGAGACTCGTCGGATACTCCCGCGACTACTTCAACCGCATCTACTCCCTCCTCGACGTCACGCTCACCGACGACGACCTCGCCGGCGAGTCCACCTACAACGACGTCCTGGCCGAGGTCTGCGACGAACTCGAGTCCAAAGGCCTGGCCCGCATCTCCGACGGGGCCCTGTGCGTGTTCCCCGCAGGCTTCACCGGACGGGACGGCGAACCCCTGCCGCTCATCATCCGCAAGTCCGACGGCGGCTACGGCTACGCCACGACCGACCTCGCGGCCGTGCGCAACCGCGCGATGAACCTCGGCGTCGACCGTGCCCTCTACGTCGTCGGCACCCCGCAGGCCATGCACTTCGAGATGATCTTCACCGTCGCCCGCGAAGCCGGGTGGCTGCCCGAGACCTTCGAAGCCGAACATGTGAAGATCGGCAATGTGCTCGGCTCCGACGGCAAGATCCTGCGCACCCGCTCCGGTGCCCCGCTGCGTTTGGGAGAACTCCTCGAAGAGGCCGTGGCCCGGGCGAAGACGACCCTGGCCGATTCGAACGTCGACTTCAGCGCCGAGGAGGCCGAAGAGGTCGCACGCATCGTCGGCATCGGTGCGGTGAAGTACGCCGATCTCTCCGTCGCCCACGACACCTCGTACACCTTCGACCTCGACCGGATGCTCGCGCCCATCGGCAACACCGCCCCGTACCTGCAGTACGCAGGCGCCCGCATCCGCTCCATCGGACGCAAGGCCGAAGCCGAGGGAGTCGAGACGGCCCGCGTCGAGAACGCGGCGATCAGCCTCGATGAGCCGGCCGAACGTGAGCTGGCGCTGATCCTCCTCGGCTTCGCCGATGTCCTCGCCGAGGCGGCGGCCGGCTCCGCGCCGCACCGTCTGTGCACCTACCTGTTCGACCTCGCTCAGGGCTTCACCTCGTTCTACGAGCAGTGCCCGGTGCTCATCGCCGAGACCGAGGAGCTGCGGGACTCCCGTCTGCGCCTGTCGACGATCGTGCTCGAGGTCCTCGAAGCCGGTCTCGGAGTGCTCGGCATCCGCGTCCCCAAGCGCATGTGAGCTCCGCTCCCCGATCCTCCGCAAAGAGGATGCTGCCCTGGATCGTCCTGGGCATCATCATCCTGGCGCTCAATCTGCGCACCCCGATCATCGCGCCGACCGCGATCCTGCCCGCGATCCAGGAGGGCACGGGATTCAGCGCGGCCGGGCTCGGTCTGCTCACCGGACTGCCGGTCCTCCTGTTCGCGCTCGCCACCCCGCTGGCGGGGAAGCTCATCACCCGCCTCGGCGCCGAAACCACAGTCCTCGCCTGCCTGACCGGGGTGCTGGTAGGCACGGTGCTGCGGTCGGTCGGTCCGTCCTGGCTCGTGCTTACGGGCACGGGCATCATCGGTGTGGCGATCACCCTGGGCAATATCGTCGTGCCCGTCATCATCCGCCGTGAGGTTCCGTGGGATCAGGTGTCGATGGTCACCGGCCTGTATTCGGCGATGATGAACATCGGTTCGATGGCCACACTCATCGGCACCGGGCCCATGGCCGCGGCCTTCGGCTGGCGTTGGGCCCTGGCCGCGTGGGCGCTGCTCGCGTTCATCGGCCTCGGCTTCTGGATGGTCCTCATCCGTGTGAGGATCCGCCGGGGCAGGGAAGCGGCGCGGGCCGCCGAAGCCGCCGCCGTCGGCACCGAGACGGACCCCACCGCCGAGGCGGCCGCCCCCGCATCGAAGCAGAAGTGGAGCCAGGCGCCCGCCGCCTTCCGCGGCATCATCGCTCTGCTCATCATCACCTTCTCCGGCCAGTCCATCGCCTACTACACGACGACGACGTGGCTGCCGAGCTATCTGGCCGACACCATCGGCTTGGCCCCGGCCACGGCCGGCAGCACGGCCTCTCTGTTCCAGATCGCGGCGATCCTCGGTGCCTTCGGCGTCCCGCTGCTCGCCGCGAAGTCGCAGCCCTGGATGCCCGTGGCGATCGTCGCCGGCCTCTGGCTGTCCCTGCCCGTGGGCCTGCTGCTGGCACCGGGAGCCTATGGTCTGTGGGCGATCACCGGCGGCATCGCCCAAGGCGGCGGCTTCACCGCGATCTTCTCGATCATCGCCCGCACCGCCGGCAGCGATGCACAGACCGCTTCGGCTTCGGCCAGGGTGCAGGGCGGCGGCTACCTCGCCGCGACCCTGGCTCCGCCCTTCGCCGGCTGGCTCAACACGGCGACCGGCGGATGGACGGCTCCGCTGCTGCTCGTCCTCGCCGCCACTCTGGCCTTCACGATCACGGGACTCTTGGCCGCCCACCGTGCCGGAGGGTTCCCCCGCGGCGGTCCGGCCGGACGCGAAGTCCTCGACGCCGACGACTAGGACCTGCCGAGCAGCAGCCTGGCGGGGAGATTCCGGGCACAGATGCGCCGAGGCGGCCCACCGGATGGGTGGGCCGCCTCGGCGATTTCAGGCGAACCGATCGGTTCGCTTCACACACTCGACGCCGACGGAATCAGCGCCGCGTGGTCGGTCTCAGTGCTTGGCGTCAGAATCCTCGCCGGCCTGCGCCTCGGCGGGCTTGACGACCGGCTTCGGAGCCGGAACCTCGTCCTCGCCCTGCGCCTTCGTCGAGGGCACCGAGGTCTGAGAGACCTGGGTGGTCGCGCCCTGACGCGAAGCCGGGGTCGACCCGACCGGGCGAGCATCGGCGGGACGGTTGTTCGGCAGCGGGGTCGACCATGGGTCTTCGACCGGCTGCGCCTTCTTCCACACGTAGTAGCCGATTCCGGCGGCCGAACCGATGACGAGGGTCCAGACGAGTGCGGCCTTGCCGCCGCCGGACTTGCGAGCGGTGTCCTTCTCGATGCGCTTCCCGGCGCCGGCGAGAGCCTTGCGGGCCTTCTTCATGGCCTTCTTGTCGCCGGTGAGGCGGACGGCCAGGTCATCGATGAGCTTCGGGGTCTCGACGCCGGCCAGGGAGTTCGCGGCGTTCGAGGCGAACTTGCCGGCGCGCTCGGTTGCTTCGGGACGGTAGGCCTCGAGCTTGTCGGCCCAGGAGTGAACCTGATCGTTGGCCTTGTCGGCCAGAGCCTCGACCTGCGGGCGCGCCTTTTCGGCGAACTCCTCTGCCCGGCCGGCCAGAGCCTCGACCTGGGGACGAGCCTTGTCAGCGGCCTCACGCAGCTTCGGGGCCGCGTTCTCGCTGGCATCTGCCAGGACTCGGAGTGACGTCTGCTTCGCGGAATCGAGCTTCGAACTGAGCTGATCTCGAGTGGGCTTCTTCGACATATACGTTCCCAATCCTTCGATGTCGGTGGTCAAGTGATCAGTGCCAGTCTACGGCCTACGGGAAGACCTGTGGACAGCGGATGTCCTCGAATTGTCTGCAGAGAGCCTGACAGACTCGGCAATGGAGCCGGTGCGAAACTGCATTCACCGCCGCGGCGTGGAAGAATGAGCACATGACTACAGTCGCAACGCATACAGCAGTCCTGCACACCAACCACGGTGACATCACCATCAACCTCTTCGGAAACCACGCCCCGAAGACCGTGGCCAACTTCGTCGAGCTGGCCCAGGGTGAGCGTGAGTTCACGGATCCCTCGACCGGTGAGCCGACCAAGCGTCCCTTCTTCGACGGACTCGGCTTCCACCGCATCATCTCGAACTTCATGATCCAGGGCGGCTGCCCGCTGGGCACCGGCACCGGCGGCCCCGGCTACACCTTCGACGACGAGATCCACCCGGAGCTCCAGTTCGATCGCAAGTACCTGCTGGCCATGGCGAATGCCGGCAAGCAGATGGGACGCGGCACCAACGGTTCGCAGTTCTTCATCACCACCGCCGAGACCCCGTGGCTCAACGGCAAGCACACCATCTTCGGTGAGGTCGCCGACGCAGCCGGTCAGAAGGTCGTCGACGAGATCGAGGGCGTGCCCACCGCTGCGATGGACAAGCCGGTCGAACCGGTCGTCATCGAGAAGGTCGACATCACCGAGAAGTGAGACGGGTCCTCCATGGACTGCAGGCCCTTCAGACACTGACGGGCCACTGAGTACGATGGTGTGATGGACACACCTGACGAGGGCTCGGCACGGGACACCGGCCGGGCCCTCTCTGCATCCCCTCCGATGGTCACCCGCACAATCCTCATCGTCACCGCGGTGGCCTTCCTCGCCGAACTCATCCCCGCCCTCGACCTGGTTCACCGCTTGGGCTTCGTGCCGGCGCTCACACTCGAACAGCCGTGGCGGATCCTCACGGTCGCCCTCGTCCACGAGGAGCCGAACCCGTTCCACCTGCTCGCGAACATGATCGGACTGTTCTTCTTCGGGTCGTTCGTCGAGAGGGCTCTGGGGCGTGTGAAGTTCCTTCTCATCTACCTCCTCGGCACCGTGGGCGGTTCGGCGATGGTGCTCGTCCTCGCCGACCCCTTCAGCCGCGACTGGGTGACTCACCACATCGGCGCCTCGGGAGCGGTGTTCGCGATCATCGGCGTCCTCCTCGTGCCCAGCCGTTGCCTCGACCGCAACATCGTCGGAGTGGTGGCGTTCGTGGCCCTGAACTTCGGGTACGGCTTCCTCGTCGAGGGAGTGTCCTGGCAGGCCCACCTCGGCGGGTTGCTCACGGGCTTCGTCCTCGGCTGCGCGGGACTGCTCGGTCCGCAGTGGAGCCGCAGCCTCGTCTTCTCCCTGACCGCGCTCGCGCTGATGGTGCTCATGGCGGCGGGCGGGGCCTGGAGGATGTTCGGTCTGGGGCTGTGACGAGGCGGAGGATCCGGCACCAGGTCCCGGGCGCGGAACCGACGAAGACTTATAGCAGATTAAAGCCGTCTTGTGTGCATTCCGCGGTGGAAAATTATTTGTCCACAGGCTCTGTCCACAACGTGGAAAACTTACATGCGTGTGTTTAGCCTGGTCAGAGGCTTAAAATAAGTTATCCACAACTGACGCACCCGGCTTGGGTATAACTCATCCCCTGTGGATTGTTGACACCGACGTCATGAACACGGGGTGAGTCGGCACGGGGCGAGGCGCCCCCACCGGCGCCTCGATCTAGCGCCAGCGGGTGGACATGATCAGCCCCGCCACGAAGAAGGCGAAGCCGATGAGGATGTTCCAGTTGCCCCAGGCCTCGACGGGGAAAGCACCCTGGGTGATGTAGAAGGTGACGAGCCAGATGAGTCCGACGACGAGCAGGCCGATGAGCACGGGCAGGAACCAGCTCGGGTTCGGCTTGATCGTCTGCTGACCGGTCGCCGAGGTGTAGCTTGCGGTCTTGCGGCCCTGCGAACGCTTGGCCGGATTGCCCGACCGGGAGGTGCGCTTGGTGGACGCGCCCTTCGATGTCGACGCCTTCGCAGCGCCGGACTTCGCGGTGCCGGATTTCGATGCGCTGGACTTCGCCGAGTCCGCGGCCGCGGTCTTCTTCTCCCCGGACTTCTTCTCCACAGACTTCTTGTCCTTGCCCGCAGCCTTCTCATCGTCCTCGTCCGCGGCCTGATCCGACTCCGCAGCCTCGTCGGACCCGGCTTCCTGGGACTCGGGCTCCTTGGACTCAGTGTCCTCGGACTCGGTCTCGTTCACCGTCTCTGTGGTGCCCTCTGCCTCTGTCGCCTCGGTGTCGACCGTTTCGGTCTCGACAGCCTCGACCTCGTCGGTGGCCTCTGCCTGCTGGGCCTTTGCCGCCGACGATGTGCGAGAAGTGCGCTGGGGGCGCTGGGTCCGTCCTTTGGACTTGGCCACGAGTACTCCTTTGACGGTCGACCGCTGCAGGGGCCGCCGGATGAATGGTTGGGGACAATCGGTGACCAGTCTACTCGCGAGGGAGGTCACAGTGAAAAACTCCGACTACCCTGAAAGCGCCCCGAACGCGCTCCGAACGGTGATTCTCATAGGATAAAGTGCATAGGGGTGTACTGGCTTGACTGCCGGACGAGCCCCGACAACGCAGTGACAGTCACGGAGCAGAAGTGGTCAATAGTTCCTCCTCGGGTAACGAACCGGGCGCGAATCCGCCCACGCGACCCACTATCCGTCCTGCACAGAGCCAGACCTCGCCGTCACAGCCTCCACACTCTTCGCAGCCGACCGGTGCCCACGGTGACCAGCCGCTGCCCAGCCGGCGCGAACTGCGTCGCCGTGAGGCCGAAGCGGCCGCGGCACAGGGGCAGCCGACGGCTGTGTACTCCGATGCCCCTGAAACGTCTCAGCACCCACCTCAGCATTCGGCCCAGCACCCACCCCAGCATCCGGTGCCCCCGCCCCGATCCCGGAGGGAGCAGGCGGCGACGTCGCGTCGGCGCCTGCCCGTGCAGCGCGAACCACTCGGTCCGATCCGCGGCACCATCCGCACCTTCGGCGAACTCTGCATCACCGCGGGCCTCATCCTCATCCTGTTCGTCGTCTGGCAGCTGTGGTGGACGGACATCCAGGCCAACCGCGACAACGAAGTCCTCGCCGACGAACTCACGCAGGATTGGGCGAACCAGGACCCGAACGAACTGCCCGATGACCCGGACGAACCCGTCGTCGCCGACCCGGTGGACAAGAACCACGCCTTCGGCATCTTCTACATCCCCCGCTTCGGCGACGACTACTACCGCACCGTCGCCGAAGGCGTCGACCTCGAACCCGTGCTCAACCGGATGGGCGTCGGCCGCTACCCGAACTCGGCGATGCCCGGCGAAGTCGGAAACTTCTCCGTCGCCGGCCACCGCGTGACCTACGGCAAGCCGTTCAACGAGATCGCGAACCTGCGGCCCGGCGATGAGATCATCGTCCAGACCAAGGACGGCTTCTACACCTACACCTTCCGCAACTTCGACATCATCCTGCCCGACGCCGTCGAGGTCCTCGCCCCGGTGCCGAACGAACCCGACTACAAGGGCAAGGACCGGATCCTGACGATGACGGCCTGCAACCCGATGTTCTCCGCACGGGAACGCTACGTCGCCTACGCCGAACTCACCGATTGGACTCCAGCGAGCGACGGAGCTCCCGACAACATCAAGGACTCGAAGGCCTACGACAAGGTCAGCAAGGACGGTGGTGCCTGACATGTACGCGCTCATCTGGCGACTGCTCCCCGGCAACTGGGTCGTCAAGCTCATCCTCGCGCTCATCCTCATCGCGGCGGTGGTGCTGCTGCTCATGCAGTACGTCTTCCCCGTCATCGCCCCCTACATGCCCTTCAACAACGCGACCGTGACCGACGGCGGACAATGACGCAACGGAGAGCAATGACCAAGATCCTCGTCATCGACAACTACGACAGCTTCGTCTACACGCTCGTGTCGTACCTGCGTGAGCTCGGCGCCGAGGTCGACGTCGTCCGCAACGACGACATCCCCGCCGAGACGATGCCGGAGACCGTGAGCGCCTACGACGGTGTGCTTCTGTCCCCCGGGCCCGGCGTTCCCTCAGAGTCCGGAGTGTGCCCGTCTCTGCTGGGGTGGGCCGAATCCGCGGGCATGCCGGTCTTCGGCGTCTGCCTCGGCCATCAGGCCCTCGGCGAGGTGTTCGGCGCGCAGGTGACGCATTCACCCGTGCTCATGCACGGCAAGACCTCGGTGATCACCCACGACGGCGCGGGCATCTTCTTCGGCTGCCCGAGCCCGCTGACCGTGACCCGCTACCATTCCCTGACGATCGTCGACGAGACCCTCGACCTCGAGAGGTTCACCGTCACCGCCCGCACGGAAGACGGCATCGTCATGGCCATCGAACATCGTGACAAGCCGCTGTTCGGCGTCCAGTTCCACCCGGAGTCCGTCCTCACCGAACACGGATACCTCATGCTCGGCAACTGGCTCGAGGTGTGCGGTCTCGCAGGTGTTGCCCAGGCGGCGGCCGGAATGTCTCCGCTGGCGACCGCGATCGCCTGAGAATTCCCGCCGACCTGCGTGCTCGGGGTTCTCGCCGAGGCGGCCGATCGTTAGGATCGTGTGCACAACGATCACAGTGCGCAAGGAGGCCACCGCGATGTCAGAACCGAGCTATCTGCGCGAAGAACCGTTCACTGAACTCACCGTGCTCGAAGTGCCGGGGACCCCGGCCGCGGTCGTCGAGGCCCGGGACGTGGCCATGGCCGAGCTGCCGGCGCTCTTCGATGCCACGTTCTCCGAAATCTTCCCCGTCCTGTCCGAAGCGGGAGTCGACCCCGCGGGACCGGCCTTCGCCCTCTACACCCGGCAGCCGAGCGAAACCGTGGATCTGCAGGTGGGGATCCCCATCTCCGCGGGGCTGACGAACGCCCAGCCGATCTCCGGCGGACGCATCGTCATTCCCTCACAGCTGCCGGCCGGTTCGATGGCCGTGCGCAGCCACATCGGCGGCTACGACGGACTCGGAGAGACCTGGGCACAGCTGCTCAAGGAAGCAGTGGCCGCCGGTCACCATCCGGGTCTGCCGTTCATCGAACTCTATGTCACCGAACCCGGTCCCGAGGCGGATCCGGCCGAACTGCGCACGGACCTGTTCATCACCTTGGACTGAGACCCTGCAGAGGCGCCCTCGCGGGCGCGGCAGGGCCTCAACGGCGGCAGGATCTCAGTGCCCGGAGGCGTCGGCCCAGCCGTCGAAGAGTCCGCCGCCCATCGAGTCGGTGTCCTTGTCGTCCTTGCCGTCGTCTCCGCCGCCATCGCTGTCGGCGTCGTCATCGCTCGGTGAGGTCGGGATGCCACCGGGGATCGAGGGCACCGACGGTGAGGGCTCCGGCGGCTTCTTGGCCACCTTCACCGTGATCTCGCTGCCCTGCTTGACCTCGCTGCCTTCGGTGGCGGACTGCTCGTAGACCTTCTTCTCGTCGTGATCGGCCGTTTCGACCTCTTCGGTCTTGCAGCCGAGCTGATAGTCGTCGCCCTCGAGGATCTTGCAGGCTTCCTCGGCGGATTTGCCGGTGACATCGGGGACCTCGACCATTCCGGAGGACACGACGAGGTCGACATTCGAGTCGACATCGACTTCCTGACCGTCACCGGGCTTGGTCTCGATGACCACGCCCTTCTCTACATCCGGGGAATTCTGGGAGATATGGGTGCCGGCCTGCAACTTCGCGTCGTTGATGATCTTCCGCGCCTGCTCCTCGGTCTTGCCGGTGACATCGGGGATCTTCACGGACTCGGGGCCCGAGGAGATGATCAGCTTGACGACGCTGTCCTTGTCGACCTTCTGACCGCCCGGAGGGTCGGTCTCGATCGCCTTGCCTTCGTCGACTTCGGCGCTGTACTTCTCGTCCGTGTCCACGCGCAGGCCCTGTTGGATGAGCGCGGCCTCGGCTTCATCGGCGTCCATGTTAGCCACATCCGTGACCTCGACCTGGACGATCGGCTCGGGCTTGTTGATCTCGTACACCCACAGGGCCACGGCGGCCAGGGCGAGGAGGACGAAGATGCTGCCGATCCAGACCCAGGCGCGCGACCGCTTCTGCGGCGGACGCTCCTCCTGGTTGGTCATGATCGCCGACACGGGCCCGGTTTCGGGAACGGGTTCGGCCTCGTTGGCATGAGCCATCGGAGCGGTCATCGGAGGTGCCATCATCGGGTACGCCTGTGTGGCGTCGGCGTCGTCCTCGAAGCTCATGGGACGCCCGTCGCGAGCGGCCAGAACATCCTCACGGAAGGTGAAGGCGTCCTGGTAGCGGGCGTCGCGGTCCTTGAGCAGAGCGTGGAGGACGAGACGGTCGACGGCCGGCGGGATGTTCTGGTTGTAGAAGCTCGGCGGCTGTGGGGTCTCTCCGACGTGCTGGTAGGCCACGGCCAGCTGTGAGTCCCCGACGAACGGGGGACGACCGGCCAGCAGCTCATAGAGCAGGCAGGCGGTCGAGTACAGGTCCGAACGGGCGTCGACGACCTCGCCGCGGGCCTGCTCGGGGGAGAGGTACTGGGCGGTGCCGACCACCGACTGGGTCTGCGTCAGCCCCGAATTGTCCTTGAGCGCCCGCGCAATGCCGAAGTCCATGACCTTGATATCACCCTCGGGGGTGAGCATGACGTTCGCGGGTTTGATGTCGCGGTGGACGATGCCGTTGCGGTGGGAGTATTCGAGCGGGGAGAGGACGCCGGCGATGACGTTGAGCGCCTCGTCGACGGTGAGCGTGCCGTGCTCGTTGAGCACTTCGCGCAGGGTCTGGCCCTCGACGTATTCCATGACGATGAAGGGCACAGACACCGACGAGCCGCCGGATTCGACGAACTCCTCCTCACCGGAGTCGTAGACGGAGACGATGCCGGGATGATTGAGACCGGCCGCGGACTGCGCTTCACGCTTGAGTCGGGTGTGGAACGAAGGATCGCGGGCGAGATCGGACCGCAGAAGTTTGATGGCGACGCGGCGGCCGAGCCGGTTGTCGACGCCTTCGTGCACTTCTGCCATGCCCCCACGGCCGAGGAGCGCACGAACTTCGTAACGCCCCGACAGCACCTTGGGTTCAGTCATCTATGTCCTCCGCTTGTCTCACCCGGCCGGTGGGTTCGGTCTCGCCCGTTCCGGGTTGAGTTCTCAGTATTGCAAACTCTTCGCTTCTCGTGATCGTTCAGGGTCTAGTCATTGCCGTTGTTCCCACCCGGGTTCCCACTGGCCTCGCCGCTGTTCGCGTTGTCCGAGGAGTTCGATCCGCTTCCGGAGCTTGTGTCGCCGCCGTTCGAGCCGCTGCCCGAACCGCTGTCCGTGTCGGAACCGTTGTCGGAACCGCTTTCGCTTCCGGAATCGGATTCGCTGCCGCTGTCGTTTCCGGAATCATCGGCGCTCGATTCGCTCGAAGAACCCGAGTCCGAGCCCGTCTCGCTGTCCTGCGAATCGGATCCGGAGCCTGAACCCTGGTCCTGCGAATCGGAGGAGGAACCCGAGTCCGAGTTCGACCCCGAGTCGTTGCCCTGACCCCCATCGGATCCGGAATCCGAGGCCGGCTCCTCTGGCTGTTCGGCGGGACCGGCCGAGACGTAGAGGGTGACGGTGTCGCCCTCTACGAAGGTGTAGCCGTTGTCGCCCTCGCCGACATCGGCGACGGTTCCGGCGGCGCGATCCGAGTTGATCTCGGTGGCGTCGACTTTCAGCCCCTTGTTCTCGAGGTTCTGCGTCGCCGAGGATTCGCTCAGTCCGATGTAGTCGTTCGGATCGATCTCGATCGTCTTTGCGGCCTCCGAGGTCGGCGCCGAGGTCGAGGGATCCGGTTCGGGTTCGGCATTTCCCCCGCCGAGGAAGAACCACAGCAGGGAACCGACGGCGATGAGGGCGATGATCGCAAGGATCCAGATGAGGACGCGGCCCTTGTTCGACTGCTTGTCCTTCTCGAGATCCTGGTTCTGCGGATCGTTCGGGTCGAGTTCGCCGGTCCCGGCCGCACCCGCGGCTCCCGCACCGGCAGCGCCGGCGAAACCGGGAGCTTGGCTGTTCGGGTAGACCTGCGTGGCGTCCTGGGACGCGGTGACGGGAATGGCCTTCGTCGTGGGCACGGGGTCGGGATTGTTGAAGACCTGGGTCAGCGCCTCGGCGGCGGCATTGCCGTGCCGCATCTGCGGGACGAGCTCCTCGGCACCGGCGACGTCCCCGGCGGAGAGCGCCTCGGCGGCCTTCGCGACCTTGAACGCATCGGAAGGGCGACGTTCGGGCTTCTTCTCCAACAGGCAGTCGACGAATCGGCGCAGCGGTTCGGAGACCGTGTCCGGCAGCGGCGGATGCTGCTGGTTGACCTGAGCGATGGCGATCGCGACCTGCGAGTCGCCCGTGAAGGGGCGCTGCCCGGCCAGGGCCTCGTAGGCGATGATGCCGAGTGCATAGAGGTCCGAGCCGGGGCCCGAACCCTTGCCGGTGGCCTGTTCGGGGGCCAGGTACTGGGCGGTGCCCATGACCTGACCGGTCTTCGTCAGCGGTGCCTGATCCGTGACGCGGGCGATGCCGAAGTCCGTGATCTTGACCCGGAAGTCCGGGGTCATGAGGATGTTGCCGGGCTTGACGTCGCGGTGGATGACCCCGACCTTGTGCGCGGCACCGAGCGCGGCAGCGGCCTGGGTGACGATGCTCAGGGTGTCGGTCTCGGACAGGGGCGCGCTGCGTTCGATGATCGCCGACAGCGCTTCCCCGGGAACGTACTCCATGACGAGGTAGGGTGAGCCGTCCTCGTCTCCGTAGTCGTAGACGCCGGCGATCCCCGGGTCGGAGACCCGACCCATGTTCTGCGCCTCTGCGCGGAAGCGGGCGAGGAAGGTGGATTCGGAGAGGTATTCGTCCTTGAGGATCTTCGCCGCGACCTCGCGGCCGAGGACGGAGTCCACGCCCTTCCAGACCTCGCCCATGCCGCCGACGGCGATGCGGGAGGTGAGTTTGTATCGGTTGCCCAACAGGGTGCCTTCGACGGGTCTCATTTCTCGACCACCGCTTCCATCATGTTCTTCGCGATCGGTCCTGCCACCGTCGCACCATAAGCTTCGTTGCCTGCGTTTCCACCGTTTTCGACGACGACTGCGACCGCGATCTCCGGATCTTCGGCAGGGGCGAAGGAGATGAACCAGGCGTGGGGTGCCGCGCCCTTGGCATGCTGGGCGGTGCCGGTCTTCGCGGCGACCTTCATTCCGTCGATCTTCGCCACCGATGCGGTGCCGTTGTCGACGACTCCGGTCATCATCTCGGTGAGCTTGTCGGCCGTATCGCCGGAGACGGGGCGGGATAGTTCCTTCGGCCGGGTCTCGGAGATCGGTTCGAGGGTGTTCGCGTTGAGCACCCGGTCGACGAGCTGCGGTTTCATCATCTTTCCGCCGTTCGCAATGCCGGCAGTCATCATCGCCATCTGCATCGGGGTCGACCGGACCTCGTACTGACCGAGGGAGGACTGCGCGAGCTGCGGCGGGTTGAGATCGGACGGGAACGACGACGGGGTGACGTTGAGTGGGATCTCGAGGTCCTTGCCGAAGCCGAACTTCTCCGCCTGCTTCGCGACCGCGTCCTCACCGAGGTCCATGCCGAGCGAGGCGAACGAGGTGTTGCAGGATTCGGCGAGCGAATCGGCCAGGGTCGGGTGCCCGCCGTTGCGGCAGGCGCCGGAATGGGAGTTGCCGATCGTCGCCGTGGTCTGCGGCAGGTCGAGCGTCGCGGGACCGTTGAGCTGCGAATCGGGTTCGTAGTCCCCGGACTCGAGGGCAGCGGCGGCGACGAGGACCTTGAAGGTCGATCCTGGCGGGTAGAGATTGCCGCCGATGGCACGGTTGTAGGCGGGTTTGCCCTCGGCCGATTCGAGGTTCTCGAAGGCCTTGTTGGCGGCATCCGTGTCGTGGTTGGCCAGGGCGTTGGGATTCCAGCCGGGGGTCGAGACCATGGCGAGGATCTTCCCGGTCTTCGGGTTGATGGCCACGGCCGCGCCGTTCTGGTTGCCCAGACCGTCCCATGCCGCTTGCTGCACCTTCGGATCGATCGTCAGCTCCACGGCCGCGCCGCGAGGCTGCTCACCGGTGAAGAAGGATCCGACCTTGTCGTAGAAGAGCGCATCGGAGTCACCGGAGAGGTAGTCCCCGGCGGCGCGTTCCATGCCCGAAGCACCGGAGACCACCGAGTAGAAGCCGGTCAGCGAAGCGTAGGCGCGCGGATCGAGATTGTCCGAACCGTATTTGCGCTGGTACTTGTACTTGTCGTCGACAGGTTCCGAATACGCGATCGGGGTGCCGTCGACGAGGAGCGGGCCGCGGTCGCGAGCGAGCTGGTCGAGGATCCGACGGTTGTTGAGCTGGTTGTCGTTGAGCGAGTCCGCGGTCACGTACTGCACCCAGCTCGTCGACCCGAACAGGAGCGCGAACATGACGAATCCGACGACTGCGATATGTGTCAGCGGTTTCTTCATCGTTCACCTCCGGAGGGTCGTGAGTCCGTGGGGTCGGTGTTGTCCGAGTCCTGGCCGCGTGCGGGCGGCAGGTTCGTCGTGGCGGCCTCGTCGTCGGTGCGGCGCAGGTTCGTCGTCGGGTCATCCTCGTCGACAGCGTTCGCCGAGGCGGCCGGACCGACCGCGGCCCCGGTTCCGACCGCGGCCGGTGCGGTGTTCATCGCCGGTTCCGGATCCTCGGTGACCTTGAGGACGCCGGTGTGGAACTCCTCGACGGGGCGGCGGGCATTGTCCGAGATCCGCAGCAGCAGAGCGATGATCATCCAGTTCGCGATGAGCGAGGATCCGCCCTGCGCCAGGAACGGCGTGGTCAGACCCGTCAGCGGGATGAGGCGGGTGACGCCGCCGACGACGACGAAGACCTGCAGGGCGATCGTGAAGGACAGTCCGGTGGCCAGCAGGATGCCGAAGCCGTCGCGCAGCTGCTGGGCGGTGCGGATGCCGCGCTGGAAGATGAAGAGATAGCACAGCAGGAGCACGAAGAGTCCGGCCAGGCCGATCTCCTCACCGAAGCTGGCATAGATGAAGTCGGATTCGGCGTAGGGGACCATATTCGGTCGTCCTTCACCGAAACCGGTGCCGATGAGTCCGCCGTTGGACATGCCGAACAGGCCCTGCACCAGCTGGTAGGAGCCGCCGGGGGTCTTGTTGTACTCCTCGGGGCTGAGGGCATTGAGCCACCCGGACACTCGCTGTCCGACGTGGGAGAAGAGGAAGGTCGCAGCGACGGCGCCGGCGGAGAAGAAGCCGAGGCCGAGGATGATCCAGGAGACCTTGGCGGTGGCGACGTAGAGCATGGCGACGAAGAGGCCGAAGAAGAGCAGGGAGGTGCCCAGGTCCTTCTCGAACACGAGGATGCCGACGCTGGCGACCCAGGCGATGACGATGGGACCGAAGTCGCGCAGGCGGGGGAACCGGATGCCGAGGATCTTCGGCCCGGCGGCCACGAGCTGGTCCTTGTAGCTGACGAGGTAGCCGGCGAAGAAGATCGCCAGCAGGATCTTCGCGATCTCACCGGGCTGGAAGGACAGGGGCCCGACACCGATCCAGATGCGGGCGCCGTTGATGGTCTTGCCGAGGCCTGGGACGAGCGGCAGCAGGAGGAAGACCAGGGCGGCGAAGCCGGACACAAAGGTGTAGCGGCGCAGCCAGCGGTGGTCACGGACGACGAAGATGACCGCGATGGCCAGTCCCACGCCCAGTGTCATCCACACCAGCTGGGTCATGGCCGAACCCAGGTATTCCTTCCGTCCGAGGTCGACGCGATAGATCATGGCCAGTCCGAGCCCGTTGAGCAGCACCGCGATCGGCACGAGCACGGGGTCGGCGTACTTCGCCTTGATCCAGACGACGACATGGAGGATGAGGCCCAGGGCGGCCAGCCAGCCGGCATAACCGTAGACGTTGGCCGGGATCGTGCCCTCGACGCCGAGGCCGACAAGGGCATAAGCACTGGTGGCGACGGCGATGGCCAGGATCAGGAGACCGAGTTCGGCCAGCCGGTAGGGTCTGGGTCGCGCGGTCTGCGAGGGAGCCTGGTTCATCACTGCGACTCCCGGGTGATCGCATCACTGGGGTCGGCGGATTTCGAATCCGGAGGTGAGGGTGCCGGGTCGGTCGGGTTCGTCGAATCCTCGACGTTGCCGGTCACACCGGTCGAGCGGTCGGATTCCTTGCGCAGGTTGTCGATGATGCGGTCGGCTTCATCGCGCGAACCGGCGGGGATCGAACCGTGCAGACGGTCCTGCGAATAGCTGTTGAGGCTGTCGATCTCGATGTCGGTGGTGTCGACGAGGCGGCTGAGCTCGATGGGTCCGAGTGTGGTGTCGAGACCGCGGTAGAGCGAGACCTTGCCGTCTTCGGCGGCGACGTAGTACTGGTTGCTGACGTAGTTGTAGGCGAAGAAGCCGCCCACGGCCAGCGCGATGATCACGATGGCGGTGATGATCCATCCGAGGTAGGACCTTTTCTCGACCTCGTCGTCGAGGTCGTCCTCCTCATCCGCGGCGGTTTTGGTCCGCAGCTGCCGAGTGGTGCCGTCCTGGGCTTGAACGTCGTCATCGGCCTCGCCGTCGACGGCCTGAATCGGCACGGTGTCGGTGGGAATCTCTGCGTCCTCGTAGGCCGCTTGGGTGTCGGTGTCCGCAGCAGGTTCGGTCTCGGGATTCGCACCGATCGCCGCATAGCGGGGATTGATGTGGACGGAGCCGACGGAGACTCCGCCGGGAGTCTCGACTTCGCCTTCGAGGACATCGCCGACGACGACGGTGACATTGTCGGCTCCGCCGCCGGCCAGGGCGAGATCGATGAGCTGGCGGCAGGCCTCGTCGGGGTCGGCCACCTCGGTGAGGACTCGGGAGATGTCGTCGAGGTCGGCGAAGCCGGTCAGTCCGTCCGAACACAGCATCCAGCGGTCGCCGACCTGGGCTTCGCGCAGGGACAGATCGAGATCGGGGGAGGCGCCGACGTCACCGAGGACCTTCATCACCACGGAACGCTGCGGGTGGGTCTCGGCCTCCTCGGCGGTGATCCGGCCTTCGTCGACGAGCATCTGGACGAAGGTGTGGTCATGGGTGATCGGCTGCAGCCGACCGTCGCGCAGAACATAGCCGCGGGAGTCGCCGATATGGGCGAGTGCGAAGCGATTGCCCGGGGCGCGCAGCACCGCGGTGACGGTGGTGCCCATTCCGGCGAGTTCGGGCTGTTCGCCGACGCCGCGGACGATCCGGTCATTGGCGTCGAGGATCGAGGTGCGCAGCAGTTCGAGCGCGTCCTCGCCGCCGGGTTCCTCATCGAGTTCGGCCAGACGGGCGACGGTGATCGCCGAGGCGACGTCACCGCCGGCGTGACCGCCCATACCGTCGGCGATGAGCAGGAAGTTCGGTCCGGCATAGCCGGAATCCTGGTTGTTCTTGCGCACCAGCCCGGTGTGAGACCGGGCTGCCGAACGGAGAGTGATGGTACCGCCGGTCGTCACGATTGGGTCTCCAGGGTCGTATGTCCGATGGTGATCCGGGTGCCGATGCTCAGCCGCACAGGGCCGGTCATGCGTGATCCGTCGACGATGGTGCCGTTCGTCGAACCGAGGTCCTCGAGCAGCCAGGCGCCGTTCTTCGCGGAGATCCGGGCATGGTGGCTGGACGCGAAGTCGTCGTTGATGACGATCGTGTTGTCCGGCGCACGGCCGAAGGTCACGGGGGCTCCGGAGAGCATGAGCGACTGACCGGCCAGTGGGCCGTCGGTGATGCGGATGGTGCCCGGATGGGCGTGGGCGACCGGTGCGGCCGCGGGGGCCTGCCGGGGTGCGGGAGCCGGACGGGCCGGCGGGGGCGCGGTGGCCTTGGAGCCGCCTCGGCGAGATTTCCGTCCGGCGCGGGAACGGCGGGGACCGAAGATGTCGCGGCGCAGAACTCCGGCGACTCCGAGGACGAAGAGCCAGAGGATGACGAAGAAGGCCAGCCGGAAGACGGTGACGGTGAATTCGCTCACTGGGCGTCTCGCTCGCTGTAGTGGACTTCGGCCTCTCCGGCGAGGAGGATGTCGCCGTCGGAGAGGTTCGCCGAGGTGAGTTTGCGTCCGTGCAGCAGTGTGCCGTTCGTCGAACCGAGGTCGTTGGCCACCGCATGGTCGCCTTCGACGATGATCTCGAAGTGGCGGCGGGAGACGCCCGGGTCGTCGATGACGAAGTCCGAACTCGACGAGGAGCGGCCGAAGGTGTTCGTGCCCTGGCGCAGCTGCTGGGCGCGACCGTCGATGGTCACGCTGGCCTCGATCGTGCGGCTGCGTGCGGGGGCAGGTGCGGAGGCCGGTCGGGGGGCCGGATTGGCGCGCGGGGCGGGTGTCGCCCGCGCCGGTTCCGGGGTGCGGCGCGGGGTCACGGGCCGGGAGCCGGAGTTCGGTGACTCGCCGACGACCGGGTTGGCCCGGGAGACCGGGTCGTAGCCGCCGCGATTGGCCGGCTGCGCGGCCGGGGAGCCGTCGGGGCGCTGAGTCGAGGACACGACCCGGTACATGCCCGTGTCGAGGTCATCGGCCAAGGAGAATTCGACGGACACGGGACCGACGAAGCTGTAGGCCTGCTCGACGGCGTGATCGCCGATGACTTGGCGCAGATCCGAGCGCAGTTCGGACTCGAGACCGGAGAGTCGGTCGTGATCCGTCGGTGAGAGCTCGATGATGTAGTGGTTGGCTGTCAGTGTGCGGCCGCGGGAGACCACGGCGGCCTTGTTGTCGGCCTCACGGCGCAGAGCGCCGGCGAGTTCGACGGGTTCGACCTGTGATCGGAAGGCCTTGGCAAAGGCGCCGTTGACGACGCTCTCCAGCCCCTTCTCGAAGCGATCGAGTATCCCCATGGCACCTCCTCATCAGGTGTTGCCGGTCGCAGACGAACTCTTCGCCACGCGTCTGTGTGGGCCCTGACCAGGTGGTCCCGGGTGGGCACAGTCTGAGCACATCAACACCCAATCCTAACGCGGTGAGGCTCTCAACTCACGTCGCGCGTGTTCTCGGGGCGAAGCTGTGCCGGGATTCTCGGCCCGCGTCCAGTGAAGTCGCGGGGATGGTGAGAGGTGGTGTGCGGGCTGCGCGGGGCGCGGTGCAGGCGCCGGGACGGCGGCACCGCGGGGGACGGGGGAGGGTCGTCGGACAATTGTGATCAAGGACGGGAAATGTGAACGTGGACACGTTTGTGCGCTTTCGCTCCATCCGGTTTTATGTTTCGCCGTCAGCGATGCTAGAGTTTTCTCTTGTTCGCGCGAGTGGCGGAATTGGTAGACGCGCTGGCTTCAGGTGCCAGTGGCCGCAAGGTCGTGGGGGTTCAAGTCCCCCCTCGCGCACAGCGAACATGAAGCCCCTCACCGGGACCTCGAGAAGGTCGGGTGAGGGGCTTCGTCGTGTCTGCAGAAGAGCCCCGCGGCGCAAGCCCGCAGCACCGGGGCGGGAGACCGCGGCGCGAGGCTGCGCCGCGGGGCCCGACGGGGTGGGAGGTCGCGGCTCAGCTGCGTTCGTAGACGCGGGCGCGGCCCGTGACCCCGGCGAAGCGGAACGGTCCCGCGGTCACCTTCGGGGTCGAGACGTCCTCGGCGCTCGGCAGCTCGGTCGCGTGCAGGGCGCGGTACTCGTCGATGGACAGCGGCACGCGGGCATCGAGTGCCGCGGTCACGGTCTCGCGATGCGAATGCTGCTCATAGCCGGGCACGACGCGGGCGGTGAAGAACTCTCCGACGCTTCCCGAGCCGTAGCTGAAGAGTCCGATGCGCCTGCCCGCGAGATCCGAATCGTGGTCGAGCAGCGAACACAGACCCGCATACAGCGAAGCGGTGTACGAGTTGCCGAGACGGCGGTTGTACAGGGTGCTCGCCGCCAGTCCCGTATCGCGCGGGTCGGAGGCAGAAGCGGTCTGAGCACCCGCGACGATCTCGGTGTCGAGCACCGCTCCGGTCAGACCGGCGAGGTGGACCTGCGCCTTCTTCGCCATCTTCGTGAACGGCTGGTGGTAGAGGATGCGGTCGATCTCGTCGATTCCCGGTCCGTCCTGCGTCTGCAGATCGTTCCAGGCGCCGGTGAGGGAGTCGAGGTATGCGGTGACGGACAGAGCACCGTCGACGATCGCGGTCGTCGAATCGTTCGGCCGCCAGAAGTCATCGACATCGGCGGAGTTCAGGCCCGAGACCGGTTCGATCTCGAGCAGCCTCGGGTTCGCGGAGACGAGCATCGCCACGGCTCCGGCACCCTGAGTGGGCTCGCCGGCGGTGTCGAGTTCGTAGCGGGCGACGTCCGAAGCGATGACGAGGACGCGTTGGCCGGGTGAACGCGTGACGATGCCGACGGCGGCCTGCAGCGCCGCAGTCGCCGAATAACAGGCCTCTTTGACCTCGATGATGCGCATCTGCGAGGGCAGCTCGAGCAGCGAATGCACCGCCATGCCCGCGGCCTTGGACTGGTCGGTGCCGGACTCCGTGGCGAACAGCATCGTCCTGATGCCCTCGGTGCCGCTGCGTTCGATGATGGGTGCTGCGGCCGCGGCGGCCATGGTGACGATGTCCTCATCGGGCGCCGGGAAGCTGAACTCGTCCTGCCCGAGACCGAGACGGAACTTGTTCGGATCGGTGCCGTTCGCCTCGGCGAAGTCGTCGAGTCGGACGACATGATGGGTCGTGGTCAACTCGATGTCGTCGATGCCGATCGGTGTCATGCGGCCTCGCCGTCCTCTCTGCGTTCCATCTCAAGATGTGTGGACATGAGCTCGCCCGGGTTCGTCTGCGCGGCGAGCAGCGAGAGCTCACCGCAGAGCACGGTGGCGGCCATGAGCGCGGCCAGACGGCGCGAGTTCGCACCGGGCTCGCGGTCCTCGCGGCAGCCGAGTCGCTCCAGCGCCTCGTCGACATGCGGCAGATCCTTGCCGTTGCCGACGGTGCCGACGATGAGATGCGGCAGGGTGGTCGAGAAGTACAGGCCCTCGGGTCGGTTCTCCGCATAGGTGATCCCCTGCGAGCCCTCGACGATGTTCGCCGCATCCTGACCCGTGGCCAGGTAGAAGGCGAGCAGCATGTTCGCATAGTGGGCGTTCGCCGATCGCAGCGCCCCGGCGATCGTCGACCCGACGAGGTTCTTGCGGATGACGATCTCGGTCATCTTCTCCGCGGTCGAGCGCAGGCGGCGTTCGACGACCTCGTGGGGCAGGAGGATCTCGGCGACGACATTGCGGCCGCGCCCGAGGATCCCGTTGACCGCGGTCGCCTTCTTGTCCGAGCAGTAGTTGCCCGACACCGAACCGTAGTCGAGGCCCAGCTGCCAGGACAGAATGCGCTCCATGAGCGTGTCCGAGGCCTGGGTGACCATGTTGTGGCCCGAAGCGTCGTTGGTCCGGAAGGCGAAGCGGACGAAGAGCAGATTGCCGACGATCTCCGGGTGGACCTCGATGAGCCGGGCATGGTTGCTGCCGGCCGAGACGACGTCCTCGAGTTCGGGCATGCGGTGTCGGATGGCCTGCGCGGCCGCCTCGGCGCCGATCGCGGATTCGGCGACGAAGAGCACCGACCGGGTCATGCGCTCATCGACGATGACGGTGCGGATGCCGCCGTCGATCTCACGCGAGATCGACGCGCCGCGACCGACGGAGGGCCACAGCGGGGTTTCGTACGTTGCCAGGGGCACGGCCACTTCGGTGTGGGTGCCTGTCGGAGCCAGCGCTTCGCCGCTGACCCGCAGGGGACCGACCCAGGTGGTCGGGATCCCGGTCATCGTGGTCTGCTGTTTCACAGCTGATTCCTCCTCGAAAGAACGTCAGTTCGGTGCGAGAGCGCGGTGACGTCGATTCCGCGCAGCCGGGCGAACTCGCCGAGGCGGCCTCGCGTGAGCAGGTCCGTGCCCGTGAGATCCGTGGACCGTTCGGCACCGAGCAGAGCGAACAGGGCCGAGGTCTGAGTCTGCCAGGTGCGCACGAGTTCGACGAGTCCGTCCGGACCGTGATCGAGCACGGTCTGCAGGAAGGTGCCGGCGACACCGACGGCACGAGCTCCGCAGGCCAGCGCTTTGACGACATCATAGGGGTTGCGGACTCCGCCGGAGGCCAGCAGCACACGTGACGAGACGCCGTCGGCATTCGCGTCGCCGGTGGTCGTCGACGCGTCGCCGGTGTCAGCGGGGGTGGTCCATTCCGGTGGGGCGTCGAGCAGGCAGGCCAGGGCGGACTGGCCGAAGCCGGTGAGCATGGAGAAGTCGCTGGCCCCGGCGCGGTCGTTCTCGATGCGCAGGAAGTCCGTGCCGCCGGCACCGGAGACATCGGCGAAGCGGACCCCGATGCCGGCGAGCAGCGACAGGGTGCGGCGGCTGAGTCCGAAGCCGACCTCTTTGACGACGACGGGCACGGGGCAGGCGGCGACGATGTCCTCGAGCCCTGACAGCCAGGTGGAGAAGTCGCGGGTGCCTTCGGGCATCGCGGTCTCCTGGACGGGGTTGATGTGCAGCTGCAGGGCGTCGGCCTCGAGCAGTTCGACGGCCCGGCGGGCATCGTCGGCGCTGCGACCGGCGCCGAGGTTGCCCATGACGAAGCCGTGCGGGTTCTCCTCCCGGATGACGGTGAAGCCCTTCGCGGCCTCCGCATCGTCAAGGGCCACGCTCATCGACCCGCAGGCCATGGGCAGACCGGTCTCGGCCGCGGCGATCGCGAGGTCCCGGTTGATCTTCGCCGTGGTCTCGGTGCCGCCGGTCATGCCGTTGACATAGAAGGGGGTCGGCCAGGTCCAGTCGCCGAGGTCGACGGAGAGGTCGACGCGCTCGGGACTGGTGCCCGACAGCGCATGGTGGACGAACTCGAGGTCGTCGAAGTCGCTGCGGCGGGGCCCTTCGGTCTGCTGCGCCGAAGCGAGGCGGACGTGGTCGTCCTTGCGGGAGGCGCGGGAGGCCTTGGCCTCGGGGGTCTCAGAACTCATCGATCTCGCCTTCCTCTCGGTGGGTGCCGAGGTCCAATGGTCGGATGCCTGCGGCTTCCCAGCCGGTCAGGATGGTCTGCGCATCGGTGTGGGAATGGGCCATTGCGATCCCGCAGTCGCCGCCGCCGGCGCCCGAGGGCTTCGCGGCGGCACCGTGTGCTTCAGCGATCTCGCACAGTTGGTGCAGGGTGGCGGTCTCGATGAGGCTGCCCGAGGTCTCGCCGAGGCGCTGGAGCAGGGCGCGAGCGGCGCGGATGGTCTTCAGCGCCGCTTGGGCATCATCGTCATCGAAGGCGGACACGAGATCGTCGACGAGAGTATGGGAATCGGCGGCGAAGGAGGAGAAGGGACGCGGCTCGGCGGCTACGGGCGCGGGGCCGGCCTCAGGTGCCGGGCCAGCCTCAGGTGCGGGCGCAGCATCGTGTGCGGCGCCGGGGGAGTGGACGCGTTTGACGAGGTGCTCGGTCGAGGCCGGTGAACCCGTCCATCCCACGAGGAGATCGAGAGAGGCGGGAGGAGTGATCCGCCGCGCAGAAGAGCCCGCCCATTGCGAGCAGTTCAGTGCCGAGACGACGCCATGGGCCTCACGGTGGGCGCGCAGGGCGGCACGGTCGGGCGAAGAGTAGCGGATCCACCCGCCGAAGGTGCTGGCGGCCAGATCTCCGCCCGAAGCGTTCGGCGAGATCGCGATCGTTGCCAGCAGCGCGAGTTTGAAGCGTTCGGCGGGGCTGAGGCGAAGCTCGTAGAACTCGGCGAGGGCCGCGACCGTCGCCACGGTCACCGCGGCCGAGGAGCCGAGCCCGAACTTCCGGCCGTCGGTGTCATCGAGTTCGCTGGAGATCTCAAGATCGAAATAGCGAGGGTCCGCACCTCGGGCGGCCCGCAGCTCCTCGACGGTCGAGATCGCCGAGAGCACATAGTCGGCAGGACGATGCTCGAGGACGATGGCCTCGCCGTTCTCCTCCCGGTGCCACACCAGCGGTGCCTGACCGTATTCGGAGGAGTGGATGCGGCCGGAGTCCTCACTCTCGGTCAGCCGCACCGTGATGCAGCGATCGACGGCGACGAGCACCGCCGGCTGCCCGGGGGAGACGACGGCGTATTCTCCGGCGATGAAGAGCTTTCCGGGCGCCCGGGTCTCGATCATGCGTGGCTGCCTTCACCCGCAGACGTGCCCGCAGCGGGCGGGACTTCGTCAGCGGCGGTGAGCAGGTGGGCGCCGGGGCCGGGGCCGACGACGCGGACATCGCCGAATCCGGAGAGCCTCTCCGCCAGCGCCTCGGCGTCGGAGGGGCGGACGATGACGGCGACGTTCGGACCGGCATCGGCGGTCGAATAGGCTTTGATCCCGTGCTCGCGGGCTTCGGCCACGGCGTCGAAGATCGCATGGCTGGTCGGGTTGAGGAAGCGGATCGGGGGCACAGTGGACTGGATGAGTCCGTGCATGCGCAGGGCATGGGATTCGGTGATCTCGCCGATGCGGGTGAAGTCCTCGGCGGAGCAGGCCGCGACCATCTGCTCGAGGTAGTCCTCGGTCGAGGACACCCAACCGGAGTAGAACGGGGAGGTCTCCGCCGTCAGACGCATCGCCTCGCGGGAGGACACGGCCTTCCTGGCGCGGTTGACGGTGACGATGATCATGCGCATGTCCGGGGCGTCGACGGATTCGGCGAACGAGGACTCGTCGTCACCGGCATGCCACACGGCCATCCCTGCGGCGATGGACCGGCAGGCCGATCCCGAACCGCGGCGGGCCAGACGGCTGAGCTCGCGGGCATCGAGGTCGAGGTCGAAGGCTGCGGCGGCCGCGGTCGCCAGGGCGGCGAAGCCCGACGCCGAGGAGGCCAGTCCGGCACCCGTGGGCACGGAGTTGCGGGAGCGGACAAGGACCCGGTCCTCGCGTCCGGCGAGTTCGCGGACATGGTCGAGGAAGACGGAGATGCGGTTCGTCTGCCCGGGATCGGCGAGGCTGCCGTCGAGTTCGAGGACATCGGTGGCCGCCTCCGGGGCGGGAACCACCGTGGTCGTGGTCTCGAAGTGGTCCAGGGTCAGCGAGAGGCTGCCCGCGGCGGGCAGGATGAGCTCCTCATCGGCTTTGCCCCAGTATTTGACCAGGGCGATGTTCGGGTAGGCCCGCGCCGTCGTCGTTCTCATGTCGGTCTGACCTCCGTCGTCCAGGTGCGGGGAGCTCCCGCGGCGCGCAGCGCATCCGCCAGTTCCTCGGCGGCGTCGTCTCCATCGGCCAGGGCCAGCACGCAGCCGCCGAGACCTCCGCCGGTGAGCTTGGCCCCGCGGGCTCCGGCCGCGGTGGCCGCAGCGACGAGGGAGTCCAGGCTCGGGGTGGAGACGCCGAGGCCGCTGAGCAGCTCATGGGCCTCGAGCATGCGGTGGCCGATCGTCACCTGGTCACCGGAGCGGATATCGTCCACGGCGGCATCGGTGAGCTCGGCCAAGCGGTCGATCATCGCGCCGATGCGCGTCGGATCCGCGTCACGGCGGGCACGCACTCCGCCGACCGCCTCGGCGGTGGACCCGTGGTGACCGGAATCGGCGAGGACGAAGACGAGGCGCTGACCGACATCGATCGTCTCCGCGCACCCGGTCTGGAAGCGGATCGGGGCGGGTTTGGCCACTGCCCAGGCATCGATGCCGCTGGGGCGGCCGTGGGCGACGGTCTCGGCGGCCTGCACGATCTCGTGGAGGGCCTCCTCGTCGAAGACGGTGGCATGGAGATTCGCCACGGCCCGGGCGACGGATGTGGCCACGGCGGCACTCGATCCCAAGCCCCGGCTGTGGGGGATCGCCGAACGGATGAGCAGCTCCACCTCGGCGTCGGGATCGCCCACGCCCTCAAGGGCGGCGGTCAGCCCGGCGACGACGGGACCCATCGGCTCCGGGGCGGTCTGCGCGTTCCCGGAGAACAGCTGGCTCTCGATCCGGGTCTCCTGCTCCGGTGACCGGCGGATATCGGTCTGGACTCCGAGGCCGTGCAACGGCACGGCGACGGCGGGAGAGCCGTAGACGACCGCGTGTTCGCCGAACAGGATGGCCTTGGCATGGGCGAAGCCCTGAGCTGTGCCTGCGGCGGCCGGAGGCGGTTCGGTCTGAGAGGAATTGTGCATGCAGGAGGATTTCGGAGTCTGTGGATTGATTCCACCATCATATGCCGTACCCCGGCCCATCCCGAAGACGAGGTGACCTCGGTCTCAGGTGAGCCCTACCGAGAGGTAGGCGCGTTCGGCAGGGTCGGTGGTCAGGTCGAGGGCGCGCCGACGCGCCGTGGCCGCCTCGTCAGTGCGGCCGAGGCGGGTCAGCAGATGAGCCCGCAGCACCCAGGCCGGTTGGAAAGCCGAAAGGCGTGGTGAGTCGGCATCGAGTGCGTCGAGCGCCATCAGTCCCGTCTCGGGGCCGTCGACCTCCGCGAGGACGGCCGCCCGGGAGACCGAGCCGCCGAGGCTCGGCGCGACCTGCGCGAGGTCGTCGTGGAGGCGCAGCAGCATCGGCCAATCCGTGGACCCGGTGCGGATTCCTGCCATATGGAGGAGTTGGATGGCCGCCTCGAGTCCGAATCGGCCGATGTGTCCGCAGCGGTGGACCTCGACGAGGTGGCGCTCGCCGGCCTCGGTGAGTGTTTGGTCCCAGAAGTTGGGGTCCTGACAGGAGAGGGGAACGAATCGCCCGTCACCGCTGCGTCGGGCGGGGAAGCGAGCGGCAGAGAGGTGGATGAGGGCGGCCAGTCCGTGGGATTCGCCGTCGCCAGGGCACAGCTGCGCCACGAGACGGGATAGGTACAGGGCCTCGCCGATCATGCCGTCTCGCGGCTGGGCCGCCGCATGAGTCCATTCGATGGCGAAGGCTCCGTAGATCGTCTCGTGCACATCGGGCAGACGGGACTCGAGGTCGAGGCGGTCGGGACTGCCGAAGGCGACGCCGAGACCGGCAACCCGCTTCTTCGCCCTGGTCAGACGGGCAGAGACGGTGGCGGCCGGCAGGGCCATGGCCGCGGCGATCTGCTTCGCCGTCATTCCCATCACCGCCGAGAGCATGAGCAGCGGCCTGGCGGCCGCGTCGATGTCCGGATGCGCGCAGGCGGCGAGGAGTTCGAGGCGCTGATCGGGCAGAGCGTAGGGGGCAAGATCGGCGGAATCGGCGCTCGCAGAATCAATGCTCGAAGGATAGGAACCGAGGCGGCCCGTCGCCCGGTCGATATGCGCACCACCCTGGTCGATCCGGTCGATCGTCTCCTCGTCGAGGGCGGTCGCGGTCCGGGCGGCCGCAGACTTCCATACGTCCCGGCGAGCATTGAGCGCCACCCGGTAGAGCCACCCTTCGGGATTGTCGGGCGGCCCCTGGGCCCGCCACGCGGTGACGGCACGTTCGAGCGCGGTGGCCAGTGCATCCTCGGCGCCGGCGATGTCTCCGTCGGCGGCCGCGATGAGCGCGATGATCCTGCCCCAGCCGTCCTGGGACAGGTTCATCGCCCACTCGGCAGGATCGGTGATCTCTGCGGGCTCGGTCATCGCGGCGAGGAGTTCAGGACGACTGGTCCGGTCGGGACGGGCAGTCGCCCGATCGGGCCGGCCCGTCACCCGGTCGGGTCCAGGTGCCGTCGACGAACGAAGTCGCCGCGGGTCGGATCTCGATCGTGCCGTAGCTCGTGCCGGGGAATTTCTCGGCCCAAGTCAGGGCCGCCTCGATGTCGGGAACGTCGATGACGACGACCCCGGCCAGAGCCTCTTTCGCCGCGGCGAAGGGCCCATCCTCGATGACGACCTCTCCGGTCCTCCGGGTCACGGTCTTCGTCTCGGAGTGGGGTGCGAGCATCTCCCAGGCGACGAATACTCCGGCCGAGGTCAGGGCCTGGCCGAAGTCGTCCATGAGGCGCATCATCTCCTGGAAGTCCTCTTCGGTGGGGGCGGGGCCGTCGACTCCGGGCTCGGGGGCGTGGAAGATCAGTGAGTAGCGCATGGTTCGCTCCGTTCTGTGTGCGGCGACCGGATTTCGGTCGCTCACAGAGAAGACGATCGAATCGACGTCGATTCAACACCGTGCTCAGAATTCTTCCACGAATTCCTTCCGCCGAGGCGGTTCGGCCCGGCCGGGTGCTCAGACGAGTCCGGTGTAGACCGATCCGGGGTTGAAGATGTTGTCAGGATCGAGGGCCTGTTTGATCCGGTGGTTGAGCTCCATGACGTCCTCGCCGAGGTAGGGCGCGAGCCATGGGGCTTTGAGCCGGCCGACGCCGTGCTCACCGGTGATGGTGCCGCCGAGGCCGGTCGCCAGGTCCATGACTTCGCCGTAGGCGATGCGCGCGCGCTCCTGCTGCGCCTCATCCTTCGGGTCGAGCACGAGCAGGGGGTGCGTGTTGCCGTCGCCGGCGTGGGCGATGACGGCGATCGTGACCTCACGCTCGGCCGAGATCTTCTCGATGCCGAGGACCAGGTCGCCGAGCTTCGGCAGCGGGACTCCGACGTCCTCGAGCAGCAGAGCGCCCTTCTTCTCCACGGCCGGAATCGCGATGCGGCGGGCCGTGACGAAGGCTTCGCCCTCATCGGGGTCGGCGGTGAGGTAGCACTCGGAGGCGGCGTTGGAGTTGCAGATCTCTTCGATGAGCGCCGCCTGCACGCTCGAATGCTCTCCGGGTTCGTCGGATTGGATGACGAGCATGCCCTCGGCCTCCCGGTCGAGACCCATCTTCAGTTCGTCCTCGACGGCGTTGATCGACGGCTTGTCCATGAACTCGAGCATCGACGGCCGCATGGCCTTCGCGATGTCGAGCACGGCCTGCGTGGCATCGGCGAGCTTGCCGAACATCGCGACGACGGTCGTCGGGGGCAGCTGGGCGGGAATGAGTCGCAGGGTCACCTCGGTGATGATGCCCAGGGTTCCTTCGGAGCCGACGAAGAGCTTCGTCAGCGGCAGACCCGCGACGTCCTTGAGCCTGGGTCCACCGAGATTTACGGCCCGCCCATCGGCGAGCACCACCGTCATGCCCAGCACATAGTCCGTGGTCACGCCGTATTTCACGCAGCACAGACCGCCGGCGTTCGTGGCGATGTTGCCGCCGATCGAGCAGAACTCGAAGGACGAGGGATCCGGCGGGTACCACAGGCCGTGTTCGGCGGCGGCGGCCTTCACCTCGGCGTTGAAGGCACCCGGCTGGACGACGGCCATGCGCGTGATCGGATCGATGCTGATCTCGCGCATCTGATCCAGTGAGAGGACGATTCCGCCGGCGATCGCGGAGCTGCCTCCGGACAGTCCGGAACCGGCGCCGCGGGGCACGATCGGCACCTTCGCCTCGGCGGCGATGCGCACGACCTGCTGCACCTCCTCGGTGGAGGACACTCGGACGACGGCCAGCGGTACGCCGGCATCAGGATCGTTCGCTCGATCCCAGCGATAGGCGTCCATCGAGTCGGGATCGGTGATGACGGCCGAGGCCGGCAGGGCTGAGGTGAGGGAGGAGACAACGTCCATGTTGTGATCGAGCCTTTCGAGCGGAGTTCGGCACCCGGAATTCGCTTCCGACGTTACCAGGATCACTGTCGTTCTCGGCGCGGAGGTCAAGGTGCGGACCGGGCGGGTCCGCATCGTGCCGAGAGTGCTCGTGAAGGGCCCTTCCGCAGCTCGTCGCGGCGTAGGCTGAACCCATGACCGTCGCCCCCGATCAGCTGCCCGCCGCCTGCGTGCTCGGGACCGTGCCCGGCACCGGGCTCGAGGGGGCGCGGATCCGCATCGTCGATCTCGATGCGACAGGTGCACAGATCGGTCGGATCGAACTCGCCGAGGCGGCCCTGCCCGAGTTCGTCCGTGACCGTGAGAACCCGGCCGGAAACGCCGCTGTCGGCCCCGACGGGTCCGGCGCCGACGGGGCGGATCAGCGCACACCCCCGCCGAGATGGGTCTTCAGCGACACCCCGAAGTGGTACCCGCCGCTGCTGGCGGCCGGGGTGAGCATCGAACGCTGCCACGATCTGCGACTGGCTCATGCGATCCTCGCCCGCTCCGAACTCGTCACCGCCGCCGAGCCGCTCCGTGCCGCCGAGGATTGGGACGCCGCGCCCACCGGCGCCGAGGACGGTGAGGAGGCCGCCGCGCTCTTCGAGGTCGACGCCGGCCGCGGCCGTGTCCCGCAGGTGCCGCACGACCTTGAGGCGGCCCTGGCCGAGTTCGCCCGCCAGACCGCCGCCGTCGACAGCGCAGGCGATCCGGGTCGGCTGCGTCTGCTGCTGGCCGCGGAATCGGCCGGAGGGCTCGTCGCCGCGGAGATGCGAGCGGCCGGGGTGCCCTGGGACGAGGCCGAGCACGACCGGATCCTCACTGAGCTCCTCGGGCCCCGGCCGATCCGTGATGGGAAACCCGCGAAGATGCTGGCGAAGGCCGATCAGGTCCGTGCCGCGCTCGAGGACCCGCGGGTCAACCTCGACTCCCCGAACCGGCTGCTGTCCTCCCTGCACAATGCCGGCATCAACGTCGCCTCGACTTCGAAATGGGAGCTGAGCGGCAGCGAGCATCCGGCGATCGCACCTCTGCTCGAATACAAGAAGATGGCGCGGCTGCTGAGCGCCAACGGCTGGCATTGGCTCGATGAGTGGGTGGATGAGGGTCGCTATCGGCCGGTCTATGTGCCCGGCGGCGTCGTCACCGGTCGTTGGGCGGCCAGTGGGGGAGGAGCTCTGCAGATTCCGCGGCAGCTGCGCCCGGCCCTGCGCGCCGACCACGGATGGCGTCTCGTCTCCGCCGACGTCGCTCAGCTCGAACCCCGTGCGCTCGCCGCCATGTCCGGGGACCGGGCGATGGCCGCGGCCGGGTTCGGCAAAGACCTGTACTCCGGGCTCGTCGATGCCGGAGTCGTGGCCACGCGGCAGGAGGCGAAGATCGCGGTGCTCGGTGCCATGTACGGTTCGACGACCGGTGAGGCGGGTGCCTTGGTGCCTCGCCTGCGTACGAATTTCCCCGCCGCGATGCATCTCGTCGATTCCGCCGCCGAGGTGGGAGTGCGTGGGGGAGTCGTGTCCACCTGGTTGGGGCGGACCTCCCCGCCGCCGAGCGAGGGCTGGCAGCGCCTGCAGAAGGCCGCGAACCGCTTCGACGCCACCGGCGTCGATGAACAGCGGGCCCGCCGGGCCGCCGGTGACCAGGGACGGTTCACCCGCAACTTCGTCGTCCAGGGCACCGCCGCCGAATGGGCGCTGGCCTGGCTCGCCGATCTGCGGCTGCGTTTGGCCCGGCTGCCCGCAATCGACGGAGACAGCGACGGGTCGGGATCGACCCGTCGGTCGGTTGTCGAACCGGTTGCCTCGGAACCGGCGGCGGCCTCGGGACCGGTGTTCTCACGCCGCGCCCACCTTGTCTTCTTCCTCCACGATGAGGTCATCGTCCACGCCCCGGCCGAGCAGGCCGAACGGGCGGCGGAGGAGATCAGGGCGGCGGCCGCCTCGGCGGGTCGACTGCTCTTCGGTGATGCCCCCGTCGATTTCCCTCTCGAGTTGAACATCGGGCAGCGCGCGATCAAGGACTGAGTCGGTTCGAAGACCGAGTTGGGACGAGGACTGAGCCGGTGGGAGCCCGATTCGAGCACTGAGTGCGAACTGAAAGATCAGCGCCGATGCATGGAATAGACTGCGGGCGTCAGGCGCTGGACGATGGGGCCCAGTTTCGCATATCCGAACAAGGAGAGCACATGAGCATCAGCGTCAAGGCACTGCAGAAGACCGGGCCGGACCAGCCGTTTTCCGTCACGACCATCCAGCGGCGCGACCCGCGTCCCGACGACGTCGTCATCGACATCAGGGCCGCGGGCATCTGCCACAGCGACATCCACACCATCCGCAACGAATGGGGTGAGGCGAACTTCCCGCTGACCGTCGGCCATGAGATCGCCGGCGTCGTCGAAGCCGTCGGCTCCGAGGTCACAGGGTGGAAGGTCGGCGACCGTGTGGGAGTCGGCTGCATGGTCGACTCCTGCGGCGAATGCGAGGAGTGCCGGGCCGGCCAGGAGCAGAACTGCTTCACGGGCAGTGTCGGCACCTACAACGTCGAAGACGTCGACGGCACGATCACGCAGGGCGGTTACGCTCAGAAGGTCGTCGTCAACGAACGCTTCGTGTGCCGCATTCCCGATTCCCTCGACTTCGACGTCGCCGCCCCGCTGCTGTGCGCGGGCATCACCACCTACCAGCCGCTGGCCCGGTGGGGCGCCGGTGAGAAGAAGAACGGCGCACCCAAGCAGGTCGCTGTCGTCGGGCTCGGCGGGCTCGGCCACATGGGTGTGCAGATCGCCGCGGCCATGGGCGCCGAGGTGACCGTTCTCTCACGCACGCTCAACAAGGAAGCCGATGCGCTCGCCCTCGGTGCGAAGCGGATGCTCGCCACCACCGAGGACGGCTTCTTCCGCCGGCACAACGGCGAATTCGACCTCATCCTCAACACGATCAGCGCCGACATCCCCGTCGACCGCTACCTCCACCTGCTGGGGCCGCGTGGAGTCATGGCCGTCGTCGGACTGCCGCCGGAGAAGCAGAAGCTGTCCTTCGGTTCGATCATCGGCGGGGCCAAGGTGCTCGCCGGATCGAACATCGGCGGCATCGCCGAGACCCAGGAGATGCTCGACTTCTGCGCCGAGCACGGCATCGCCGCGAAGATCGAGACGATCCCCGTCACCGAGGCGGACGCCGCCTACGACAGGGTCGTGGCCGGAGATGTGCGCTTCCGCGTCGTCATCGACACCGCGAGCTTCGACGATGTCGAAGCAGTCTGAGCGAAGTCATCTGAGTCGAGGTCGCTGAACAGTGGTGAGGGGGTGGGTTCGATGACAGGGTCGAAGAGGCGGGTGCGGACCGTGCCCTTGGCGCTGCTCATCCTCTACACGATCTTCATCGGCCTCGTCACGCTCACCCCGAACCAGCTCGACACGGGTTCCGGTTCATTCATCGCCCGACTGCTCGAGTTCCTCGCCTCTCACCCGGTGACGGCGTGGATCGACTACGACATCCTCGAGAAGCTCGCGAACGTCGGCATGTTCGTTCCCTTCGGTCTGCTCGTCGCGCTCCAGTGCGGACGCAGCCGCTGGTGGGTCGGCTGGGTCACGGGGATCGCCTTCACCTGCCTCATCGAAGGCACGCAGGCGACCCTGCTCTCGCCCACCCGCTTCGCCACGATCAGCGACCTCGTGACGAACAGCCTCGGTGCCGGGATCGGCGCGCTGCTCGGGCTCATCGTCATGACCATCTGGCCGCCGAGGTGGGACGACGAACCCATCGATCACGAGGTCCGTTGAGGACGTTCCAACCCCATCGTTCACGAGATCCGTTGACCGCTCTCCAAGGATTCGGCCGTATGTTGGACGGTGATGACAGATCGTGATCAGCGCACCGTCGGTGCGCCGCTGGCCCTTCTCGTTCTCTACACCCTCTTCATCGCCGCCATCACGCTGACCCCGCAGCAGATGGGCACCGGCCCGGACACCCTCATCGGGTACGCACTCGACCTCTTCGCCGCTCACCGGGAGACGGCCTGGCTGACCTACGAACGGGTCGAGAAGCTCGGCAATGTGGCGATGATCATTCCCTTCGGCTTCCTTGCCGCCCTGCATTTCGGGCGCAGCCGCTGGTGGTTCGGGTTCCTCTTCGGTGCGGGCTTCAGCGCCGCCATCGAGATCTTCCAGGGCACCGTGCTCACGCAGACCCGGTTCGCCACGCTCAGCGACCTCGTCACGAACACGATCGGCGCGGGCATCGGCGCGCTCCTCGGCCTGTGCTGCATGGCCGTATGGCCGAAGCGGAGGGCGCGAAGTGATTCAGGCCGGGAGCTCGCGGCCGTCTAGGGAGTATGCCGGATATCGGATCTCCCCCAGTCGTTCTCCGGATTCTCAGCCGTTCTCCGGAGCCTCGAGGGCCGCGATGCACAGACCGAGCGCCTCGGTGACCATCGTCCGCGTCTCTTCGTCGAGTGGCGAGACCATCCGGTCCGAGATCGCCTCGACTCGCGACGCCGCCCGGTCGAGCAGCCTTTCGCCCGCCGGGGTGAGACGCGTGGGCAGGACACGACCGGAGTCGGCCTTCACCGGGCGGGTGACGAGTTCGCGGTCCTGCATTCCGCGCAGAAGAGTGTTCATCGTCTGCCGGGTGACGAAGGCGCCGCGGGCAAGCTCGGAATTCGACGCTCCCGGCCGCCTGCGCAGCTGCTCGAGGCAGTTGTACTGCGGCGTGGTCAGCCCCAGCGGTCGCAGCGTCTCGTCCATCCGAGACCGCAGCGCCGTCTGCAGGTGCTTGAGCTGATAGCCGAGGTGGGATTCGAGCGCCACCGGTGCCGCATCGTTCGTCCGCCCATCAGTGTCCGTCTCCACATCGTGACTCTCTGAACCTTGACCCATGTAAGTATTCTGACATACATTTGCTGATGTCAGGATGCTGACATTCAACGAATATGGAGTTCCGTCAAGCGGCGGGGTGCCGAAAGAGCAGGGAGAACGTCATGAATGCGTCAGCCAGCACTGAGTCAGCCAGCACTGAATCAGGCAATCCGGAGTCAGTCAGAGCAGGGTCGGCCGGCACGGGGTCGGTCGGCGCAGTGAGCGGTCCGGACTTCATCGCCGTGCAGGTGCGCGATGTCGAAGCGGCCGCCGAGTTCTACGAATCGAAGCTCGGACTCACTCGCGCCCCATCCGCACCTCCCGGAGCGGTCGTGTTCACCACCTCGCCGATCCCCTTCGCGGTGCGCGAACCGCTGCCCGGCGTCGATCTCGATTCCGGGGACCGTCCGGGGAACGGGGTAGCGTTGTGGCTGAGATGTGAAGATGCGCGCGCTCTCCATGACTCCCTCGCCGAGGCAGGGGTCGAGATCCTCCGCGCGCCGGCCCCCAGCCCCTTCGGTCTCACCTTCACGATCGCCGACCTCGACGGCTACGCGGTGACGTTCCACGACGCAGGGTGAGGGCAGCTCGCCCGTGTGCGCCGAGAGTCCGATCAGGCCTCGTCGGCAAGGTCCGCCGACGAGGTCTGTGAGTATCGCGGCCACCAGCAGTACACCCGGTCGGCGTATTCGCGGTATTCGTCGCCGAAGCGCTCATACAGGTCGGCCTCCTCGTGGGGGCGGATGAGCCAGTTCCACAGCAGCGAGCCGACGAGTGCGTAGACGACGACGAGCCATGAGCCGATGAGCACACCCATCGACACGCCTTGGACGATGCCCGCGATGGCCATCGGGTTGCGGACGAAGGAGTAGGGTCCGCGGGTGACCAGGTGGTTGGCCATCTGTCCGGGCAATGGGGTTCCGGAGCCGAAGTTCGCGATCGCGCGGGCCGACCACACTCCGATGACGCTGGAGAACGCGAGCAGAGCGAAGCCGAGGACGGCCACCAGGATCGGGAACTTGTAGGCGAGGCCCCATCGGTCCTCGAAGCTGTTGATGATCAGGGGGATGATGACGAGGAAGACGCTCCAGAAGATGACGACCTGGATCGTGGTGCGCACGAGCAGGTGGGAGCGCACGCGGGTGTGCGAACTGTGGAAGGCGAAGGGGCCGATGAGGAGCTTCTCGGACGGGATGCGGCCGTAGAGCATGAGGGCGCCGGCGAGCACGCTGCCGAGCGCGGCGAGGATCATGAGTACGGCACCGAGTCCCGCCTCGGTGGTGGCGGTCGCGTAGATGATCATGCCGAGGGCGACGAGCACACTCCAGCCCGTGGCGATCCACACGGCCCAGCGGAAGTTGAGCGCGGCCAGGGCCGAGCCGATGACGAAGAGCGGGATGTCGACGATGGCGATGATCAGCGGGTCGATTCCGCCCAGCGTCGCCGTCTGCACGGCGGGGATCGTCGCGGTGCCCAGCCACCACGCGGCCCCCGCGAGGGCCTGGAGCGCGAAGTACATGCGACCGTGGAAGATGCGCAGCCGCTTCTTCGGTTTGTTCACCTCGGTGACATGGCGGTTCATGCGATCACCGTCCCGCGGAAGCACACGGTCGTGGCGCCGCCGACCCAGATCTCATCGTCGTCTCGGGTGATCGAGATGACCCCGGCGCGGCCGAGCGCGGTGCCCTGAGTGGCCGTATAGGAGTCCGGGGCGAGGCCGGCGCCGATGAGCCACTGCGCGACGGAAGCATTGAGGCTGCCGGTGACGGGGTCTTCGGCGACGCCGACGCCGGGGACGAAGGCGCGGATCTCATATTCGTGCGCCGAGGCGGCCGGATGGGAGCCGAGGACACCGAGCTTGGCATCGGGGACCGCCGAGAAGTCGGGGGACAGAGCGAGCACCTGTTCGGCGCTGCGCAGCCGCACGGCCGCCCAGCCGGGGCCGTTGTCGACCCACTGATGATCGAGGATGTTGCCGCGATCGACGCCGAGGGCCGCTGCGATCTGCGCCACGTACGCTTCGTCGAGCTCACCGGTGCGCAGGCGTTCGGGAGCGGCGAAGGCGAGGGTGGGGCCGCCTCGGCGAATGTCGACGAGTCCGGCACCGCATTCCTGGACGATTCGGCCCTCCTGCTTGGGTGTGCCTCCGGCGTCGAGCCAGGCCGCGGCCGAACCGAGGGTGGGGTGGCCGGCGAAGGGCAGTTCCCGGTGCGGAGTGAAGATCCGCAGGCGGTAGTCAGCGGCGGGGTCCGTGGGGGAGAGGACGAAAGTGGTCTCGGACAGGTTCGTCCAATTGGCGATCCGCGCCATCTGCTCGTCATCGAGGTCATCGGACTCGAGAATGACGGCAACGGGATTGCCGCGGTAGGCAACTGCGGAGAAGACGTCGACCTGGGCGAATGGGCGGTTCTGGGACAATGACACTCCTTCGGAGACGTGGCGCACGCAGCGAACGGGGGATCGTGCGGCCACTTCTCTCAGTGTAGAGGCCCGGGGCGAGTCCACGGACCGCCGCACCGTGGCACGGGCGCGTCGGTTCCACTATGTGGCGCCCGTCGGTCCGCAGGTCGCCACCTCGGTGCCGGTCCGCCGGTCGCCACCTCGGTGTCGGTGCCGGTGCGCGGTCGACGGGACTGGGCGCGCGATTGCATAATGAGGCATGGTCAAAGGTGCTTCAGTAGGGGGCCGACCGCCCCACATCGGTGTGATCGGCGGCGGGTTCATGGGGCGCGTCCACAGTCGGGCAGCGCGTGCGGCCGGGGCCGTGCTCGACACCGTCGCCACGTCCGGGCCCACCGGCAGCGCCCGGGCGGCTGCCGAACTCGGGTTCGCGGATTCCGCATCTGTCGACGAACTCATCGACCGGTCTCTCGACATCGTCCACGTGTGCACTCCCAACGATGTCCACGCCGAACAGTCGCTGCGGGCGCTCGATGCCGGTTCCGCGATCATCTGCGAGAAGCCGTTGGCGACCGATTCGCCATCTGCCCGGGCCGTGCTCGCTCGCGCCGAGGAGCAGGGACTGGCCGGGACCGTCCCCTTCGTCTACCGCTTCCATCCGATGGTCCGCGAGGCTCGTGCCCGCTTTCGCGCCGGTGGAGCCGGCCGGCTGCTCACCGTCGACGCCGGGTATCTGCAGGACTGGCTGCTCGGCGCCGACGATGAGAACTGGCGCGTCGAATCGGCCCGCGGCGGACCCTCACGTGCGTTCGCGGACATCGGCTCCCACCTCGTCGACCTCATCGAGTTCATCGTCGACGACCGCATCTCGTCCCTGGTGGCGACGACACGGACCGTCCACCCTCGCCGAGGCGGGGCCTCCGTGGCGACGGAAGACACCGTGGCCGTCACCGCCGAATTCGCTGGTGGAGCCATCGGCACGCTGCTCGTGTCCCAGTTGGCACCGGGACGGAAGAATTCGCTCACCGTCGAGATCGCCGGCACCGAGGCGAGCCTCCGGTTCGACCAGGAGCAGCCGGAACGTCTGTGGTGGGGACGCCGAGACGAGAGTCGCCTCCTTGTCCGTGATCCCGAAACGATGCACGCCGATGCCGCGAGACTGTGTGCGGTCCCGGCCGGCCACGCGCAGGGATATCAGGACGCCTTCAACTCCTTCGTCGCCGACTCCTACTCGTACTTCGCCGGCGGTGATCCGGAGGGACTGCCCACACTCCGCGACGGAGTCCGCGCGGTGCTCGTGACAGAAGCGGTCCTGAAATCGGTGTCGACCCGAGCCTGGGTCGACGTCGAAGCGGTGTGAGGGTCGTTCGTTCCCGGGCCGCCACCGCGGTTGAACCCGGGCCATCACCGCGGTTGAGTGAGACCTGAGGACGTCGCACAGGCTCGATTCGTAGACTGAGCCGCTATGGACTTCAAGCAGGCAACGGCGACGTGGTGGGACGCGATCACCTCGGGATTCGGGCGCCAGGACGGACTCGAGCTCGACGTGGTCGGGCTCGTCCTCGTCATCGGACTGCCCCTCCTCGTGACGCTGACCCCGGGCATCTGGCGCTTCTTCGGTCTTTTCGTCACCTTCGTCCACGAACTCGGCCACGCATTTGCCGCCCTCACCACCGGACGCGTGGTGAAGGGGATCTCGCTGAATTTCGATCATTCGGGGCAGATGAACTCCTTCGGCCGAGTCGGCTTCTCAGCCACCTGGGCGGGGTTCTGGGGATATCCGGCACCGGGCGTTCTCGGTCTCGTCCTCATCACCTCGGCGGTCTTCGGGTGGGCCCCGCTGGCGCTGTCGGTGGGGGCGTTGATTCTGCTCGTGGCGCTCCTCTTCATCCGGAACTTCGCGGGTGCGATCATCGCCGTGATCACCGCGATCGCGGCCCAGCTCGTCGTCGTAGTCCTGCCGCTCGAATGGATCGCTGTCTTCGTCGCCGCGCTCGGCACCGCGCTGACGGTCGGTTCGCTCAGGGACCTCGTCAAGATCATCCGCGTCCATACCCGCCGCCGACGCGTGCAGCAGTCCGATGCCTATATCCTCGCCCAGGATTCGCGACTGCCGGCCGGTGCCTGGCTGACTCTGTTCGCGCTGGTCATCATCGTGTGCGCGCTCGCCTCCGCGCGCATTCTGTACACGGCGGTATCGATCGGGTCGCTGTGACCTGACGGACCGGTCGCTCGGGTCGCTGCGGTTGACCATGTGCGCGGCATGGGGCCGTGTTCTCATGTCCGTGGCGGATGGCAGAATCGAACCATGGCAGCTCACCCGAAATTCTCCGCCGTTCTCTTCGACTGCGATGGGGTCCTCGTCGACTCCGAAAGCATCACCAACGGTGTTCTGCATGCCATGCTCGTCGAACTCGGCTGGCAGCTGACCGCCGAGGAGTGCATCGCCCGGTTCGTCGGGAAGATGCTCCGCGACGAGGCCGACATCATCGAGGAACACACCGGATTCCGGATCGACGATGAGTGGATGACTGAATTCCGTCGGCGCCGCAACGCGGGGCTCGAGGCCTCACTCCAAGCGATCCCGGGAGTCGTGGAAACGGTGCACCGCCTCGCTGAGTCCTATCCGAACAGGATCGCGTGCGCATCGGGCGCAGACCGTCCGAAGATCGAACTTCAGCTGCGGAAGGTCGGACTCTTCGATGCGTTCGGCGGCCGGATCTTCTCCGGCATGGAGCAGCCGAACTCGAAGCCGTCCCCCGACGTCTACCTCGCGGCTGCCGAATCCTTGGGCATCGACCCCGCCGAGGCTGCCGTGATCGAAGATTCGCCCACCGGAGTGATGGCCGGTGTTGCGGCAGGATCCCGTGTGCTCGGGTTCTGCCCGGATTCGCCGGTCCATCACAGCGTCGATACGCTGCTGGCCGTCGGAGCGGCCGAGACGTTCGCAACGATGGGCGATCTGCCGGGCCTGCTCCTGGAGTAGCCGCGAGGACGCCGCAGGAGCATGACCCAACGGCTGAAGGGGCAAGGGCTGAGCCTCGTGTCCGCTTTCGAGAAGTGTCGGGTTCAGCGCCGTTTGTCTTCGAACAAACGTCTGCAAATAGCAATCAAAAATAGATCACTTCGGTTTGTAATCGAATTGTGACATTCATTGATCTGGTTCTGAAGTAGAATAGAGCCAAGGCATTCACATCGACGTGAAGGGCGGCGAGACCGATGAAGGATCCCCAGGATCCGAGCAACGACGGTCTTGAGCCTGCCTCAAACGATTCTTCGAACGAGTCCTCGAGTGACCCTTCGATCGAAGGCTCCAATGGCTCCTCCATTGAGCCGTCTTCCCTAACGGCCCCGTCTTCCCCTCCGCCGCTGGTCGGCCCCGAATCACCGCGTCGCCTCGATGTCGACCCTGACTCGCCCATGGCCGTGGTTGCGAGCATCGCACGACTGAGCACCGGAGCACGCATCGCAGAACTCCAGGCCGTCGCCGGTCTCTTCCTCGCCGAGGTCGTCGATCGGCTCCGCTATGCTCCCGAGGGCGAGATCTACCACCACGCCACCTTCACCGAGACGGTGGACCGCTTCATCACTGCCCGCGACGGGGAGCCGAAAGACGCACCCTCCGAGCCCGACGGTGATGAGCCAGAAAGCGACGAGTCCGACAACGCTGAGGCGCACGGCGTCGATCCCAGCGCCGTCGGCAACGTCGAGTCCGACAGTGCTGGGTCCGGAAACGTCGAGAGCGACGGTGCGGAGCCAGACGACGCTGAGGCGACCGAAGTCGAGCCCACCGCGGCTGCCTCGCCGAAGCAGCTTCCGAATTTCCCGAAGTTCCAGCTCTACCGGTCGTTCAATTCGTGGGCGCACGAATTCGCCGCAAAAGAAGAAGTCGCCGAACTGACTGCAGTCCTCGGCGCGACGATCGAGGGTGCATACAACGAGATCACGAACGCTCTCACTCTGGTCTTCGGACTGCCGAAGTTCCTCGACCGCTGCCTCAACGGAGAGTTCACTATCGAGCATGTGCTCGTCGCGGCACGGGCCGTGAAGGACGTCGAGTTCGAGTACGTCCCGCGTCTCGACACCTACCTCGGACAGCGTCGCGCCGACATCACCATCGAAACCTTCAGGAAGTCCCTGAACCTCAAGATAGCGTCTCTCGTTCCGGTCGAGGATCGTCTCGAAGTCGCGGCGAGGCGTCGTCGTGTGGACATCACGACCTACGCCGACGGAACCGCTTCGGTGATGCTGTCGGGCCCTGCCGTGGAACTGCAGGCTTTCTTCCTGCGCATCGAGGCGTTCGCGCGCGCCATCCGCAACGGAAACATCTCCGCGTTCACCGATCAGGATGTGTCCGGAATCGATGTCGGCGAGCAGGACAGCATCGCCGCCCTGATGTTCGACATCGCCACGCGAGCGACCCCGCAGATGGTCATCGCCGTGACAGCTCATGACACAACGACCGGAGAGACCTCCACGAAAGAGGTCGCTCTCGACTCCATCGAGACCGGCGACCGCAAAGCCCCCATCTCGGCCGGCGCGGTCGACCGCGCAGCTCGGGCGGCCACACAGGAAGCCGAAGAATCGGCAGGAGCCGGCGTCGAGGTGAGGTCGATCATCAAACTCGCCATGCCCACCCACGGACAATGGGTGCGTGAGCAGGCGAAGATGATGGTGACGGTTCCCTATCTCACCGCAGTCGGCCGCTCGGGGCTTCCGGGAATGTTTTCGGACGGTGCTCCCGTGCCCGCCGATGCTGCGAAAGCTCTGGCCGGCGACAGTCCCACCTGGCATCGGATACTCACCGACCCGGCGACCGGCACCCCGATCGACGCGCGCTCGAAGAGCTACTACATCCCGGCGGATGTCCGCGCTCCGCTGACCGGGAAGTGGCAGTCATGTTCTGTGCCGGGGTGCACCCGTCGCGCCGAGACCTCGGAAATCGACCACATCATCCCGTTCGACCACGACGATCCCGTACGAGGCGGCCAGACGACGTTCGACAATCTCCACCCACTGTGTCGGACTCATCATCAGCTCAAGACCGACCGCAAGTTCTCCATCCGCACGACCGCAGCTGGGGCCGTGGAGTATGCCTTCGCTCATGATGTCGTCACGACAATTCACCCGCCGGATAACCCGATCAACGCCGAGCACGCATGGCAGGTGGAGAACTATGACCAATTGCCGGACCGGCTGGCGGTCGACGAAGAGCCCGCCCCCGAAGCAGGGGACCGGTGCGACTTCGACGACCTGTCCGGCTTCGGTGGCTGGGCGGGTGGCGGTAGGGTCACCCCGTTCGAGGCTGACTCTGCCTGCACCGCGCGCACAGGTTCCCCGCCCAGCACTGATACCCCGCGCACGGGCGCCCCGCCCGGCACGGACACCTCGCGCAAGGACACCTCGCTCAGTATGGACAGCCCGCTCAGCACGGGCGCAGGGGATGAGTGGGCCGACCGCACGGACGGCGGCGAGGGATCGGTCCTGCGTTACACCTCGGAGACCGGCACTGCTTCGGAGACCGACACTGGGGCGACCGCCGGCGGAGACCGGCGAAGTTCGAAGGCTCGCCGGTCACGGGAAGCGCAGGAGTCGATCTGGACCGTGAGCTGGGATCCGGAGAACCCGCCGCCGTTCTGACCCACCCCGCGCTGTTACGACCGACCCCGTGTTCTTCCGACCGACCCCGCGCCGAGGTTCTGGCAGGGACAGGGATCAGCCCTTGTCTTCCTCCTCGATCAGCCGACGCACGTCATCCTGAGTCTTGACCTCGCCCTTCTTCGCCGCCTCGATGACCTTCTCGTGCTGTGCATCGGTGACGACCGGAATCTCTTCACCGTTGCAATCGACGATCTTGCCGTCCTTGACGGTGTCGCCCTCGGTGAGGATGGCCTCGTTGTCGATCAGCCGCTGCAGCTCCTCCTGGCGGATGACCCGTCCGGTGCCCGCCACGAAGACCGACCGATCCGTTCGATCCTTCGACTTCACACCGATGTGGTTGAAGACGAGGTTGAGCAGCACCGCCATGAGCGTCGCCGAGGAGATTCCCGAGTGCAGGATGATGCCGACCCACGAGGGGAAGGAAGTGTAGAAATCGGGCTCGACGACCGGGATGATTCCGAAGGCCAGGGACACTGCGACGATGATCATATTGAGGTTGCCCTCATAATCGACCTTCGCGAGAGTGCGGATGCCTGAAGCGGCGACCGTGCCGAAGAGGACGATGCCAGCGCCGCCGAGCACCGGGGTCGGCACCGCCGCGACAACTCCGCCCATCACCGGCAACAGGCCGAGGATGACGAGGATGGCACCACCGGCGGTGACCACGAAACGCGACTTCACACCGGTGATCGCCACCAGCCCGACATTCTGAGCGAACGCCGACTGAGTGAAGGAGTTGAAGACCGGCGACACCGCCGAAGACAGCATGTCGGCACGCAGACCCGAGGCGATGCGCTTCGAGTCGACCTTGGTCCGCACGATCTCGCCGACCGCGATGATATCCGCGGTCGTCTCGGCGAACGTGACGATGACGACGATGAACATCGAGATGATCGCGGCGGCCGAAAATGTTGGCATACCAAACGCGAAAGGCTGCGGGAAGGCAAAGATTCCGCGATCGAGCACGTGTGAGAAGTCGGCCCACCCGAAGATGAGGCAGCCGATGGTGCCGAGAACGATCGCCAACAGGATCGACAGGCGCGAGACCATCGCCACCGGGATGCGGCTGAGGACGAGCACGATGGCCAAGGTGACCACTGCGATGAGGATATTGCGCATGCTGCCGTAATCGGCGGCCTCCGCGTCACCGCCCATCGCCCAGCCCGCGGCCACGGGCATGAGCGACAGACCGATCGTCGTGATGACCGTGCCGGTCACCACCGGCGGGAAGAACTTCACGATGAGCGCGAAGGCGGGTGCGACGACGAGGCCGATCACCGAGGCGACCAGGACCGAACCGAACACCGCGGGCAGACCGTCGCCACCCGCGAGGATCGACGTCATCGTGGCCACACCGGCGAACGAAACGCCCTGGACCAGCGGCAGCTGGGAGCCGAAGAAGGGCACGCCCACCGACTGCAGGATCGTCGCCAGACCGCCCATGAACAGGCACGAAGCGATGAGCACGCTGATGCCGTTGCCATCGAGGCCGGCGGCGTTTCCGATGATGAGCGGAACAGCGATGATTCCGCCGTACATGGTCAGCACATGCTGCAGGCCGTAGGCGAAGGAGCTGCCGACCGGAAGCCGTTCGTCCTCGGGACGATGCGACTGGGATTTGGCCGCCGATGCGCGGCCATTCTTAGGTGAGTGTTGGGATACCGACATCTATCTCTCCGTTGAGTTGTCCTCGAACGCTTACTGCTCCGCCCCGCGCCGAACCGATTGGTATTCCAGTTTCTGGACGGCAAGGTCGGTGTGGAGCTCCACTGTGACCGAGGAATCGGTTTCAGAATTCCGAAGTGCGAAACAAGATTTCCTTATCGCAAAACTCTAAAGGAATACCATTCGACGCGCAATACGTTTTCGTGACGTGCGGCACATGCTAGAGTCTCGCTCGTCGGTGTATTCGTCAAACGGCAACCTACTGATCGTTCGCTCAGTTCGGTGGCTCCGGATCATCGTACAGGCGAGTCGAACGGTCCGCACAGCCGGGTCGTTCGGACTCTCTGCACGATCGGGTCACAGCGCTGATGCGTCTGATCGTGGGTTCGGACGGCGCAGATGAACCGTGAGATCGGTATCTGCGGGCCAGTGATCGAGAGATCGGAGGGCCGAGACATCGGACGGCGGAGCAGCAGACGCCGGAAAACCTGAGCTGGTGGCGTCGACCCCCAGCGTTGTCGTCACTCATCACGGGCCATGCAGTGAGAACCGCAGGCCGAGCTTCGAGCTCCGAAAGGCGACGACATGACAGGCGATATGACACACGACATGACAGGCAGCGAGCGCGCGAACGCCGGTGGCCACACCGGAGACCCGACAGCGCGACTGTGGCTGCGCGATCCCTTGGCCGTCCACCTCGGTGCCGGTGTCGATCCTGATCGAGCGGCCCGCGGCATCGTCATCGACCGGTCCACGGGCACCATCGTCGAACTCGTGCCCGCCGGTGGGGAGCCGAGCGGTGGTGAGCCCAGCGATGCGGCTGGCTTCCGCGGCGAGGTCATCGACGCCTCCGCACACGTCATCACACCCGGGCTCATCAACACCCACCACCACTTCTACCAAACGCTGACCCGCGCCTGGGCGCCCGTGGCGGATCTGCCCCTCTTCGGATGGCTGCAGAACCTCTATCCGGTGTGGGCCCGGCTGACCCCGCGCGCCCTCGAACTCGCCACGACCGTGGCCATGGCAGAGCTCCTCGAATCCGGATGCACGACCGCCGCCGACCACCACTACCTGTTCCCGACGGGCATGGACGACGCCATCGACGTCCAAGTCGACGTCGTCCGCAGGCTCGGCATGCGCGCCATGCTCACCCGCGGCTCGATGTCACGGGGGGAGAAGGACGGCGGACTGCCGCCGCAGCAGACCGTCCAAGACGCCGAGGTGATCCTCGCCGACTCCCGCCGCCTCGTCGAGAGCTACCACGAACGCGGCGACGGAGCGCAGATCCAGATCGCCTTCGCCCCCTGCTCCCCGTTCTCCGTGACCACCGAACTCATGCGCGAGTCCGCGACTCTGGCCGCCGAACTCGACGTCCGCCTCCACACCCATCTGGCCGAGACCATCGACGAAGAGGACTTCTGCCGCGAGACCTTCGGCATGCGCACCGTCGACTACCTCGAATCCGTGGGCTGGCTCGGCGATCGGGCCTGGCTGGCCCACGGAGTGCACTTCGACGAGGAGGAGATCCGCCGCCTCGGCGCCGCCGGGGCTTCCGTCGCCCACTGCCCGACCTCGAACATGCGCCTGGCCTCGGGCATCGCCCGCGCCGTCGAACTCGAAGACGCCGGCGTCAACGTCGGCCTCGGCGTCGACGGATCCGCCTCGAACGATGCCTCGAACCTCATCCGCGAAGTCCGGCAGGCCCTCTACGTCCAACGTCTGCGCTACGGCACCGAGGCGGTCACCTGCGACCGGGCCCTCGACTGGGCGACGAAGGGCTCGGCTGCTGCGCTCGGTCGCGGAGACATCGGGACCATCGAGGTGGGCAGGCGGGCCGATCTCGCGATGTTCCGCCTCGACGGGCTGGCGTTCTCCGGATCTCACGACCCGATCCCCGCGCTCGTCCTCTGCGGAGCGGAGAAGGCCGACCGGGTGATGGTCGACGGCCGGTGGCGAGTCATCGACGGCAACGCCATCGGCGCCGACGGGGTCGAACTCGACAAAGCGGCCCTCATCGCCGCACATCGGCAGGAAGCGCACCGCCTCGTGGCGGGCTGATCTGTCAGGTGGCGGCCGCCTCGGCGATCAGTCCTCGGGTCTGCGGAACACCTCGCGCAGGTGATCGCCGGTGAGGAAGTCGCCGACGCCGATCATGACGAGGCTGAACACGATCTGCTCGGTGATCATCCACACCGGATAGAGGCCGGGGATCGCGGCCATGACGAGGGTGATGACGGGGAAGATCTGCGTGAACAGGCGCAGCCGCTGATAGCCCCAGTAGAGGCCCTTCGTCGCTCGCCAGAAGAAGTAGAACAGCGTCGCGGTCATGCCGAGGACGACGACGGTGCGCATCCACACGGCGAAGGGCACCGGCTCGCCGGCACGGGCGATGATGATCGCATAGACCACGGCACCGAAGCCGAGGGCGAGCTCGAACGCGAGCAGCCAGGTGATCCAGGAGAAGGCGCGTTTCGTCTTCGGCTGCTCGAGGCCCTCGGGCGCCACGACGATGCCCGCCTTGCTGCCTCCGGCGATGCGATCGATCTTCGAGAATACGTTCTCCATAGCCATGCGCTCAGGCTAACCCGACGGATGCCCTGCGATGCGCCGATTCGAGCGTCGAGAGGGTGTGAGGACAAACATCAATCGAAAGTTGGATTCCGAGTTCAATCCTGCGGGTCAGGAAACCGCGCCCGCGAATTGATGAAGTGGAAGCATGAAGAAGATATTCAACGCAGCATTCACGTACATGATCATCGGAGTCCTCGCCGGACTGTTCTACCGCGAGTTCACCAAGGCCAACGACTTCCCCGAAGGCGAGTTCACCCAGCTCGCCGTCGTCCACACTCACCTGCTCACACTCGGGTTCATCGTCCTCCTCATCGTCCTCGCCCTGGACAAGGTGTTCGGTCTGTCGGGATCGAAGCTCTTCTCATGGTTCTTCGTCACCTACAACATCGGCGTCGTGCTCACCGCGGGCATGATGGTCTGGCACGGATCGCTGACCGTCCTCGGCGAAGAATCCAACGCTATGATCGCCGGCATCGCGGGACTCGGCCACATCGCGCTGTCCGTCAGCCTCGTCCTGTTCTTCCTCGCTCTGCGCAAGAAGGTCGTCGCCGACACGGCCGCGATCGGACACGCAGACACGGCGGCGATCGCGAACTGAGCCGATCCTCGCCCGTGCTGAGTGGGTGACAATGGTGCCATGAGCACTGTGCGGATCCTCGTCATCGAACACGAACACGGCACCGGACCCGAACGTTTCGGACGGTGGCTGGAAGACGCTGGCGCCGAGGTGGTCGTGACCCGGCCGTACCTCGGCGAGGTGATCCCCGCGGTCGGCTCCTTCGACGCCCTCATCGTCCTCGGCGGATCCGCCGGACCGCTCGAAGACGCTGAGAACCCGTGGTTCCCCGAGGTCAGGCGACTGCTGGAGCGCTCGATCGGCGGGGAGTTCCCGAGCCTGAATATCTGCCTCGGCGGGGAGATGCTCGCCGTCGCCGGTCGTGCCCCCATCACTCGGCGGGCGCACCCGCAGATCGGGATCTACGAACTTGCGGCCACCCCGGCCGGGAAATCGGACCCCGTGTTCGGGTCACTGTCCGAGAGTCGGCTGCCGGCCGTGCTCTTCCACCAGGAGGAGATGGCACTGCCCGACGGTGCGGAACTCCTCGTCACCGGATCGGACGCCCCGGTCCAAGCCTTCCGCCTCGGCGAATTCGCCTGGGGCACGCAGTTCCACCCGGAGACCGATGCCGGACAGATCACCCGCTGGCTCGACGGAGACGATCTCGCGCTGCCGGCAGGGAAGACCGAGGATTCGATCATCGCCGAGGTCGCCGACCACGACGAGGAACTCAAAGAGACCGGCCGGGCCCTGGCGCATTCGTTCGTCGCATTCCTCGCCGCTGAGCGACCCTGAATCCGCGTCGTCCGGCGCAAGCCCTGCCATCTTCATGAAGAAGCGAATTGTGAAAACCCTGTGAGCTGACCGCTTTTCCTGGGCGAAAGCTGACAGTCTCCTCTTCGGTTGTTAGGTTGATCACGGGTGCCGGTCCCGGACCAACCCTCCGGACGAAACGCAATCTCGCGCCCGCAGGTATGACTTCCATAACTGAACATCTCGCCCATTCCGCCCCCGCGGTGGACCTCAACGCCGCCGGAGTCGATGAGGCCATCGAATCCTTCCTCGGGCCCGCGGCACAGACCTTCAGCAACATCGTATTCTTCGAGCTGGAGATCGGCGATCTCGGCATCCCGCTCATCGTCGTGTGGCTCATGGCCGCCGCCGTCTTCCTCACCGTCTACCTGCGCTTCCAGCCGATCACCGGTCTGCGCTACTCCATCGGCATTATCCGCGGCCGGTTCACCCGCAAGACCGACCCGGGTGAGGTCTCGAGCTTCCAGGCCCTGGCCACCGAACTCTCGGGCACCGTGGGACTGGGCAACATCGCCGGTGTGGCCGTGGCGATCACGATCGGCGGGCCCGGTGCCGCCCTGTGGATCATCATCTTCGGCTTCTTCGCGATGACCGTGAAGATGGCCGAAGCCACCCTCGGTGTGAAGTACCGGCAGATCAACGACGACGGCAGCGTCTCCGGCGGTCCCATGTACTACCTGCGGGCAGGCATGGCCGAGATCGGCCGACCCAAGCTCGGCAAGTTCCTCGCCGTGTTCTATGCCCTGACGGCTGTGCTCGGCGTCATCGGCGCCGGCAACCTGTTCCAGGCGAACCAGGCTGCCGCGATCCTCGTCCAGGCCACCGGCGGCGACTCGAGCTTCTTCGCCGACAAACTCTGGCTCATCGGAGCGATCATCGCCGCACTCACCGCCCTGGTCATCCTCGGCGGGATCAAGAAGATCGGCCAGTGGACCTCGAAGCTGACCCCGCTCATGGCGATCCTCTACTTCGTGTCCGTCATCGTCATCCTCGTCCTCAACGCCGGTCAGATCCCGCACGCCTTCGGCCTCATGGTCACCGGTGCCTTCAGCCCCAGCGGCGTCGCAGGCGGCGCCGTGGGCGTCGCCATCGTCGGCATCCAGCGGGCCCTGTTCTCCAATGCCGCGGGCATCGGTTCGGCCGGTATGGCGCACGCAGCCTCGAAGACGACGAAGCCGGCGACCGAAGGCTTCGTGGCGATGTGGGAGCCGCTCATCGACTCCGTCATCATCTGCACCCTGACCTCGCTGGCGATCATCACCACCGGTCTCTACAGCGAAAGCACCGAGGACGGCATCGGCCTGACGGCCGAGGCCTTCGGCACGGTGTCGAGCTGGTTCCCGATCCTGCTCACCATCGCCGTCGTGCTCTTCGCGTTCTCGACGATCCTCGCCTACGGCTACTACGGCCAGCAGGCCCTGGGGTATCTCACCGGCAACTCGAAGAAGGCCGACAAGGCGTATCAGATCTTCTGGATCGTCGCCGTCATCATCGGCGCCTCGATGTCGCTGGACTCGGTCATCGCCTTCTCCGACGCGATCTTCTTCCTCATGGCCTTCCCCAACCTGCTCGGCATCTACTTCCTGGCCCGCATCCTCCGCCTCGAGGTCCTGCGGCTGCGCACGAAGATCGACGCGGGGGTCCTCCGAGAGGTCACCCCCGTGGAGCTGCAGGTCGGGATGGGCGATCACGAACCGACCCCGGAGCAGATCAGAGCCGCCGAGGCGGGACGCAGACGCAAGCGCGACAAGCTGCGTGAGGTCCGCGATACGCTGCGTCGGAAGAAGCAGGAACGCGAGAAGGCCGCGGACTGAGTCCGCGGCCTTCGGGCCCTGACCGACCGTGCCCCACCCCGTTGGGTGTCAGGCAGATCAGTCCGCGTGCTTGAGCTTCTGATCCGTGTTCGAGTAGGCGATCGAATCGGCGGTGGATCCGACGAGTCCCATCGTCACTCGCAGCAGGCCCGGTTCGACGTCATCCATGGGCGGAGGGGTCTCCGGGCCCAGGGTCAGTGACTTCCCGTCCTTCGTCGTCGCGGTGATCGAACCGATGTAGACCGAGACATCGCCCTTGAGCGTCATCGTGTCGGCCTTCGTCACCAGGCCGTGGTCCTCCTCCGGCGGGCGCACTGTGAGCGAGAAGCCGGTGATCTTGATCTCCTCGGCCTGGAGCTTCAGCGTCACGACGCTCCCGCCGTCGGCGGTGGGCACCGAGACGAACGAGATGCCCTTGAGTCCCTTGAACGACAGTCCCTCCGAACCCATGGCGGCCGGAGTGTCCGTGAAGATCGGTGCCTTCTCGTCCTGCTTCGCATGATCCGGAAACTCGCCGTTGGTCTCGTCTGTCGGCTCGTCGCTCGGCTCGTCGCTCGGCTCGTCGCTCGGCTCGTCGCTCGGTTCGTCGCTCGGTTCGTCATCCGGCTCATCGACACCCAGACCGCCGGGGTCCGTGGGCTCCGGTGAGGCCGGATCCGACGGCTCCTCGCTCGGTTCGTCCGTCGGCCCCGGCGATGTGGGTGCGGGGACCGTGGGATCCGAGGTCGGCGGATCCGTCGGCTTCAGCGGCATGCCCGGAGACATCGTTCCCGCGGGTGCGGGAGTCTTGTCCTTGGCGGAATCGTCGGAGTCATCGCACGTGCCCACGAGTGAGCACAGCGGAGACGAGTGGGCGGCGGTCATCGTTCCGGCCCCGATGGTGGTGGGGACGACGAGGGCAGCTGCCGCCAGTATGGCGGCCGTTCGGCGGCTGGGCGCACTCATGCAGTCTCCCCTTCTTCCTCGGCGGTTCCGGAGTCTCCCCTCCGGCCGGGCTTCGGTCCGCGCGGTCCCATCCAGGCGACGACGAGGATCGCCCCGATGGTCGACAGCAGCATCCCCAGAAGGTACCCGCCGAGGTTGACCCCGATGAGCGAGTAGACGGAGAGGATGAGCGCGATGATCCCGTAGAACACGTGATGCGTGGGCTTGAGGATCGCAAAGAGCGCGAGCACCACGATCGCGATCGGGATGACCGTCGCCTGGAGTCCCTCGATGCCGAACTGGATCTGCATGTTCCCGAGATCCAGCTGTCCTGAGAAGAACAGCTCGATTCCTCCGAGCACGGCCAGCACGCCGCCGATGAAGGGCCGCTGCCGACGCCACTGCTTGAATCCGCGGCGTTTCTTCGCGCCGTCGCTCATCTCGGCTCCTTCGCTCCTGTCAGCAGCCCTCGATTCCGATGCCGGACCGGCGAATTCCGCCGTCTCGACATCGGATTCGAGGTGGGCATTCTGCTCACCGGCGCGTCGACTCCGTCGGGACAGCGCGAGCAGGCTCGTCTTCTGCACGGTGGCGTCCTGGTCGGCTGCCTCCCGTTCATCGGTCGGCTGCCCGTCGGCTGTTGTCTCCCTCATCAGGAGCACGTCTCCGATCCGTCGGTGAGTTTCAGCGCCATGTCTTTGAGGGTGAACACCGAGGCGGTCGTGCTCCACGAGTCCTGCTTGAGGTCCTTGATGGAGATCGTGTCCGCGTCCTGAGCGAAGTCGCCCTTCGAACCCTTGGCCTTCGTGTTGACATCAGAGGCATCGACGCCGATGCGGATGTTCTCGAATTCCGCGTCGCCCTTGAGTCCCGTCATGCCGATCTGCAGGTCCTTCGCCGAGGCGGGGGTGCCCTTGCCGCCGGCCTTGATGAGCACGCCCACCTTGCCGATCGGGGTGTCGACGGCTGCCGACTGGCAGAGATTCTCGAGCGTGGCGTCCTTGATGTTCGCGGTGACGACCGGGTGCTTGCCGCCGTCGGCATCCTTGGCCACGCCGCTGTACTGCGAGAAGCCGGTGCCCTCGAGCTGCGACGAGGTGATCTTGAACTGTGTGCCCGAGACTGCGAATGAGACGGGCACGGCGCCCTGGGCGACTCCGCCCATGAGCATGGCCGACACGACGCCGGTGGGGACAGCAACCAGTGCGATGCGACCGGCATGGGATGCGACGAGCCTGCGGACGAGGCCGGAATTGCGGAACTTCATTGATCCTCCTAGGGCACCGGCGCCTGCGCCGGCATGAACTTTGTGACGTAAGTTACCACGGGGTGTTACTGGACAGTATCGTGCCCGAAACTTGTGCGTCAACAGGTTTCACATCTGTAATTTTCGCGACTTTCTGCGGGCCGTGCGAACCTGTCCGCGATGCAGTCGCCGCGCGGGAGTCCGCCTGCGGGTGCGGATGCCGACCGGCGACGGGTGCCCGTGTGGCATGAAAACCCTGGTCATGTCGCTGGCGGAGGAGTCGAGTCAGCGCACGGGGACATGGAGTCAGCGCACAGGGGCGTCGGGACCGAGCGGGATGCCCAGACCCCACCACAGGAAGAACAGGAGACTCCAGGTGATCGTCATGCACACGGCCAGCGGCAGGGTGTGCGAGGCGAGCGTGCCGATGCCGGCCTTCTTCTGATACTTCTGCATGAAGCCCAGCGCGAGGATGAAGTAGGGACTCATCGGGGTGATCGCCGTCGAACCGGAGTCGGCGATGCGGAAGATCGCCTGGCTCGTCTCCGGCGGAACTTCGAGGAGCATGAGCAGCGGAACGATGACCGGGGCCATGATCGCCCACATCGCCGAACCGGAGGTGATGAGCACATTGACGACGGAGAGCACGAGCAGAACGAGGACGAAGACCACCCAGGTCGGCAGGCCGAGTCCGATGAACAGCTCCGAGGTGGAGACCGAGACGAGCATGCCGATGTTCGTCCACTCGAAGTACTCGAGGAACTGCGCGATGGCGAAGAAGAGGACGAGGACTCCGGAGATCGACGCCAAGCCCTGACCCATGAGCTTCGGGACGTCGGACCAGGTCTCGATCGTGCCCTCGCGGAAGCCGTAGACGATGCCGCCGATGCCGAAGAGCAGGGCGATGAGGAAGGCGATGCCGGTGAGGAACGGGGACTCGCCGAAGGGGCCGTCGCCGCGCAGGGGAGCCCCCTCGGGGACGACGAGGACGACGATGGCGATGACCGCCGCGCTGACGGCGAACATGGCCAGACGCAGAGCCGAGCGCTCTTTGTCGGAGATGACGAGGTCTTCGAATTCGGCATCCTCGTCGGCATCGAGGTTGTCGCGCTTCATGAGCACGAGTTCGGTGACGATGGTGATGACGACGGCCAGCAGGATGGAGCTGGTGATGTTGAAGTACCAGTTGCCGATCGGGGTGACGATGTAGTCGGGGTCGATGATGTTCGCCGCGGCCGTTGTGATGCCAGCGAAGATCGCGTCGTTGGGCGTCGGAATGGGGCTGGCGTCGTAGCCCGAGGCGATCGAGGTGTAGGCGACGATGACACCGAGGACGGGGGAGCGCCCCACCGCCTTGAACACCATCCCGCCGAGCGGGACGAGGATGACATAGGCCGCCGCCGAGGCGACATGCGAGATCGTGCCCATGAACGCGACCGTGAACACGATGAGCCCGGCAGGAACGCGGGCGATCGAGACCTTCATCGCCGTCGACAGCAGCCCCGTGCGCTCGGCCAGGGCGACCCCCATGATGACGACCATGATCGTGATGAGCGGTGGGAACGTCTCATAGGCCTCGAGTGCGGTGCTCACGGCCATGGCGATTCCCTTGCCGCTGAGCAGGTTGTTCACCGGGGTCCATTCCCCGGTTTCGGGATCCTCGACACCGGCACCGGCGAAGGAGAGGGCGAGGCTGAGTGCGGCGAGGATCCCCGCAAGGATCCAGAACAGCCAGAAGGGGTTCGGCAGCTTGTTGCCGACGACTTCGATGACGTTGAGGGCGCGGATGACGAACGGCAGCTTCTCCTGCGTCCGCTCGGTGGTGCTCGTTTCCATGTCGGTCTCCAGGGTCTCCAGGTGGATGGCGGAGGAGCGAAAAAGGGCATGACTCATCGCGGGCCCGTGAGCTCCATCGGTCTGAGAGGGCGGGTGGTCAGTGGTGGTGTCAGTTCATCTCGGCTGTCATGGGCGCAGCATGTCTCATAGGCGCAGCATGTCTCGGGAGTAGGCGACGAGTTTCGCGATGACTTCGCCGAGGAGGTCGCGACCGGCCTTGGCAGTGGCGGTTCGGGGGTCGCCGAGGACCCCGTTGTCGGCATATCGGTCGAAGGTGACTGCGCTCGCGGGGGTCTTCGTGCGGCTGAGCCGTGCGCGGTCGTCGAGCTCGTCGAGTCTCGTGGCCCCTGGCGCGAGCCGAGGGGAGTCGACGAGGCGGTCGTCGATGGCCAGGACCTGGGAAGTCTCGGACTCCCCGCAGTGTCCGCTGACCTCGGTGCGGGGCAGTGCGGCGGTGGTCTCGGTCGCCAGCGCGCTCACGGGGGAATGGGCGAAGACGAGGTTCGGATGGGAGTCGAGCAGCACCTGCTGGGCGACGCCGAGCGCGGCCTGATTGCCGCCGTGGCCGGTGATGACGAGGAGCTTGGCGAATCCCGAGTCGGCGAGCCGGGCCGCGATCGTGGTGACGATGTCGATGAAGGTCCGCGGGTCGAGGCTGATCGTGCCCGGGAGGAAGGTGTGGTGCGGGGAGACCCCGTAGTCGACGCTGGGGAGGACGAAGGCCCGGCCTGCCGGATCATCGGCCGCTGCCCTCGCGGCGAGTTCTTCGGCGACGGCGAGTGCGACATGTTCGGCGCGGATGCTGTCGGTGCTCAGCGGCAGCGCATCGCCGTGCTGTTCACAGGCGCCCACCGGGAGGATGAGGAGGCTGCCCTGCTCCTTGGCGACTTCGACTTCGAGCGAAGTGAGCTCCCCGTACCTGCGGATGTCCGGGCGGATCTCGCTCACCTGCTGTCTGGTCACTGTTCGGCCTCCTTGTTCGCCGCGTCGTCTGTCTGAGGATCATCGGCCCAGTCCGCGAGGACGACGGTCTTGATCGCCTCGAGGTGCTTGCGGGTGCGATGAGCGGCTTCGAATCCGTCGCCGCGCTTGATCGCGTCGAGGATGTCCGCATGCTCATCGTGGTCACGCAGCCGGTCGTAGGTGGTCCGCGCCGCCTGCTGAGTGCGCGAGTGGATCGCGAGCAGCGAGACGAGCATCTCGTGCAGGGCGCGGTTGCCCGAAGCCCGTGCGAGCTCGACGTGGAAGTGGCCTGCTGGGACCGCGGTCTCGACCTGCAGGGCATTGTCGAGGGCGGATTCCATCGAGGCGACCGCCTCGGCGCTCTGGATCTGGGCCGCCAGCTCGGCGATGCCCGGCTCGATTGCGACGCGGGCGTCGAGGAGCTCGATCGCCGCAGCGAGGTCGACGGGCACATAGTGCGGATTGTCGAGGATGCGGCGATTGATCGCCTCGCGCACATAGGTCCCCGAGCCGTGCATGAGCTCGACCGAGCCCGTGGCCTCGAGCCGACGCAGGGCTTCGCGGACCGTGGGCACGGTGACCTCGAAGCGTTCGGCCAGAACCTTCGCCGAGGGCAGTGTCTGGCCGGGCTGCAGGTTCTCGGCACGAATCGTCTGGACGATCTCACGGGTGAGTCGTTCGACGAGTCCGATGGATGGTGTCATGCCACTCTCCTTCAAGTGTTTAAGTCATCTAATCACTTTGGTGCGGATGTGTCAACGGTCACGTGTCGGTCCCGCGTGGTTCTCGAAGAACGCCCACAGGGTGTCGGTCGCCGAGAAGTGCTTCGTCACGTACCCGCCGCCGCTGTAGACCACCTCACCCGGCCAGACGTGGCCGCCGTCGGTGACCGAATAGAGCTCGACCTCGGCGCCCGAGCTCTTCCCTCTGGCGGTGGAGGTCCCAGCCGTGCAGTTCTTCCAGCTCGTGCGCAGCACATCCTCGCCCCTTTTGCCGACCCTGCGCTCGGTCGTGGCCGTGCAGTCCGAAGCCTCGGCCCAGGGCTCGATCCAGTCGCGCACGCCCGGATAGGTCTCGCCCTGGCGCTCGCCCCCGTCGTAGTGCATCGTCGCGTCGCCGGTGCCGTGGATGGCGAGCATCGGCGTCGGCTCCGAGTAGTCGCAGCCGTTCGTCGACTGCGGATAGTAGGCCCCGGCGACGATGCCGAAGGCCGAGAACCGGTCGCGCAGATGGCAGGCGAGCACCGAGACGAAGCCGCCTCCGTTGGACTTGCCGGTGGCATAGACGCGATTGAGGTCGATGCAGTGCTCGTCCTCGATCGAATCGAGCAGATCGGAGACGAAGCGGACATCGTCGGCACCGCTAGCATAGGGGGCACCCTGCCAGGAGCGTTTGCCGTCGTCGAGTGCACCATCGGGGAAGACGGTGACGGCGGGGAGGGTGGGCAGGCCCGTGTAGTTCTGGAGCTCGGCTCCGTCCGATCCGTTGCCGTGGAAGCCGAGGATCAGCGGCATCGGCGTCGACTCCTCGTAGTCGCGGGGGATGTTGATCCGATAGGTCCGATCCTCGCCCGCCGAGGTGATCGTCCGTTCGTCATTGCCCGGAGTCTGCTCGCTCCCGCAGCCTGCGGACGGGGCGGCCTCCAGCGTCGGGGCGGCGGCCTCGGCCGCCCTGCCCGGGCTCGTGGCAAGGGCCGGCCCCAGAGCCAGGAGACTCGAGGTGAGAACCACGGCGGATGCCGCTGCGAGGATGGCGGTCGGGGTGCGTCTCGTCGTCGATTGCATCGTGAGTCCTTTGATCGTCGGTGATCGTGAGCAGGACTCTAGCACAAGTCATAAAATGACTTAAGGACTTGCCGGTGACTCCGATCGTCGAGACTGCCGACCGGAGAGCGAAGCCCAGTTCTGCCTCGTGAGATCGACGGCGAGGCCGTGATCGCCGGCGCGGACGGCCGCGATGATTTCGGTGTGTTTCTCAGGCGAGGCCGAACCGGCGACCGAATCGAAGTGGAGGTACTCGGTGCGGCGCAGGGTGGCCGTGACGAGCTCGAGGTGATCGGCGATGAGCGGGTTGCCGCTGCGGGACAGGGCCACCTCGTGGAATTCGTCATCGGCGGTGATGGCTGCGTCGATGTCGGCGGTGTCGAGGGCCGCGCGCAGCCGCTCGTTCGCTCGCTCCATGGCGTCGAGGTCCGCGCCGGTGAGGTCCGCGACGGCGAGGTTCATGGCCAGGGCATGCAGCTCGGCGGCGATCTGACGTGCATGGACGATGGCCTCGGGATTCTCCGGCGCCACCCGGGTCATCCTCCCCGGTTGGGCCACAACAAGACCGGCCTGGGCCAGGCGCTGCAGGGCCTCGCGCACCGGAGTCCGCGAGACCTGCAGCCAGGCGCCGAGCTCCTGATCGCGCAGCTGCTCTCCGGGGGCCAGCTGCCCGCGGACGATCGCATCGCGGATCGACCGGTAGACGTCATCCCGCAGGAGAGTGCGCTGCGGGGAGGGCGAATGCGCGGGAATCGGCACCGGGGGTCCTTTCGTCGGCATCGGGATGGCGGTCGGCACCGGTCGTGGAAGTCTGGGATGCGGTGCCGACCTCATTGTAGACAGGCCCGAAATGCAATATATTGCATATCACTGGCCGCGATGTGCTGGTCGTCTCCGGCAGAGAGCAGGGATCGCGGTCGAACGATACGACGACGAAGGGGTCCCCATGGCCATCACCGATTTCGACCGCTATCCGCTCACCTTCGGGCCGAGCCCCGTGCATGAATTGGGCAGGCTCGGGGACCACCTCGGCGGGGCGAGGGTCTGGGCCAAACGGGAGGACGTCAACTCCGGACTCGCGTTCGGCGGAAACAAGACCCGCAAGCTCGAGTACATCGTTCCCGACATCCTCGCTTCGGGCGCGGACACGCTCGTCTCGATCGGCGGTTACCAGTCCAACCACACGCGGCAGGTCGCGGCCGTCGCTGCCCATCTCGGCCTGAAGGCCCGTCTCGTCCAGGAGCGCTGGGTGGACTGGGAGGATCCGGGCAATGACACGGTCGGCAATATCGAACTCTCGCGCATCATGGGCGCCGACGTCCGCCTCGACTCGGCCGGATTCGACATCGGCATCCGCTCGAGCTGGGAGAATGCGCTCGCCGAGGTCGAAGCGGCCGGCGGCAGGCCCTATCCGATCCCGGCCGGGGCCTCCGAGCACAGGTTCGGCGGACTCGGCTTCGCGAACTGGGCCTATGAGGTCGCCGAGCAGGAGAAGGAGCTCGGGGTCTTCTTCGACACCATCGTCGTGTGCACCGTGACGGGCTCGACCCATGCGGGCATGATCGCCGGGTTCGCGGCTCTCGAGGATGCCGGCGGGCGTCCCCGTCGGATCATCGGCATCGACGCCTCGGCGACCCTGGACAAGACCCGTGACCAGGTCCGGCGCATTGCGAACTCCACTGCCGAGCTCATCGGACTCGGTCGGAGGATTCGCGAGGACGAGATCGACATCCGCTCCGGCTGGGCCGGGCCGGCCTACGGCATCCCCGACGAGTCGACCGTCGACGCGATCCGCACGACCGCTCAGCTCGAAGGCGTCATCCTCGATCCCGTCTACGAGGGCAAATCGATGGCCGGGCTGCTCGATCTCGTCGGTCAGGGCGGCATCGACAGGGACTCCACGGTCCTCTACGCCCACCTCGGCGGTCAGCTCGCGCTCAACGCCTACAGCTCGATCTTCTGAGCCCGGCGTCTGAGTCCGGGTCGGCTCAGGAGTCGCCGTGTTCTCCCAGAACATTCATCGGGTACAGTCAGGAACTGTTCTCTGCAATGATCTGGGTCACGTCGCGCGCCGACGTTGGAAAGTGAAGTGACATCATGGGTGCTGCCGCCGAATTCTTCGATACGATCAGCGGATTCGTCTGGGGTCCGTTCCTACTCATCCCGCTGCTGCTGGGCACGGGCCTGTACCTGACGTTCCGCCTCGGCGGGCTGCAATTCACGAAGCTGCTGCCGGCCCTGAGTCTGGGCATTCTCAAGCGCAAGGACGCCGGATCCGAGGGTGACATCTCGCAGTTCCAGGCGCTGACGACGGCGCTGGCGGCCACGGTCGGCACCGGCAACATCGTCGGCGTGGCCACTGCCATCGGCATCGGCGGTCCCGGTGCCCTGTTCTGGATGTGGATGACCGGCCTGCTGGGCATGGTCACGAAGTATGCGGAGGGCTTCCTCGCGGTGCGCTTCCGCGGAACCGATGAGGCCGGGGAGAAGTCCGGTGGCCCGCAGTACTACCTCGAACGCGGCATCAAAGGTCCTCTCGGCAAGGTCCTCGGCCTGATGTTCGCCGTCTTCGCCGTCCTCGCCTGCTTCGGGATCGGCAATATGACGCAGGGCAACTCGATCGCGGCGAATGTCGAGTCGAGCTGGTCGGTTCCCACCTGGATCACCGGCGCTGTGCTCACGGTCCTCACGCTCGTCGTCCTCGTCGGCGGCATCAAGTCCATCGGACGGGTCACGGCCGGCCTGGTGCCGATCATGATCGTCTTCTACGTCCTCAGCGCCATCTACATCCTCATCGCGAACATCGACGCCCTGCCCTCTGCCTTCGCCCAGATCTTCACCGAGGCCTTCACCGGCACTTCGGCCGTCGGCGGATTCGCGGGCTCGGCGATCATCGTCGTCGTGCAGATGGGCGTGGCCCGTGGTCTGTTCTCGAACGAATCGGGACTCGGTTCGGCACCGATCGCCGCAGCCGCGGCAAAAACCTCGCATCCGGTGCGTCAGGGGCTCGTGTCGATGACGCAGACCTTCATCGACACGATCATCGTCGTCAGCTTCACCGGTCTGACGATCATCGCCACCGGGACCTGGAACGAAGTCGATCCGGAGACAGGGGAACAGATCAGTGCGGCGCTCATGACGGGCGAGGCCTTCTCCCACGGTCTGCCCGGTCATTGGGGTCACTGGGTCGTGACGCTGGGCATCGTCCTCTTCGCGTTCTCGACGCTGCTCGGCTGGTCCTACTACGGCGATCGCAATGTCGAACGCCTCGTCGGCCGGCGCGGAGTGCTGCCGTTCCGGATCTTCTTCTCCCTCGTCGTGTTCGTCGGTTGCACCACCGAACTCGAGCCGATCTGGAACTTCTCGGATGTGATGAACGGTCTCATGGCCCTGCCGAACCTGCTTGGCATCCTCATCCTCTCCGGACTCATCGCCCGGGAGACGAAGCACTACCTCAAGCACGATCCGCAGCTGAAGGCGGACAAGGACACGATCGAATCGTTCATGATCGATCAGCCCGGTTGGGCCGACTGGAAGGCCGGAGACGTGATCGGCTCCTCGCGCAGGTTCGACTGATTCCCTCACCGAGGCGGCCGTCCCCAGTATGGGGGCGGCCGTTTCGCTGTTGCGGTGCGTTCCCTTCGCTGAGGCGGCAGTCCCTTTGGGGTGGTTGCCCCTTGCAGGCGGCTGCCCCTTGGGAGGTGGCTGTGTTCTGCACTCACGGCATGCGGATTTCGTTGAAGCGTATTCGGAATCCGCACTCCCTCGGTGGCGGGTCGGTGATCGATCCAGGACTGAGGATTCCCCCAGGTTCCGGCACTTGTTGCGCGGGTCACGTGTTGATAGCGTGTGAGACAGGCATACGCAATCCGTCGATTCCGACGGCGAAGAGGTATGCGATTGCTTAGCCGGCGCCAACAGGCGCCCACGTCAAAGGAGTCTGGAATGAGCAATGTAGGAAGCGCCGCAGGCGGCTACCGCGTCGAAAACCCGGCCACCGGTGAAGTCGTCGAGAAGTTCGACAACGCGACCGACGAGGAGATCCAGCAGGTCCTCGAGTCCGCGCACAAGGGGTTCCAGGCCTGGCGGGACAAGACCATCGAGGAGCGCGCTGCCGTCGTCAACAAGGTCGCAGCCCTGTTCGGTGAGCACAAGGCCGAGCTCGCGAAGATCATCGCCGAGGAGATGGGCAAGCCCACCGCCGAAGGTGAGGAAGAGGCCGAGTTCTGCGAGGCGATCTTCAACTACTACGCCGACAACGGACCGAAGTTCGCCGCCGATGAGCCGATCGAATCGATGTCCGGAGGCAAGGCGTTCATCCAGCGCCGCCCGGTCGGTGCCCTGCTGGGCATCATGCCGTGGAACTTCCCGTACTACCAGGTGGCTCGCTTCGCCGCGCCGAACCTCGTGCTCGGCAACACGATCATCCTCAAGCATGCGGAGATCTGCCCCCGCTCCTCGGCGAAGATCGCCGAGCTCATGAAGGAAGCCGGCGTCCCCGAGGGCGTGTACAACAACATCTACGCCACGCACGAGCAGATCGAGACGATCATCGCCGATGACCGCGTCGAAGGCGTGTCCCTGACCGGTTCCGAACGCGCCGGCTCGGCCGTGGCCGCCACGGCGGGCAAGCATCTGAAGAAGGCCGTGCTCGAGCTCGGCGGCTCCGACCCCTACATCATCCTCGACACCGATGACATGAACGAGGCCGTCGACACCGCTTGGGGCACTCGCCTCTACAACACCGGCCAGGTGTGCAATGCGAACAAGCGGATGATCGTTATGGACGACATCTACGACGACTTCGTGTCCGGACTGACCGAACGTGCCCAGTCCTGGGAGAAGGGCACCCCCGCCGAGGCGGGCGACGGCAAGTACTCGCCTCTGTCCTCTCGGGGCGCGGCCGAGAACCTGCGCAAGCAGCTCGATCGGGCGGTCGAACAGGGAGCGAAGCTCGTCGGCGGTGAACTCGCCACCGATGGTTCGGCCTATGTCACCCCGGCCGTGCTCACCGGAGTCACCTCGGAGATGGACGCCTACCGCGAGGAGCTCTTCGGACCTGTGGCCACCGTCTACAAAGTCAGCAGCGATGATGAGGCCCTCGAGCTGGCCAATGATTCGCGCTTCGGCCTCGGCGGTGCCGTGTTCGCGAAGGATCCCGAGCGTGCCGCGAAGCTCGCTCAGCGCCTCGACGTCGGCATGTCCAACGTCAACACCCCGGCCGGCGAAGGCGCGGAGATCCCGTTCGGCGGAACCAAGCGTTCGGGCTTCGGTCGCGAGCTCGGTCCCTACGGCATGGACGAGTTCGTCAACAAGCGCATGTACTACGTGGCTGACTGATATTTGACCGCACACCGTCGATAAACGGGTTGGGCGTCGAGAAACGTGTGAACGCACGTGTGTCTCGACGCTCAGCCCGTTTTTCGCTGTCTTGCGGCGGGGCGCTCAGCTGGGGAGCTCAGCTCTCGAAGGTCCACTGAGTATCGACATCAGGGGCCGACCCCGCGATCGTCGACACCTCACTGGGGTCGAGGCCGTTCTCGGCGAACCAGCGGCGCGCCGCCTTCTCTGCGATGCCCTCGGACTGCTCGACGAGGAAGCGGCCGCTGTCGGTGAGGGAGAACTCACCCGATTCCGAGCGTGAGAGCCAACCGAGTTTGACCAGAGGCAGACTGGCACGCACCGCCTGTGAAAGCGTCTCGCCCATCGCCTCGGCGAGGTCCTCTCGGCCCAGCCCCTGTGGCCGGGCATCGATGAGGCGCAGTCGGCGAAGGTCGTCCAAGCTGAGCCCCACGCGCGAGAGCGCCGCGCCGACCGTCGTGTCCAAAGAGCTCTTCGCCCAGGCCAGAGTCAATGCGGCCTCGAGGTTCGGCACGGAAGCGCAGTCGGCGGCTTCGTCTGTGCTCATGACCGTGTCCTCGTCCGCACCTTGACCTCTTCTACGCACACCGCTGAGACACTCACGACCCTGCCGCCGAGGCCGCGTGCGGCGAGGTCGGCATCGGAGAGCTCCTCGGCTCGGATGCTCGCCAGCGTTTCGGCGTCATCGCGGTCCGCCTCGTCGCTGGTGACCAGAAATCGGTGCTGATAGTTCACGAGCTCGGGCGTGTAGAGGAACGTGCCCTCGGGGGAGAAGTGCGCGGAGAGCATGTCGTGATCGTCCTGTGCCGCACGGAGGCTGCGGCGCTGCTCCTCGTCGAGTGCGGCGAAGCGCCCGTGGACGGTGATGCGAAAATTCCAGGTCATTGTGGGGCCTCTTCGGCTCGGGTGGCGTGGTCGAACAGGGTGATGATCTCGTGCGCTTCGATGCTGGGATGGGTGGGCACTGCCGTGTCGAGGACGGAACGCAGAGCCAGGGCCATCGTGGCGGGATCGAAGCTGCGCATCTCGCCTCGGCGCTGGCCGTCCTCGAAGAGCGCCACGAGGTCGGCGATGGAATCGGCGGAGCGCTCGCCGTAGGACTGCGCCGGGGCAGCGGGCCGGCTGAGGTAGCCCACTGCTGCGATGATGGCTGCGGCCCGAGCCGGTTCGCGGCGACAGTAGTCGATGTGTGTGGAGATATAGGCCGCGAGCCGGTCGTTCGCAGACCCGGCCGAGCTCAGGGCCCGGTCGAGCTCGGGCCCGAGATCCTCGACGACGAACTGCACGACCGCCGCGGCGAGCTCGTCCTTGTCGGAGAAGTTCCCATGGACCGCCCCGCGGCTGAACCCGGCGGTCTCCGCGACCGCGATGAGCGAGGTGCCGCGCACCCCGTGCTCGGCGAAGAGTCCGGCGGCCGATTCGATGAGGCGTCGACGGGTGAGCTCCTGGCTCTCGCGGCGCGTCAATCGGGGTGTGGAGGGGGTAGTCATGATTTCAGAATACACTGAAGTATCCGAATACTCGAAAGTATCTCAGTGGCAGGGCTGCGGTGAGGGGGCGTCGGCCACGTTGTACTGTGGGAACGGCCGACATGGTGCGCCGGTGTGCCGCCGAACGCTCCGATGGAATGCCATGAACTCTGGAGGTCAGAATTGCCGATCACCTCGACGATCCTCGACGTGGCACTCGAACGCCCCGATCAGCTCGCCCTCGCCGGGTCTGAGGCCCGACTGAGCTACGGGGAGCTCGTCGCTGACTCCCGTGTCGCGTTCGCCGTCGTCGACTCCCTCCACCGGGCGCAGACCGAACCGCCGCGGCCCGCCCCGGAGACCCAGGGAATTCCGATCACGGCCGTGAGCACCACCTCGGCGTTCTTCACCGCCCGCATCATCGCCGGTCTCGCCGGCTACCGCGCGGTCTCGGCGACCATCGATCCGCGGTGGCCGCTCGACCATCAGGTCGGAGTCATCCGCACGACAGGCATCGGCCTCGTCATCAGCGAATCGCCCACCCTCGCCGAGGCGCTCGCCGCCGCCGGCTGGACCGGGACCGTGATCACCCCGGCCGAATTCGCGACACGCGAGGCACAGGTCCGCAGCGCTGGCACCCCGGCTCCGGCCCCGACCGTCCGCGAGGCGAGCGAACCTTTCCTCATGCTCTTCTCCTCGGGCACGACGAGCAATCCCAAGGCCTTCATCAAGACCCGGCAGCAGTACCGGGACAATGTGGCCGTCTCCTCCGCTCACCTCGAACCGCTCCCCGAGGTGGCCACGCTCGCACCCGGCCCCGTGTCCTACAGCCTCACCCTCTATGCGGTCATCGAGTCGCTTGCCACCGGCGGCAGCGTCCACGTCGCCGACGACTTCGACCCCTTCACCATGGGGCCGCGCATCGCGGACGAAGCCATCACCCGCATCGTCGCCGTGCCCGCTGTGGTCAAGGCCCTCGCCGAGGCGGCCGGGCGTTCCCCCGACCGTTTCCACGGTCTCGACCTCCTCGTCACCGGGGGAGCGAACCTGCCCGCGAGCATCCGCGACCGTCTCGCCGAGGTCCTCCCCGAGGCCCGACTCATCAGCTACTACGGTGCCGCCGAGATCGGCTTCATCGGCGACAGCCGCGCCGGCGACGGCACCTGGATCACCGTCTACGACTCGATCGGGGCCGAGGTGCGCGGAGACGACGGGCAACCCCTGCCCGATGGAGAGATCGGCACCCTGTGGATCAGGGCCGCCGCGTGCTCCGACGGCTACGTCACCGGCACCACCGACGCGCAGCTCCAGGGCCCGGACGGATGGGCCAGCGTCGGCGACCAGGGACGCATCGAAGGCGGACTGCTCCAACTGGCCGGCCGTGCCGGGGATATCGCGATCACGGGAGGACACAAGGTGTCCCTGCCGGAAGTCGAGCGGGCGTTCGAGACGTGCCCCCGCCTCGGCGAGGCGTGCGCGATCGCGCTGCCCGACGACAGCCTCGGCAGCATCGTCGCCCTCGTCATCGAAACCGGGTCCGCCACCGGAGCCGGCCTTGCGCCGTCTGTCCCAGGCAAGGCCGCGCTGCTTGCTCACGCGCGTGCCCGCCTGGCCCCGCAGTTCGTGCCGCGTCGGTTCTACCTGATCGACCGACTGCCGCGGACCGTGGGCGGGAAGATCCGGCGCACGGAAGCCACCGAACTCATCACGAACGGACAGGGACAGCGACTGTGAACACCCCCACCACCCCACCGCGCCGAGTCGTCGTCACCGGACTCGGCGCCATCACCCCGAGCGGGCAGGACCCCGAATCCCTGTGGGAATCCGTCCGCACCGGAATCAGCGCCATCGACGTCCTCGCCGGTGAGCAGTTCGCGGACCTCGCGGTGCGCATCGGCGGACAGATCCGCGACTTCGACGCCGAGGCCATCCTGCCTCGAGCGCTCGCCCGCCGTCTCAGCCCCGTCCAGCACTGGGCCATCGCCGCCGCCGACCAGGCCCTCCGCCAGGCCGGAATCGCCTCGGCCGCCGAGGAACTGCCCTGGGACCGTGACCGCACCGCCGTCATCGCCGCCACCGGATCTGGGCCCGTCGATGCCATGCAGTCAGCGACCCGCGTCCTCGATTCCGGCGGCCCCCGCGCGGTGCCGCTGACTCTGGCCATCCACGGTGCGCCGGACTCGGCGGCCGCCCTCATCAGCCAGCGTTTCGATCTCCGCGGTCCCGGGCAAGGCGTGTCCGCGACCTGCGCATCCGGGGCGATCGGCCTGGGAGAGGCCATGCGACGCATCCGCCACGGCTACGCCGAGGCTGTGCTCGTCGTCGGGATGGAGGACTGCCTCGGCGCGGTCAATCTCGCCTCGAATGCGAACATGCGCGCCCTCGCCGCAGGCTTCGACGATGACCCGACCGCAGCGAGCCGGCCCTTCGACCGCGCCCGGAACGGGTTCGTCATGAGCCAGGGGGCGGCCGCGATCCTCCTCGAATCCGCCGACTCCGCCGCCGCACGCGGGGCCGAACCGCTCGCCGAACTCGCCGGGTTCGGCGCCGCCAGCGATGCCCACCACCCGACGAATCCGCATCCGGATGGGCGGGGAGCCGCCTCGGCGATGGTGCAGGCCTTGGCCGATGCCGGGCTGGAACCCGGCGACATCGACCACATCAACGCCCACGCCACGGGCACACCGGCCGGGGACCGGGCCGAACTCGCCGCCTTCGACGCGGTCCTCGGCGAGGACGGGCGAACGATCCCGATTTCGGCGACGAAATCATCGACGGGGCATCTGCTCGGCGCTTCGGGCGTGGTCGAAGCGATCATCGCGATCATGACGCTGCGCGATCAGGTGCTGCCGCCGACGCTCAACCTCTATGACCGCGAGTTCCCCGAATGGGACATCGTCGCAGGCCAGGCCCGTGAACTGAATGAAGACAAGACCCTCGCCGAGGCGGCCGCCACCACCGTGCTGTCGACTTCGTTCGGTTTCGGCGGACACAACGGGGCGATCATCCTGAGCCGGAGTCTCGCCGCGGTGGGTGCGGCGCGCACGAATGAACACAGCTGAGAACAGAGGAGAGACGATGACCGACCGTGAGATGCGCGTTCGCGAACTGGCCGAGAAGCACCTGCCCGATGAGGCGCTCGAACGCTTCCGGCGGCGGGCCGATGTCTATGACCGCGAGAACCGGTTCTTCGATGAGGACCTTGAGGAGCTGAAGTCACTGGGTTACCTCACCCTGTTCGTCCCGCAGACCCACGGTGGACCCGGGCTGAGCCTGTTCGAGGTCTCCCGGCTGCAGCAGCGACTGGCCGCGGCGGCGCCGGGAACCGCGCTGGCGATCAACATGCACCTCATGTGCACGGGCGTGGTCAAGGCGATGAATGATCGCGGTGACGACTCGCTCAACTGGGTCTTCGACGAGGTCATGGCCGGTGAGATCTTCGCCTTCGGCATCTCCGAACCCTCGAACGACTGGGTGCTGCAGGGCTCGACGACCGAGGCGGTGCCCACCGCGGACGGCGGGTTCGAACTCACCGGGGTGAAGATCTTCACGTCGCTGTCACCCGTGTGGACTCGGCTCATCGTCCATGGGGCCGTGGCCGCCGATGACGACGGCATCGCCGGACCCGATGCCGATGAACCGGCCGAGGGCGAACTCGTCTACGGCTTCATCGAACGTTCGGCGCCGGGGATCACCGTCTCCGATGACTGGGATGTGCTCGGCATGCGGGCCTCGCAGTCGCGGGCGACCATCCTCGACCAGGTGCCGATGAGACCCGAGCGGGTCTCGCGGGTCATCCCCGCCGGCAGACACCCCGACCTGCTCACCTTCGCCATCACGAGCAACTTCCAGCTGCTCATCGCCGCCGTCTATGCGGGAGTCGCCGGCCGGGCTCTGGAACTCGGTGCGGCCGGGCTCCACAAGCGGAAGTCCGCGAAGGCCGGCACCGCTTTCGCCGAGGTGCCCGAGGCCCGGACCCGCCTGGCCGACGCCCACCTCGACCTCATGCCGGTGACCGCGATGATCGATGCCTATGCGCGGGACTTCGATGACCTGGTCGATCACGGGGCAGGGTGGCCGCTGCGGCTCGTGGGTGCTCGCATCAAATCCGCCGAGGCGGCCCGACACTGCACGGAGACCGCGCTCATGTGCACGAGCGGCAGCGGATTCGGCAACAAGCACGAACTCTCCCGACTCTTCCGCGATGCCGCGGCCGGACTGTTCCACCCGCCGAGCGCCGATGCCGCCCGCCCCATGTACGCGGCGGCTCTGCTCGACGGGTAGGGAGGGAGCCGGCGGCTGTCCTGGTCGTCGCTCAGGTAGCGCGAAACTCGAAAAGAGCGCCGCCAGCGACGACCTTTTCGACGTTCGCGTTACCTGAGGGCGCCGCGCCCTCAGAGCTCGGGGAGCAGCGAGATCGGGTTCTCGATGCAGGCGGCGACGAAGGTGAGGAACTCGCTCGGTTCCTGACCGTCACAGGCCCGGTGGTCGAAGACGAAGGACAGGTACATGACCTTGCGCACGGTCAGCTGTCCGTCGACGACCCAGGGACGTTCCTTGATCCGGCCGAGACCGAGCATGGCCACCTCGGGGAGGTTGATGATCGGGGCCGAACCGTCGACGCCGAACACACCGTAGTTGTTGAGCGTGAATGTTCCTCCCGAGAGCTCAGTCGGATCGAACTTCCCTGTCGTCGCCTTGCCGACGGTCGCCGACACCGAATCGCGCAGCTGTCGCAGGCTCATCTCGCCCGCCCCGTGGACGACGGGAACCATGAGTCCGCGCGGAGTCTGCGCGGCCAGTCCGAGGTTGATGTCGCCGTGGGTGACGATCTCACCGGCGGCCGTGTCGATCGAGGAGTTGATGATCGGATACTTCTTCAGCCCGGCCACGACGAAGCGGGCGACGAGCGAGAGCAGAGAGTACTTCTCTCCCGAGCGCGCCTCGAGCGCGCGCTTCGTGGTCAGCAGCTCGGTGGCGTCGACGTCGAGCCAGATCGTCGCCTCGGGGATCTCCTGCCGCGACTTCGTGAGGCGTTCGGACACGACCTTCCGCAGCCCCGTGATCGGGGTGCGAGTGTCGCGGTCGGACCGATGGGAATTCGCTGCTGCGGCATCGCCGGCGAAGGCGGGCAACTTCGCCGCAGCGGCTGTTCGGGATGCGGAAGCGCTCGCCGAGGCGGCTCCCCGTTCCGTGCCCAGGTGCGGTTGGTTTGCCGGCGACGTCCCTGCGGGGACGTGGGCAGCGGCACCTGCCCCGGACCCGATCGCTGATTGCACATCGACCCTGGTCACGACCCCGCCTGGGCCGGTACCGGGCAGGTGCTTGGCGCTGATGCCGTGATCCTTCGCGAGCTTGCGCACGAGGGGAGAGGATACGGGGGAGACGTGGTTGTCCGCATCGCTCGCTGATTCGTCGGCGGCGGACACCGACGAGTCGACCGTGGAGGACGGTAACGAGCCATCAGCGCGTGCGGGCGCCTCTGTCGGCGGCTGCGTTGGAGCATCCGGGACGACGGTCGGAACGGCGGGAGCCGCAGTCGGTGCGGCGGTAGATGTCGCATCCGGTGTGGCCGCGTGCTTGCCGCCGAACGAGCGTTTCTTCGTCGACCTGGTCTTCGGCTCCGAAGTGCCGTAGCCGATGAGGTTCGCGCCGTTCGATTCGTCGGCGCCAGTCTCGCCGCCGTCGTCTCCGCCGTTTGCGTCGACTGCGCTCGTGCTCGCCACCGCGCTCTCGGAACCGCCGTCGGCTGTCGACTCAGCGCCCGCGCTCACCTCGGCTCCCGCCTCGGCGACGGAGAGCAGGGCCTGACCTGCACTGACGGTGTCCCCGGCGGCGGCGTGGAGGCTGACGATGCGTCCCGCGTAGGGGCAGGGGAGTTCGACGACGGACTTCGCGGACTCGACCTCGACGACCATCTGATCGACCTGGACCTCATCGCCGACGGCGACCTTCCAGGAGATGAGCTCCGCCTCGGTCAGCCCCTCGCCGAGGTCGGGGAGGATGAACTCGCGCGTGGCCGCGGCGGAGCCGGCATCGCGACGCACAGAACTCGTCTCAGCACTCATCACAGCTCCCAATCCCACGATTCGAGAGCATCGAGCACGCGTTCGACCGTCGGCAAGTAGTACTCCTCCATCTTCGGTGAGGGATAGGGCACGTCGAACCCGGCGATCCGCAGGATCGGGGCCGACAGGTGCGTGAAATTGCGTTCGGTGAGGCGGGCGGCCACCTCGGCGCCGTATCCGCCGAACTGCGCGGCCTCATGGATGACCGCGGCCCGCGAGGTCTTGCGCACCGAGGCGGACACGGTCTCATCGTCGAAAGGCGACAGCGTGCGCAGGTCGATGACCTCGACGGACAGACCGTGCTCGGCACCGGCTTCCGCGGAATCGAGTGCGGTGCGCACGGTCGGACCATAGGCGAGGAGGGTGACATCGGTGCCATCGCGGAGGACCTGAGCACGGTCCATCGCAGCCGTGGTCACCGGCAGGGAGAGGGTCTCCTTCATCCAGTACCGCGACTTCGGCTCCATGAACACGATCGGGTCATCGGAGGCGATCGACTCGCGCAGCAGAGAATACGCGTCCGCCGGATTCGAGGGCGTGACGACGGTCAGCCCCGGAGTCGAGGTCCAATACGCTTCGGAGGAATCCGAGTGGTGCTCGACGCCGCCGATGTCCCCGGCATAGGGAATGCGGATCGTGATCGGCAGGCTGACCTTGCCTTTCGTCCGGTTCCGCATCTTCGCCACATGGGACACGATCTGCTCGAATGCCGGGTAGGCGTAGGCGTCGAACTGCATCTCGACGACCGGGCGCATCCCGTTCATCGCCATGCCGATCGCCGTGCCGATGATCCCGGACTCCGCCAGCGGCGAGTCCCAGACCCGATTCGACCCGAATTCCGCGCGCAGTCCTTCCGTGACACGGAAGACCCCGCCGAGGCGGCCGACATCCTCACCGAAGATGAGCACGGTGTCGTCGGCGGCCAGACTGTCGCGCAGCGCCTGGTTGAGCGCCTTCGTCATCGTCACCGAGGACGGGGCGGACCCGACATTGCTCGCCGAGGCGGCCGTGGCGGTTTCGTCGTTCACCGCGGTCGGATCGGTGGTGGAATCGGTTCCCGTTTCAACGCTCATGCGTGCCCCGCCGCTGCGAGTTCGGCTTCGAGGACCTGCTGCTGCTCGGCCAGTGCGGTGCGCGGGCGAGCGTAGACGTGGGCGAAGAGTTCGCGCGGGTCGATCTCGGCCTCGGTGTTCATGGCATCGCGGACGGACGCGGCCAAGGTCTCGGCCGCCTCGGCGATCTCATCGACGCCGGCATCGTCGAGGGCACCGGTCTGACGCAGGTACTTCTCGAGACGATCGATGGGATCGAACTGCTTCCAGTGTTCGACCTCCTCGGCGTCGCGGTACTTCGTCGGGTCGTCGGAGTTCGTGTGCGATTCCATCCGGTAGGTCAGGGCCTCGATGAGGGTGGGGCCGTCGCCGTTCCGGCCGCGCTCAAGGGCGGCGGTGACAGCGGCGAACACAGCGGCGACATCGTTGCCGTCGACGCGCAGCCCGGGCATTCCGTAGCCGGCGGCCCGGTCGGCGAGCATCGTCGCGTTCGTCTGCTCCCGCAGCGGAGTCGAGATCGCATACTGGTTGTTCTGGAGGACGAAGACCGTCGGCGTCTGCCAGACGGAGGCGAAGTTGAGGGCCTCATGAGCATCGCCCTCGCTGCTGGCGCCGTCGCCGAGGAAGGTCAGAGTCGCAGCATCCGTTCCCTTGAGTTTCGCCGCCATGGCGAATCCCGTGGCATGCAGGGTCTGCGTCGCAAGAGGCGTCGCCGCAGGTGAGATGTGGTACTCGTGCGGGTCGAACCCGCAGTGCCAGTCGCCGCGGAAGGCCGCGAGGATCTCGGGCACGGGCACCCCACGGGTCAGCAGCGCTGCCGAGTCCCGGTAGGTGGGGAAGAGCCAATCGCCGGGGGCCAGCGCGGTGGTGGCCCCCACCTCGGCGGCCTCCTGACCTGCCGCGGAGGGATAGGTCGCGAGTCGACCCTGACGGGTCAGGTGCGTGACCTGTGCTTCGAACCGTCGGACGAGGACCATCTGCCGGTAAAGCCCGGTCAGGGTGCGATCGCTGGGAATGCGCAGCCCCTCGGTCGGGGTGTCGGTGAGCCGGCCATCTGCGCCGATGAAGCTGATCGGCTGCAGCTGGGGCAGTGAACGGCCTGTGGTGGGAACGTCAATGGTCATGCCCCCATGGTGACGTGAGCCGAGTCACGATTCCATGGCGTCACGCCAGGTGAGGACGGGCGGCCAAACGTGTCGCGAACTCGGGACGAAGGGGCCGGTTCCGGCAGGCCGAGTGGACATTTGGCTGGGCGGTCGGGGGTTCATTCACGCGGGCGCGCCGGTGCCACGGTCTTCAGATCTCACCCCAACGATAGCCGTGGGAGGTGAAGGCCTCGGCGATCGCAGCTTTCTTGCCTTCGACGGTTCCCTTGAAGGCCTGATGCCCGCCTTCGGTGACGACGACGAGTTTGCCCTCGGCGAAATATGCGGTCGAAAACGAGGAGCGGGAGATGCGCAGCGGGTGGTCGTCGTCTCGTCCGATGGTGATTCCGTGCTCGTCGATGCGCAGGGGAGTCGTCGAGGCGGCGATGACGAACGTGGCGATGAGCCCGAGCGCCCCGCCGATGATCGGACGGGCGATGACAACCCACGCCTGGTCGAACCGGCTGAGCTTCTCGATGACGTCTCCGAAGGGAATGGGGAATGTCGCGGCGATCGATCCGAGTGCGGGCAGGAAGAATCCGAGCGCCACGCCGATGCCGATGCAGACGAGGCCGATGACGACGACGTCGGTCCGACTGAGTGCGAACGTTGCAGCGGTATGGGGCTGCCGGGCGGTGGGGTCGTTCTTCTGTCGGGGCTGATCCATCACATGCTCAATCCTCGAAGGCCTTTGCGGTACTCCATGATACCAAAGTGGAACAAGCGTGTTCCACAAGTAGACTGCTCTGTATCGTTCACCGAGTCAGGGAGGGGGTGTGCCGGTGCAGGGCATGCGTCGATTGGGCCGAGATGCCCTGGTCAGCGAGGCGCTGACCCAGCTTGCTGCGAACCCGCGGGCGTCGATGATCGAGCTCTCGCAGTCGATCGGCGTCGGCCGCACCACTCTCTATCGGCATTTCGGTGATCGGGAGGCGCTCGTCTCCGCGGCGGCCCGGCTCGGTGCCCGGCGATTCGGTGAGGCGGTCATGAAGGCCCGGCCCGGCGACGGCGATGGATTGGCCGCGCTCGAGCGGATCTGCGCGGAGCTGTTCACGCTGCCCGATGTGCTCACCCTGCTCTTCGCCGACAACCCGATCATCACCGACGAGACCTTCGCCGAGGCGGCCACCGAGTCCCGTGCGGATGCAGAATCTGCGGGCGGTGGCGCGGAAGTTGCGGGCGACGAGGACGATCCGCTCGAAGCCGTCATCGCAAGGGGGCAGGCGGACGGCTCCATCGATGAGGGCGTGCCGATCGGATGGGCGGCGGCATTCGTCTACCTCACTATCGGCTCCGGACACCTCTTCAGCGTGAGTGTCGGCGTTGACGATCCGACCGCGCGCGCCCAGTCCCTCGAGCTGACCATCAGGGCGGTGCGGAAGACCCTGGGCTCGCCCGGAGTGTGATCTCGGTAAAGACGCGGGGCCATGCCGGGTCGGTTCTGGGGCGGACGAGGTCTGGCTTGTTACCGTTATTGCTTCAGTTCATCCTCGGCAGGAGCAGTGCGTGTCTTCTTTCTTCGACAGTCCCGAATTCCACGGTATGGCAGCGGGCGGCAAAATCAGCCACAACCCCGGCATGGGCGATCGGATGATGCGGGAGTTGGCGCCGTTCCTCAAAGCTGAAGGCGTCGACATCGACGATCCGGATGCGGACTTCACCGAAGCCGAATTCCACGCAGCCATGGAAGGGGCACAGGTGGCGTACAACCGCCGTCTGTTCACTCCGGTCGGTGCCCATCGCGGACTGGCGGTGGGGAAGCTGCGGTCCTTCTCCCTTGCCTTCGCCGAGGGTGATACCAAGCGCGCCGAGGCTGTTGTGGCCTCCCTGCCCTCGGATCCTGAGGACTTCAATCCGAGCGTCGCACAGGTGACCGGGGTGGCGATGGGCCTGGTCGACGAATGGTTCACCGACGAGACCCACGGACCCAAACTGGGCGGAGTGATGGCGCCGAAGTGGCCGACGAAGAAGTCCCGTGCCGTGGCACGCGACATCCTGGCGCTGGCGCACAAGGGGCGCGTCGTCGACAGCCTCGACCGCCTCATCAACAGCAACAGCGGACTTCACGTCCTCGAAGGGTCCATGCTCGCCGTGGCCGCCGTGGTCGTGCGCCTGACCAAGCGAAACAAGGTTTCGGCGCAGGACGTCGTCGACGAACTCATGCCCCTCGACGGTTATCCGGAACCGGTCGCCGGCACCTACAGCCCCACCGACCGAGTGATCCAGGATGGTCAGGAAGCTCAGGACGGCCCCGCTGTGGAGCAGGACCTGCCCGAGTGGCTCGGCGGATCGAACGCTGCCGATAATGCAGCCGGTGCTGCCGCTGACCCGCGGGACATCGATGAGCGAATGGACGAGGTCGAAAAGACCGTCTACGAGATGCCGCTCTACCAGCGCTTCCGCGACTGGCTGGCCGAGGCCTACGACGACGGCGATGAAGACTCAGAGGTCTTCGACATCGCCCACCTCCTGTTCTGCATCGCCGTATCCTCCCGCGCAGATATCGACGAGCCGGAGGGAATCGACGACCTCCTCGACGTCCTTGAAAGCTTCGCCGTCGACGGACAGGAGGGCGCCGAGAATGCCGACGGCGAATCGCCTTCGACGGTGATCTTCCTCGACAGCCTCGAAGCTCTCGACAACTATCTCCGCTTCCGCATGGACACCGACGAGACCCCCGAACGCTGGAACGCCGCTCGCGCCCGAGCCGAGGCCGCGAGCATGCGCACCGACCCGCTGCCCTCGGCCCTGATGGCCGCCGTCGAAGCCAATGCACTGAGCGAGGAGCAGCTCGCGCAGCCCATGACGCAGAACCGCCTCGTCACCGGCATCGCCGGAATCCTCGAGTGGATCGGCGACTCCCGACAGGTGACCGGAACGGGACGGGTGAAGCGAGCGGATATCGCCGAGGCGGCCGGACAGTTCGGCATCGATGCCGTCGGTGTGGCCTCGAACGCCCGGTACGAAGACGGCGTGAACTATGCGCGCAGCGCGGATGAGGTGCCCGTCCTCGAGGCGATGTGGGCCGTCATGCAGAGCGCGGAGATCATCGAGATCACTGGGACGAAGGTCAGGCCCGCCGACGCCGCTGACCAGTGGCGCTCTGGTGTGGTGAGCGCGGATGCGGCACTGCCGGTCATCGGCGCGTTCATCTACGAGCGGCTGCTCGACGTGATCAACCTGGTTCCCGGCGAGGACTATGGTGCCCCGGCGATCACGATCGCCCAGCGTCTCATCGAGATCCTCACTCCCGACTCCGCACCCGAGCCTCCCGAGCTCGACATCGACGAGGTGCGCGCCGGCCGGATCTCCACATTGCTGGCGGACGAGCTGCAGGAGCTGACCGAGCTCGGGCTCTTTGAGGCAGACGGAGACACGGTGTCCGTAGAGCCGGTGTACCGGCGCATCGTCGCCGGTGCCGCTCTCATGCTGCTCTCGCGCTGAGGATTCGGCCGGTCTCGGGAAAATAGTTGCCGACGACCTGTTGTGCGTTGCCGTGCTGCGGGTTAGGCTAGCCTATGAGAATTACGAAACATCGGTCTTGCCTAAGGCGGTTGACACGCTGGCTTGAAGTGTTGGACACGATGGTGGTGATTCTCTCTGTTTCACGTCATGGAGCCCTCGGCGCAAATTCCGGTGCCGGGGGCTTCGACGATTCACCGCACGGTTCATCTGCGGGGCCGATGCCCTGTCTGTGAGTCGCCCTGCCGGTGAGTCGTAGCCGGTGAATCGCTCAGCCGGCGCCGGGCCTGTGTCCCTCGGCCTCGTCGAGGATGAGCAGCGAGCGGGAGGACACGACGCCGGGCACCTCGTGGATCCGGCGCAGAATGACCTGTGAGAGTGCCGTATTGTCCGGGGCGTTGACCGTGACCAGGGCGTCGATGTCGCCGCTGACGGCTTGGACCTTCTCGACGAACGGCAGTTCGGCCAGGTCGTCGCGGACCTGCGGCCAGGGGCGCTCGCCGATCTTGACGACGACGACCGCGGTCACGGTCATGCCGAGGGCGCGGCGGTCCACCTCGGCGGTGAATTTCCTGATCGCACCCGATTCGACGAGGGTGGTGAAGCGCTTGTGCGCCGCCGAGCGGGAGATGTGGACGCGCTCGGCCAGCTGGCGCACACTCAGGCGCGAATCCTCGACGAGGGCAGCGATGATGCTGCGGTCGATGTCGTCGAGGTCGAAAGCCACGGGGCGCTCCTTCACCGTTGATGTTCGCGTCCTGTCCGCCCGGGTTCGGATCGGCACCGGGAGGCAAGGGTCGGTCTGACCGTGTCCTGTCGGTCTGACCCCATTCTAGAGTCCCTCCTCGATTCTAGAGCCCCGCCTCGGCGAGGGTTCTGCGCCACACCGGGCAGGCTCGGGCGTCTGCGAGGTGCGGGGAAACGGGCCGGTGCGCGGAAGCGGGGAAGTGGGGCCGCGGTCCGAGGCATTGGACAAATTCTGTCGATCGTTCGTACAGTAACGAGGATGTCTGTGGTGCGTACCACGTACCATTGGTGACTGAAGAGATGATCGGATCCGGCCGGACCCGGTTAACCGTCGACAAACAGCCACCTGTAGATTATGAGACAGAAGTCTCACTGCAGCCCAACTGCTTCACGAAACTAAGGAGTCATCCTTGAAGATCGCGGTATTGGTCAAAGAGGTCCCGGATACGTACGGTGACCGGAAACTGAACTTGGAAACCGGGCTTGCCGATCGCGGTGCCTCGGAAGCCGTCCTCGATGAGATCGGTGAGCGCGCCCTCGAGGTCGCACTGGCACACAAGGACAGCGACAGCGACACCGAGGTGACCGTCATCTCGATGTCCCCGGACACCGCGACCGCCACGATCCGCAAGGGTCTGGCCATGGGCGGCGACAACGCCGTGCACGTCGCCGACGAGGGCCTGGCCGGTGCCGATCTCGGTCTGACCGCCGAGGTGCTCGCCGCCGCCATCCGCCGCGGCGAATACGACGTCGTCGTCACCGGCAACGTCTCCACCGACGGCAACGGCGGCATGATGCCGGCGATGCTCGCCGAGCACCTCGACTACCCGCACGTGACCGGCCTGGCGACCGTCGAACTGACCGACGGCAAGGTCTCGGGCTCCCGCGCGATCGAAGGCGGCAAGCAGCAGGTCTCGGCCGAACTGCCCGCCGTCATCTCGATCACCGAGGCGCTGCCCGAAGCCCGCTTCCCGAACTTCAAGGGCATCATGGCCGCGAAGAAGAAGCCCTTCGAGGTCATCGGCCTGTCCGATCTGGGCATCGATGCCGAGGACCAGTCCGTGGCTCGCTCGATCATGGTCACCGTCGCTGAGAAGCCGCCGCGCGAAGCCGGCGAGAAGGTCGTCGACGAAGGCAATGGCGGCGCCGAGCTCGCCGAGTACCTCACCAAGAACCGTCTGGCCTAAGGAGAATCGTCATGTCAGAATTCCCGCAGGACTCCATTCTCGTCGTCCTCACCGCCGATGCCGAAGGCCAGCTGGAGAAGCCGGCCGCCGAACTGCTCGGCGGCGCCTCTGAGATCGGCTCGCCCGTCGCGCTCGTCCTCTCCGCTTCCGGCGGTGCCGATGCCGCGGCGCAGAAGGCCGCCGAACTCGGTGCCACAGCGACTCTGACCGCAGAAGTCGCCGAGGGCAACCTCGGCAACTCCGCCGTCGATGCTGTCGCTTCGGCCGCCGAGCTCACCGCCCCCGACGCCGTGCTCGTGCCCAACACCCTTGACGGCCGCGATATCGCCGGCCGCTTCGCAGTGCGCAGCGGTTCGGCCGTGTCCGTCGACGCGATCGGCGTCGAGCGCGACTCCGAAGGCATCGTGGCCGATCACTCTGTCTACGGCGGCGGCTACACCGCCTCGTCGGCTCCGACCTTCGGCGCTCCCGTCATCACGGTGCGCCTCGGTGCGATCGAGACCCGTGCGGAAGCCCAGCCTGAGAACACGCAGGCCCTCGAGGTCGCCGATTCCGGTAAGCGTGCCGCCTCGATCGATTCGTTCGAAGCCATCGTCGAGACCTCCTCGCGGCCCGAACTGCGCGGTGCGCAGAAGGTCGTCTCCGGCGGTCGCGGCGTCGGCTCGGAAGAGTCGTTCGAACTCGTCGGCGAATTCGCCGACGTCCTCGGTGCCGCTGTCGGTGCTTCGCGTGCGGCCGTCGACGCCGGTTACATCGCACAGTCGCATCAGGTCGGCCAGACCGGTGTCTCCGTGTCCCCGCAGCTCTATGTGGCACTGGGCATCTCGGGCGCGATCCAGCACAAGGCCGGAATGCAGACATCGAAGACCATCGTCGCGGTCAACAAGGATGCCGAAGCTCCGATCTTCGACATCGCCGACTTCGGCGTCGTGGGCGACCTGTTCAAGGTCGTTCCGCAGGCGATCGAAACACTGAACGAAAACAAGTCCTGATATGGCGACCTATTCCAGTTCACTGCGCTCGGGCCTGCCCCGGGTCGAAGGTGGTGACCCCTGGCCCCCGGAGGGCACCGTCGGTGAGCCCTTGGAAGAGGGCGCATCGTGGATCGCGGCGACGTCCGAGTCGGAGGAACTGGATGAAGGTTCCCCCGCCGAGGCGGCCGAGCCCGAGACGACCGACGTTGAGCAGACTGCCGCTGAGCCGGTGGCCGCTGAGTCGACTGCCGCTGAGTCCGTCGAGGTTCCGCTGCGTCGTGGTCTGCCACGCGTCGAAGGCGGCGAACCATGGCCACCGGAGGGCCTCGCTCCTGCCGGAGTGAAAGCCACCGGCGCGTCTGCGGCACCCGCTGCCGACTCGGACGTCGAGGCTGAGACCCCGAGCGATGAACCGACCGAAGAAGCCGACGAGCCGACCGAAGAGTCGGCGTCCGCAGCTCCGGCTGCAGCCGCTGCGACCGCTGGTGCCGGAGCCGCCGCTGCGACCGGCGCAGAAACCGAATCGGTCGAAGCCGAATCGTCGGACGAACCTACCGCTGAACCTGCCGCCGAGGCTGCACCTGCGGCCGCGAGCGAGGTTCCGCTGCGTCGTGGTCTGCCCCGTGTCGAAGGCGGAGAGCCCTGGCCGCCGGAAGGCTTTGCGCCTGCCGGGGTCAAGGCCGCAGGAGGCACGTCCGCCGGCGCCGCTGCTCCGGCAGCGGCTGCGCCCGTCGACCGGGCCGCGGACGACACCGCAACGCAGGCCGACTCTGCCGAAACCGCTTCAGCTGACACGTCAGCCGATTCCGCCTCCGAGTCGTCGTCCGCGGCTCCTGCAGCTGCCGCAGCCGCCGCGAGCGGTTCGGGCTCCGGAGAGCTCTCGGACGTTCCGCTGCGCCGCGGACTCCCCCGCACCGCCGGGGGAGACCCCTGGCCGCCGGAAGGCTTTGCCCCCGCAACGGCAGTGAAGACTGCCGGAGCCGGGCAGCCAGCCTCCGCTTCGGCACCGGGAGACGCGGCAGATTCGCCCTCGACCGACACCGCATCGGCTCAGGCAGACAAGCCTGCCGATGATGCGCAGTCGACCGCTGAAACGAAGCAGGACTCGAAGCCGACCCCCGGTGACGAATCGGGCGAGAAGAAGCCCCAGGGCCGACGCACCGGCATCGGCGGCGTAGGCGCCGGTGCGGCCGCCGCAGGTGCGGGAGCCGCCGCCGGTGCGGGTGCCGCCGCAGCGGGAGCCGCCTCGGCGAGTTCGGAGAAGTCCTCCGACGCGACCGAGAAGAAGCCCGCGCAGCGCCAACCCATGGGCAAGCCAGCAGCCAAGGCCACGGCCAAAACCACGCAGCGCAAGCCGATGGCCAAGCCCGCCGCGAAGTCGTCGGAGCAGTCTGCGGCACGCACCGCGGACAAGCCGGCCGCAAAATCGGCACCGGCTGCGAAGGCCGCGTCTTCTGGTTCGGCCAGTACTGCCTCGGCGAAGCCTGCAGCGAAGAAGGAACCGGTCATGATCGGTTCGAAGTCGCTGGGACAGTGGTCCAAGCTCGTCGGGCTGGGGCTCGGCGGACTCATCGTCGTGGCCGGAATCCTCATCCTCGCCGCGCGCGGAGTCACGACTCTGCCGGGCGTGCCCGAGTTCCTCGAACGCTACCCGGGCGAATACCACATCCCGGACTTCGTTGATCCGGGCTTCCCGGGCTGGGTGCGGTGGACGCACTTCCTCAACATCTTCTTCATGGTGCTCATCATCCGCTCGGGTCTGCAGGTGCGCCATCAGCAGAAGCCGCCGGCGTTCTACACCCCGAAGAAGGGCGGGAAGAAGGTCAGCATCAACCTCTGGCTGCACACGGGTCTCGACCTGCTGTGGTTGGCCAACGGTGTCGTCTTCGTGGTGCTGCTCTTCGTCTCCGGACACTGGGCGCGCATCGTGCCGACCAGTTGGGAAGTGTTCCCGAATGCTCTGTCGGCGATGCTGCAGTACGCGACGATGGAATGGCCGATGGAAGACGCGTGGGTCAACTACAACGCGCTCCAACAGCTCATGTACTTCATCGTCGTGTTCATCGCCGCGCCTCTGGCAGCGATCACGGGCGTGCGCATGAGCGAATGGTGGCCGAAGGACGCTTCGACGCTGAACAAGATCTACCCGGCGCCGCTGGCTCGGGCGATCCACTTCCCGACGATGCTGTTCTTCGTGTTCTTCATCCTCGTCCACGTGTTCCTCGTGTTCACGACCGGACTGCGACAGAACCTCGGCTACATGTTCGCGGGAACCGACGTGGTCGGATGGGCCGGACTGATCTGGTTCATCGTGGCCATGGTCGTGGTTGTGGCCGGGTGGTTCGCGGCCAGGCCGCTGCTGCTGGCACCGATCGCGAACCTCTTCGGGCGCGTCTCGAGCAGGTAGGCGGAAGCGCCCGATTCCGGTGCCGCGGCACCGGAGGGCCGGGACTCACAGGCGAAAGGCCCCGTCGGACATTCGATCCGGCGGGGCCTTTCGCATGCCTTCTGCGCATTGCCGGGAAAAATCTCTTGACCGGGGACCGGTGACACAATAGCCTTAAATGCAACCACGTTGTAAAGAATGCAACATGGTCGAAGCGTCACCGTTCACGACGATGGAGAAGACAATGAAGTCCGACCTCGCTCCAGAGGACAATGATGCGGCGAAGACCGAAGGGTCTTCACCCGCCCAGCCCACGCTCGAACAGAAGCGCACCCTGCGGCGCGTCGTCTCCGCAAGCTTCGTCGGCAACTTCGTCGAATGGTTCGACTACGGCGTCTACGGATACTTTGCGACCACCATCGCGCTCGTCTTCTTCCCCGCTTCCGAGGGCAACCTCGCTCTGCTGTCGACCTTCGCGGTCTTCGCCGTCTCCTTCGTCGTCCGTCCCATCGGCGGTTTCATCTGGGGGCACATCGGTGACAAGATCGGGCGACGTTCGGCACTGTCGATCTCGATCCTCATCATGTCCGTCGCGACCTTCGCGATCGGGCTCCTGCCCAGCTATGCCATGGCAGGCTTCTTCGCCCCGGTTCTGCTGCTCATCGTCCGCCTCGTGCAGGGCTTCTCGGCCGCCGGCGAATATGCAGGCGCTTCGGCGTTCCTCGTCGAATACGCCCCTCCTCGCCGCCGCGGGCTCTATGCGGCCGTGGTGCCTGCCAGCACCGCGACGGGGCTGCTGCTGGGCTCTGTGCTCGCGGCGGTGCTTTCGGCCACGCTCAGCGATGGCCAGCTGGAGAGCTGGGGCTGGAGACTGCCGTTCTTCCTCGCCGCGCCCATGGGGCTGATCGGCCGCTACATCCGCACTCGGCTCGAAGACACACCGGCGTTCCGCGAACTCGCACAGCAGGACGAGGTCATCAAGGCGCCCGTCTTTGCGATGTTCCGCGACTACTGGCGACCGCTCCTCATCGCGATGTGCGCGGTTCTGCTCAACGCGGTCGGGTTCTACGTCGTCCTCACCTACATGCCCACGTACCTGACAACCGAACTCGGCTACGCGGCGACCGAGTCATTCATCGCCACGACCATCGCGCTCGTGACCTACATCGGCTTCATCCTGCTCACCGGGCTGGCCTCGGACCGGTTCGGTCGCAAGCGGATGCTCACCATCGCCTCCATTGCCTTCATCGTCCTCACGGTTCCCGCCTTCATGCTTCTCGACGCCGGCAGCTTCACCGTCGTCATCCTCGTCGAGGTCGGACTCGGCGCGATGCTCACGCTCAACGACGGGACGCTTCCCAGCTTCCTTGCCGAGATGTTCCCGACGAGGATCCGATACACCGGCTTCGCGGTGAGCTTCAACGTCTCGAACGCGCTGTTCGGCGGCACCGCCCCCTTCATGGCGACACTGCTCATCGGTCTGACCGATTCGAACCTGGCCCCCGGCTGGTATCTCATGGCTGCGGCCGCCATCTGTCTCGGCGCCGTCGTCTGCGCCAAGGAGACCTTCCACAAACCCCTGCGCGAAGTCTGAACCTGCGCAGAATCACCCTCACGGTTGGACCAAGTGTGCAACCGTGCCCAAGGAACAGGAGAAATCAATGACCACTTTTGCCGACACCACCTCCGTCGCCGACCTCGACCGCCTCAAGGTCCTCCACAACGGGGCCAAGACGCCGTTGACCTTCTCCGATGCGGAGATGGAGCGGCGGCTGACCGGCCTGCGTGCGATCATGGCGGAGAAAGAGCTCGACGCAGTAGTCCTCACCTCGTATCACAACATCAAGTACTACTCGGACTTCCTCTTCACCTACTTCGGACGGTCCTATGCGATGGTCGTCACCGCCGATGACACGGTGACCATCACTGCGAACATCGACGCCGGAATGCCGTGGCGGACGAGCTACGGCGAGAACATCGTCTACACTGACTGGCGCCGCGACAACTACTACTACGCAATCCAGGAGGGTCTGCGCCAGCGCGGCATCGGCAATCCTCGCCGACTCGGCGTCGAAGACGACAACCTGCCGTTGGACAACCGCAACCGAATCCAAGCGGCCTTCCCCGATGCCGAGCTCGTCGACGTCGCACAGGCGGCCATGCGCCAGCGGATGATCAAATCGGCCGAAGAGATCGAGGTCATCAAGCACAGTGCTCGGATCGGCGACCTCGGCGGTGAGGCGATCAAGGCCGCGATCACCGAGGGCATCAGCGAGTACGAGGTCGCTCTCATCGGCACCGAAGCGATGGTCCATGAGATCGCGAAGACCTTCCCGGACCAAGAGGTGCGAGACACCTGGGTGTGGTTCCAGTCCGGAATCAACACCGACGGCGCGCACAACTGGGCGACGACACGGAAGATCCGCAAGGGCGATATCCTCAGCCTCAACTGCTTCCCGATGCCCTCGGGCTACTACACAGCGCTGGAGAGGACGCTCTTCTACGGTGAACCCGATGAGCGATCACTTCAGCTGTGGAACGTCAACGTCGAGGTGCATCAGCGCGGCCTCGAACTCATCAAACCAGGGGCGGTGTGCAAGGACATCGCTGCCGAACTCAACGAGATCTATATCGAGCACGGGCTGCTGGCCAACCGGACGTTCGGATATGGGCATTCCTTCGGTGTGCTCAGCCACTACTACGGTCGGGAGGCCGGGCTCGAGCTGCGTGAGGACATCGACACGGTCATCGAACCGGGCATGGTCGTTTCCATGGAGCCGATGATCACCGTCCCCGAGGGGCAGCCCGGCGCCGGCGGATACCGTGAACACGACATTGTCATCGTCGGCGAGAACGAGTCCGAAGACATCACGAAGTTCCCGTTCGGGCCCGAGCACAACATCATCCCGGCCTGATCCCTCGGGGGGCGAATATACTCACACTATGTCCCGACAATCGCCCGACAATCCACGCCGTGGTGCCTCGGTCATCGAGAACACCGTCGCCATCCTGCGCTGCTTCGCACCGGATCGACAGGAGCTCGGTGTCACCGAGATCGCACCGCGCGTGGGGCTGCACAAGAGTACGGTGTCTCGCATCCTCGCATCGCTCGAGCAGGAGGGCATCGTCGAACAGGGGGCATCACGGCGATACCGGTTAGGACTCGGAATCATTGCGATCGCCGGTCCCCTGCTGGCGGACCTGGATGTGAGACGAGCGGCCTATCCCATCCTGCAGGACCTCACGCAGAGGACCGGAGAGACGAGCGCCCTCATGGTCTGGGACGGGTCCGAAGCGATCACCGTCGAACAGATTCCGAGTCCGCAGCCGGTCAAACACACCTCGACGCTGGGCTCGCGCTATCGGACCGAGCAGAGCGCATCGGTCCAGGTCTTCCTCGCCGCAGAGAGCGGCGAGGAGGCGACCTGGGACGTCGGCTTCGCACTCAACGACGCCGAGACCTCCCCGCACGAGGTCGGGGTGGCCGCGGCCGTGCGCGATCATCGCGGAGAGGTCGTTGCGGCCGTACTCATCGCGGCGCCGAAATTCCGGGCAGATACCGCCCGGATCGCAGACCTCGGTGAGGCCTGCGTGCATGCGGCAGACGCCATCACCCGACGTCTGGGAGGCGGTTGAGTCGCATCACCTCGGTGAGGTCAGTGACTGCTGCGGGCAGTGAGATGTCTGATCGTGCGGATGATCATGAGTGCGAGGAGCACGATCCCGACATAGCCGTTGATGACATAGACGATGTTGACCATCTGCGAGAACGGTAGGACCAGGCCGACGATCGTGCCGAGGGCCGCGAGGGCGATCGTGAGGTACTTGAACTTCTTCGTCTTGTCATCGAAGAACCGTGCAGAAACCGTCCACAGCAGGGGAATGGCCGTGGTGTAGATGCCGGCGAGGATCATCGCCGAGATGAGCGCGCCGACCCAGGGGCCGAGGTCGCCGGCGAGGACGAGCATCGGGATCTCCGCATCGTAGACCTGTTCGATGTTCGCCAGCAGTCCGAGGCCGACGACCATGCACGCGGCCGAGAACGCGATTCCGCCGAGGAGTGCTCCGCCGGTGGCTTCACGACGGTTCTTCACTGTCTTGCCCAGTGCTGAGAGGAAGGCCGCGAGCCAGAGCATGCAGAAGCCGACGTATGACAGGCCCGCCAGGAACCAGTTCGACGAGGCCTGCGTGACATCGAGGCTCGGAAGGATCGCATTCCCGGTCGAGATCCCCTCCGGGTCGCGCATGATGCCGTAGACGCCCAGAGCGATCGCCACGACGACGATGACGGGTCCGATCTTTCCGATGACATCGACGAGGCTCGTCAGCCCGAACCACACCGTGAGTCCGACGGCGGCGGCCAGGGCGACACCGCCGATGTACTTCGACAGACCGTAGTACTCCTCGAAAACTGCTCCGGCGCCGGAGATCATGACCGTGAAGCTCAGGAAGACGAACAGGATCGAGAAGAAGTCGAAGAACGTGCCGAGGTACCTGCCGCAGTAGTGGTAGAAGACTCCCGAGGGTTTCTCGAACTGCTCGCGGCGGCCGGTGAGGAAGAATTCGACAGCGACGTAGGAGATGAGCACGAGGACGAGCAGGCCCGTGCCGAAGACACCCCAGAATCCGTAGGACGCGTAGTACTGGAGGATCTCCTGACCGGTCGCGAAGCCCGAGCCGATGAGGAACGCGATGATCGCCCCCGCATAGGTGATGACGCGCAGGATGCTGGTCTTCTCGGTCGTGGCCAGATGGGCGGCAGCAGAGGTGTCAGTCATGGAAGTCCTTCTTCTTTGAGGGATGGAGCGATCGCCGATCATCAGATCGACAACTGATATATCACCTGGACAAACGTTAGTGCCGCAGCTCCGATGCGTCAACGGGCGGAGAGGGTGCGACGCGGATCGATCCCCTCCGACTGGAGTCGGTTCCGCCTCGGTGAGGGCTCAGCCCAGGGTGGAGCGGACGGTCTTGTCGAACTCGCGGACGTGCTCGGCGGCACGGGCGGCAACCGATTCCTCATCGCCGTCGAGGATCGCCTCGAGCAGATCGATGTGCTCGCGGATGTGGCCGATGAGATCGGGGATCCCAGGGATGACGAGGCACCAGATGCGGGTGGCCAGATCATCGAGCCGAATGAGCGTCTCGGACAGGTGCGGATTGTCGACTGAGCTGTAGATGAGGCGATGGACCTCGAGGTCGCGTTCCATGAGCGTGCGCTGCTCGTCGGTCGAGCCGAGGGCCCTGAGGTCGGAGATCGCTGCGGTGAAGTCCTGGCGTCGCTCGGGGGTGAGGCTGCGTGCGGCCCGTCTGGCCGCGATCGGCTCGAGAGCCTCCCGCATTTCGGAGATCGTCGCCAGATCCGTGAGATCGACATTGGTCGCGAAGGTCCCCCGGCGCGGGTAGGACACGACGAGGTGGTCGCGCTCGAGTCGCTTGAGGGCCTCGCGGATGGGGGTGCGGCCGACTTCGAGTTCCGCGCTCAGTGCCGCCTCGTTGATCGGGTCGCCGGGGCCGATGTCGAGCATGATGAGCCGGTGGCGAAGGATCTCATAGGCGCGATTCGCCAGAGTCGGCGTCGGTGACGTCGCGTCGGCGGGCGTGGCCATGGGGTGACTCCTGAAGAAAGTGCTGGCGAATCTGTTGCACTGAGCGGATTCCTCTGCATAGACTACAGGAACACAGCTGATATATTAGTTGCCGATCAGACGCCGAGGTCTGATCGCCACAGATCGAAGGAGATCCATGACAGAGCAGCTCGTCTCCCGTCCTGACAGCCTCGCCGAGGCGACCCCGGAGTCCGTCTTCCCCAGTCGTGAGCCTGTCGAACTGAGCACAGCGATCGCCGAACTCGATCCCGAGATCGCGGGCTTCATCGACGCCGAACTGGCCCGGCAGCGTGAGGGGCTTGAGATGATCGCCTCGGAGAACCACACCGCCGCAGCGGTCATGGCCGCACAGGGATCGGTGCTCACGAACAAGTACGCCGAGGGCTACCCGGGACGCCGCTACTACGGCGGCTGCGAACACGTCGACGAGATCGAACGCATCGCCATCGATCGGGTCAAGGCCCTCTTCGGCGCCGAGTACGCCAACGTCCAGCCGCACTCCGGCGCCCAGGCCAACGCCGCGGTCATGCACGCCCTCATCCGTCCCGGCGACACCGTGCTCGGCCTCAACCTCGCCCACGGCGGCCACCTCACCCACGGAATGAAGATCAACTTCTCCGGTCGCCTCTACTCGATCGTCCCGTACGGCCTCGACGAAGAGACCGGACGCGTCGACATGGCCGAGGTCGAACGACTCGCCAACGAGCACGAGCCGAAGCTCATCGTCGCCGGCTGGTCGGCGTACACCCGGCAGCTCGACTTCGCCGAGTTCCGCCGCATCGCCGATGCCGTCGGCGCCTACCTCATGGTCGACATGGCCCACTTCGCCGGTCTCGTCGCCGCTGGCCTCCACCCCTCACCGGTCCCGCACGCCCACGTCGTGTCCTCGACGACGCACAAGACCCTCGGCGGTCCCCGCGGCGGCATCATCCTCACCAATGAGGCCGACATTGCGAAGAAGATCAACTCCGCTGTCTTCCCCGGCCAGCAGGGAGGACCGCTGGAACACGTCATCGCCGGCAAGGCCGTGGCCTTCGGCCTGGCTGCCACCGACACCTTCGCCGACAAGCAGAGACGGACCCTGGCCGGAGCCTCGGAACTCGCGCGCCGCCTGACCGAAGACGATGTCGCCGAGCGCGGCATCGCGGTCCTCACCGGCGGCACCGACGTCCACCTCGTCCTCGTCGATCTGAGAGAGTCCGTCCTCGACGGCGCCCAGGCCGAAGACCTGCTCGCCGCCATCGGCATCACCGTCAACCGCAATGCCGTGCCCGACGATCCCCGCCCGCCGATGGTCACCTCGGGGCTGCGGATCGGCACCCCGGCCCTGGCCAGCCGCGGCTTCGGATCCGCTGCCTTCGCCGAGGTGACCGACATCATCGCCGAAGTGCTCAAAGCCGGTGCGACCGAAGGCGGCGCGAGCCCCGAGACCATTGCCGAACTGAGCCGCCGGGTCACCCGACTCGCGAACGACCACCCGCTCTACCCCACCATCTCAGAGATCGGAGCACGCTGATGGCTGACCAGCTACCCGAGCACCCAGACTTCCTGTGGCGCAATCCGGAACCGAAGAAGTCCTATGAGGCCGTCATCGTCGGCGGGGGCGGACACGGACTGGCCACCGCGTACTACCTGGCGAAGAACCACGGCATGAGAAACATCGCGATCCTCGAACGCGGATGGCTCGCCGGGGGCAACATGGCCCGGAACACGACGATCATCCGCTCGAACTACCTGTGGGACGAATCGGCCGCGATCTACGAGAAGTCACTCAAGCTGTGGGAACAGCTGCCCGAAGAGCTCGACTACGACTTCCTCTTCTCCCAGCGCGGTGTGCTCAACCTCGCCCACACCCTCCAGGACGTCCGCGAATCCCAGAGACGGGTCAACGCCAACGTCCTCAACGGCGTCGACGCCGAATGGCTCGACCCCAAACAGGTCAAGGAAGTCTGCCCCATCATCAACATCGGCGACGACCTGCGCTACCCGGTCATGGGCGCGACCTTCCAGCCGCGCGCCGGCATCGCCAAGCACGACCACGTCGCCTGGGCCTTCGCCCGCAAATGCGATGAGATGGGCGTCGACATCATCCAGAACTGCGAAGTCACCGATATCGAGCGCATCGGCGACAAGGTCGTCGGAGTCCAGACCACCCGCGGGCCGATCGCCACCGAGAAGGTCGCCCTGTGCGTGGCCGGAGACTCCTCGGTGCTCGCCGAGATGGCCGGCATCCGCCTGCCCATCCAGTCCCACCCGCTCCAGGCCCTGGTCTCCGAGCTCTTCGAACCCGTGCACCCGACCGTCGTCATGTCCAACCACGTCCACGTCTACGTCTCCCAGGCGCACAAGGGCGAACTCGTCATGGGCGCCGGAGTCGATCAATACAACGGCTACGGCCAACGAGGCGGCTTCCACGTCATCGAGGAGCAGCTGGCCGCCGCGGTCGAACTGTTCCCGATCTTCTCCCGAGCCCATGTGCTGCGCACCTGGGGCGGAAACGTCGACGTCACCCTCGATGCTTCGCCGATCGTGTCGAAGACCGAAGTCGAAGGACTCTACGCCAACTGCGGCTGGGGCACCGGAGGCTTCAAGGGAACTCCGGCGGCAGGTCTCACCTTCGCCCACACCATCGCGAACGACGAACCCCACCCGCTCAACGCCCCCTACGCACTCGACCGCTTCGAGACCGGCCACCTCATCGACGAGCACGGCGCTGCCGCCGTGGCCCACTGAGCCGATACGAGACGGAAAGGACCGACATGCTTCTCATCGACTGCCCGAACTGCGGGCCGCGCGACGAAACCGAATTCCACTACGGCGGTCAGGCCCACGTGCCCTACCCCGCCGACCCACACGCCCTGAGCGACAGGGAGTGGGCCGAATACCTCTTCTACCGCGACAACGACCGCGGTGCCTACGCGGAGATGTGGAGCCACAGCGCAGGCTGCCGCAAATGGTTCAACGCCGTCCGCGACACCGTGACCTATGACTTCATCGCCGTCTACCCGATGGGCGATAACCGACCGACAACACTCGAAGGCGAGGCCGGACAATGACAGACCCACGCTTGACCGACACCCGGATCGCCGGAGCCCGCGGCATCGATCGCAGCCGCCCGATCTCCTTCACCGTCGACGGACAGTCCTATTCGGGCTTCGCCGGAGACACCATCGCCAGCGCCCTCATCGCCGCCGGCCGCGTCGACTGCGGCAACTCCACCTACCTGTCGCGGGCCCGCGGAATCCTCGGCGCAGGCATCGAAGAGTCGAACGCTCTGGTGCGCGTCAAGGCCCGCGTCCCCGGGGACGTCTCCGAATCGATGCTGCCGGCCACACGCGTCGCCATCACCGAGGGGCTCGAAGCCGAATACCTCGCGGGTCTGGGCATCCTCGACCCCGGCCAGGACGAGCTCGTCTACGAACACAAGCACGTCCACACCGATGTCCTCGTCGTCGGAGCGGGACCGGCAGGCCTGGCCGCGGCCCGTGAGGCAGGCAGATCCGGTGCCCGGACACTGCTGCTCGATGATGGTCCCGCCCCCGGCGGATCGCTGCTGTCGGCATCGACGCCCTCCTCGGGCAGCTCGGCCGCGGAGACCATCGACGGACAGGACCCCGTCGAGTGGATCGAGACCACCCTCGCCGGATTCGCCGAGGACGAGGAACTGAGCTGCGTGCCGAACACCACGGTCTTCGGCAGCTACGACTCGAACTATTTCGTCGCCCTCGAAGACCGCACCGTCGAGCTCGTCGGCGCCGACGGGGCCGGAGATCCGGACAGCACAGGCACCGCATCGGCCCGCCCCGGCACCCGCCAGCGCGTCTGGCACATTCGAGCCGGACAGGTCGTGCTCGCCACCGGTGCCCATGATCGTCCGATCGTCTTCGCCGACAACGACCGCCCCGGCATCATGCTCGCCACGGCGGTGCGCACCTACCTCAACCGCTACGGAGTCGCCGCCGGTGACTCGATCGCCGTGGCCACGACGAACGACTCCGCCTACGAGCTCGTCGCGGACCTGCATGCAGCCGGCATCGACATCCCCGCGGTCATCGACTCCCGGACAACCGCCTCGGCGGCGGCGAAGCGCGTGAGCGAGGAGACGGGCGTACGACTCATCCTCGGCTCCGCCGTCAGCGGCACCGCAGGTGAGGGCCCGGCGGGACGGATCAGTGCGATCACGGTCTCCGGTCTCGACGAGGACGGTGTCGCAGAGGACGATGGTGAGGACATCGCCGTCGATCTGCTCGCCGTCAGCGGCGGACACTCACCGGTCATCCACCTCCACGGCCAGCGCAAGGGCCCGATCCACTGGCGAGCCGACATCGCCGCCTTCGTCCCGACGGCCCCCGTGCCGAACCAGTCCACGGCAGGAGCGATCAACGGCGACTACTCGCTCGAAGCGGCCCTCAGGCAGGGGGCCGAAGCCGGCAATGCCGCAGCCGACCGCACCGGTTTCCCCATCGAACTCAACGTTCCGGCCGCCGCGCCGATGGCCTGCGCCCCGGCCCGCCCGCTGTGGCTGGTCACCTCGGCGAAGGACGATCACACGGCTCTGACCACGCATTTCATCGACTTCCAGCGCGATCAGACCGTCGCCGACGTCCAGCGGGCGATGAATGCGGGGATGCGCTCGGTCGAGCACATCAAGCGCTACACCTCGATCTCGACGGCGAACGACCAGGGCAAGACCTCGGCGGTCAACGCGATCGGCGCGATCGCCTCGGTGCTGGGCGAAGCCGCGGACCTCGGACAGGTCGGTCACACGACCTTCCGTGCTCCCTTCGCCCCCGTCCCGTTCGCCGCTCTGGCCGGACGTCGCAAGGGCGAGCTGTTCGACCCGGCCCGCATCACGTCGATCCACTCCTGGCATGTCGCCCACGGCGCCGAGTTCGAGGACGTCGGACAGTGGAAGCGTCCCTGGTACTACCCGAAGCCGGGTGAGGACATGGACGCGGCGGTGCTGCGCGAGGGCAAGGCCGTGCGCGAATCCGTCGGCTTCCAAGACGCCTCGACGCTCGGCAAGATCGAGATCCGCGGCACGGATGCCGGAGAGTTCCTCGGTCGGATCTACACGAATGGGTTCAAGAAGCTGAAGGTCGGCAAGGGCCGCTACGGGCTGATGTGCAAGCCCGACGGGATGATCTTCGACGACGGCGTGACCCTGCGCGTGGCCGAGGACCACTACTACATGACGACGACGTCCGGCGGGGCGGCGACCGTCCTCGAATGGCTCGAGGAATGGCACCAGACCGAGTGGCCCGAACTCGACGTCGTCTTCACCTCGGTGACCGAACAGTGGGCGACCGTCGCCGTGGCCGGCCCCCGGTCGCGTGAGGTCATCGCCAAACTCGCCCCCAACCTCGAAGTGTCGAACGAGGCCTTCGAGTTCATGGGCTTCCGGGAGACGACGCTGGCGAACGGCATCCCCGCACGGATCTGCCGGATCTCGTTCTCCGGTGAGCTCGCCTTCGAGATCAACGTCGACACGTTCTACGGGCTCGCCGTCTGGGAGGCCGTCGCCGAGGCGGGGGCCGAGTTCGACATCACCCCCTACGGCACCGAGGTCATGCACGTGCTGCGCGCCGAGAAGGGCTTCATCATCGTCGGCCAGGACACCGACGGCACCGTGACCCCGGCCGACGCCGGCATGGAATGGATCGTCTCGAAGTTCAAGGACTTCATCGGCAAACGCTCCTATTCCCGTGTCGACACGGCCCGGGAGGACCGCAAGCACCTCGTGGGCGTGCTGCCCGTCGACGGAACCACGCGTCTGGCCGAGGGGGCACAGCTCATCACCTCGGCCACGCCGGTGACGCCGGACGAGGGACCCGTGCCGATGATCGGCCACGTCACCTCCTCCTACATCTCGCCCAGCCTCGACCGTCCCTTCGGACTCGCCCTCGTCGAGAACGGCCGCAACCGCGAAGGCGAGATCGTGAAATCCCCGTTCGGCGACACCCTCGTCGACGTCGAGATCACCTCGCCCGTCTTCTACGACCCGGAAGGAAACCGCCGCGATGGCTGACACCACCTATTCCACCGACACCGCCCGCACTGCTCAGGGGAGTGCTGCCCAAACGGTTCGCGACCGCACCGATGCCGGTTCGCTCGAGGACCTGCGCATCTCCCCGGCGGCTCACCTGGCCGACGAGATGGCTCAGGCATCGGCCGCTGGGGGCCGAGCCGTGGCCCTGCGCGAACTGCCGTTCGCCGTCCAGCTCGGTGCCCGAGCCGAACCCGACTCAGCCTCGGGGCGAGTGCTCGAAGACGCCTTCGGTCTGCCGCTGCCCCGCCGGGTCGGCGAGGTCACCGGCGACAGTGCAGGGCTGCACATCCTGTGGCTGAGCCCCGACGAATTCCTCGCCGTCGACGTCTCCCGCCGGCAGCAGCCGGGGGAGACCCTCGTCGCCGAGGCGGGCCTCGAAGGGCTACCCGGACAGGCCGTCGACCTCTCGGCCAACCGCACGATCCTCGAACTCTCCGGTGGGAGAGCTCGCGAGGTGCTCGAGAAGAGCTGTCGCGCCGACCTCCACCCGCGCGCCTTCGGAATCGGCACCGCGATCGTCACCCAGCTGGGCCCCGTGCCGGTCATCCTCCACCACTCCTCGGAGGAGACCTACCGCGTCTACCCGCGCGCGAGCTTCGCCGACTACCTGGTCCGCTGGCTGCTCGACGGCATGGCGGAGTTCCTCGGCGACGGTGCCGACGGTGCGACCGGTGCCGACCGCGGCGTGACAGCGGAGAGGACCGGCTGATGGCGCTCGGGGTCCTCGACCTGTTCTCCATCGGCATCGGCCCCTCCTCCTCGCACACGGTGGGGCCGATGCGAGCGGCGGTGCGCTTCGTCCGGGAACTCGAGGCCGCAGGGCTGCTCGGCCGCGTCGAAGCGATCCGGGTCGGACTCTACGGCTCGCTCGGAGCGACGGGAATCGGACACGGTTCGGATTCCGCCGTGCTCGCGGGACTGAGCGGATTGGAACCCGAGACCCTCGACCCGGATTCGGTGGGACCGCTGGTCGCCGAGGTGCGTGAGAAGGGCACGCTCCACCTCGGCGGGCGAATGTCCGTGCCCTTCGACGCACAGACCGACCTCACCCTGCACCTGCGCGAATCGCTGCCCGGCCATCCCAACGGGATGCGGATCAGCGCCGAGGTCGACGGTGGGCTCATCGAGCGCGAGTGCTACTCGGTGGGCGGGGGATTCGTCGTCACTGCTGAGGAGCTCGCCGCGGAGAAGGAGGCCGCCGAGGCGATCGACACAGTCGCGGACGATCGGGACGGGCATGGTCGGGACGGGGACGCCATCGAGTTCTCCACGGCCGATGAGCTTGTCGCACAGTGCCGTGCGCACCAGCTGAGCATCGCCGAGCTGATGGCGGTCAACGAACGTCAGCGCCAGGACGACGAGCTGCTGCGCAAACAGCTGCTCGACATCTGGGCGGTGATGCGCGAATGCGTGCACAACGGGTGCACACGCACGGAGACGACCCTGCCCGGCGGTCTCAAAGTGGGGCGGCGGGCCCCGCAGCTGCGATCGACGCTCGAGGCCGCCGAATACCGTGCCTCGGGTTCCCTCGATGCCCTCGAATGGGTGAATCTCTATGCCCTGGCCGTCAATGAGGAGAACGCCTCGGGCGGGCGCATCGTCACCGCCCCGACGAACGGGGCGGCGGGTATCATCCCCGCGGTGCTCCACTACATGGACCGGTTCGTCATCGGGGACGGGCCGGGTTGCGAGGGAGCCGTCGATGACGACGCCCCCGGTGATCCCGGTGCGGCGAGCGACGACGCGGTCGTCGAGTTCCTGCTCACGGCCGGGGCGATCGGGATCCTGTTCAAACGCAATGCCTCGATCTCCGGCGCCGAGGTGGGCTGTCAGGGGGAGGTCGGGTCGGCCTGTGCGATGGCTGCCGCGGGCCTGTGCGCCGTGCTCGGCGGGACGCCGGAGCAGGTGGAGAACGCCGCCGAGATCGGTCTCGAGCACAACCTCGGACTCACGTGCGATCCGGTCGGCGGACTCGTGCAGGTCCCCTGCATCGAACGCAATGCCATCGCCTCGGTGAAGGCGATCAACGCCGCGAGGCTCGCCATGCACGGCGACGGCTCGCATCGAGTGAGCCTCGACCAGGCGATCGAAACCATGCGGCAGACTGGAGCCGATATGAAATCCAAGTACAAGGAGACATCGCGCGGTGGCCTCGCCGTCAACGTCGTCGAATGCTGAGCGGCCGCGATCCAGCCGAACCCCGACTGCAGAAGGAAAGAGACATGCAGGACTTCATCTTCACTCTCGAATGCGCCGAGCGTCCCGGTATCACCCATGCGGTGACCGGTGCGCTGCTCACCCACGGCGGGGACATCAAGGAGTTCAAACAGTTCGATGACCAGTCGACGCAGCAGCTGTTCCTGCGCATCGACTTCCGCGTCTCCGAGGAGCCGGGCAACGGGATCGAGGCGCTGCGGACCGACTTCGCGGCGATCGGCGAGGAGTTCGGGGCGACCTGGCAGCTGTGGCCGCAGGGCGAGAAGCGACGGGTGCTCATCATGGTCTCGAAGTTCGAGCACTGCCTCAACGATCTGCTCTTCCGCGCCCGCGTCGGCGAGCTGCCGATCGAGATCGCCGCCGTCGTGTCGAACCACCCCGACCACCGTGAACTCGTCGAATGGCATCACATCCCGTTCTTCCGGATCCCAGTGACGAAGGAGACGAAACCGGCGGCCGAGGCGAAGCTGCTCGAACTCGTCGACCGCTTCGAAGTCGACCTCGTGGTGCTCGCCCGCTATATGCAGATCCTCTCCGATGATCTCGCCCGCGAGCTCACCGGACGCGCGATCAACATCCACCACTCGTTCCTGCCTTCGTTCAAGGGCGCCAAGCCCTACCACCAGGCGTGGGAGCGCGGGGTCAAGACCGTCGGAGCGACCGCGCACTTCGTCAACAGCGAGCTCGATGAGGGGCCGATCATCGCCCAGCAGCTCGTCGAGGTCGACCATTCCTTCGCCCCCGAGGATCTCGTCGCTGCCGGCCGCGACGCCGAATGCAAGGCGCTGTCCAATGCCGTGAAGTGGCATTGCGACGGCCGTGTCTTCCTCTCGGGCAAGAGGACGGTGGTTCTGCGCTGAGTCTGCGCTGAGTGCGGGGCGCGAGCCCGCTTCGCCGAGCGGACCACTTGGCTTCGAGCGAGCGGGTTGCGCCTGGTCCGGTCGACACCAAGTGGTCCCCTCGGTGCTTCAGGCTCGGGCCCGGGAGCGATCGCTCACGACCCGGAAGGTGTCCATCCGTGAGTCCTGGGCGCCGCGGACGTATCCCGACGGTGCGGCCGCGGTCATGCGGAGGAAGGAGACCACCTCGGCGCTGAGGACTTCCCCGGGCAGCACATTGGGCACTCCGGGCGGATAAGCGGCCAGGGCGTCGGCCGAGACCTGACCGATGGCCTCGGCGGAGTCCACGACCTGTGAGTCCGCGAAATGCGCCTGGCTGATCTCCATGCGCTTGACGCAGCTGCCGGGGACGACGATCGGACGCTCCGGCTCGGACTCCGATCGCGGCAGCGCCTGCAGGGCGGACCAGAACCGTTCGACGTCGACCGGCGAGGTGGCACCGATGAGCAGGAGCAGCGCCGAGGGGGTTGCGAGTTCGCAGTAGATGCGGTGGTCGCGGATGAGCCGGTACTGGGCCTCGGCACCCGTGATTCCGGCGCCGCGGGTGTCGATGACGACCTTGAACGGATCGTGGTCGATCGCATCGTGTCCGCCGAGGATATCGGGCGTGGCATCACGGAAGCGGGTGTCGCTCTTCACCCGGGAGCGCAGCTCCGCGGCGGTGTCCAGGGCCGCGCCGATCGCCTCGGGGCGGGTGACCAGATGGCGTCTGGCCTCGTCGAGCGAAGCCAGCAGCAGAGAGCTGCTCGAGGTCGACTGGTAGGACTTCACGACCCGATCGACGAGACCGTCGATGCGGCGGGCGTGCCGGGAGTGGCCGAGGTGGATCATCGCGGACTGGGCCAGCGAACCCGCACCCTTGTGCGTGCTCGAGATGACGAGGTCGGCGCCGAGGCGGACCGCGTTGACCGGCAGATCCGGGTGCATGCCGAAGTGGGAGCCCCAGGCCTCATCGACGATGAGCGGGACATCGTGGGAGTGGGCCGCCTCGGCGATGGCGGCGATATCGGCCACGGCACCGAAGTAGCTCGGAGAGACCAGATAGACGGCGGAGCTGTCGGGGTGCTGCCGGAGTGCGGACTCGACCTGGGCGACGGTGACGCCGTGGGAGGACCCGAGACCGGCGTCGACCCGGGGGTGGACGAAATGCGGGCGCAGCTCGGCGTGGATGATGCCGTCGATGACGGAGGAGTGGACGCTGCGCTGGAGCACGAACTCTCGTCCCAGCCCGCGCACGACGGTGGTGGCGATGTGGTTGCCGCCGGAAGCGCCGTTCGTGATGAACCAGCTGCGCGAGGCTCCCCAGGCCTCGGCGGCGAGCTTCTGGGCGGCCGCGATCGGAGTCCGGCGATCGTGATCGATCATCCGCCAACTCTGCTGATCGATGCCGCTGAAGAGCATCGGGAAGTCGATGCTCATGCCGCTCTCACCGACAATGTCCGCCAGGCCCGGGGCATGTGCGCCCGAGCCCTGATGAGCCGGGACGTGAAGACGCTGCCAGTCCTGGGCGGCCAGGGCGCGGAGGGCATCCGCGTACGGGGCCTCGTGCTGGCGCGGGTCGATGTGGGCCACGGTGCCGGAGGGCAGTTCGGAGAGCTGGGAATCGGTGCGCATGGAACTCACGCTACGGAAGCGAAGAGATCTACGCTATAGCAAGAAATCGGTCACACTGTCATAGTGTCTATACCATGATGAATCTGCAGCAGTTCCGGGTCCTCCAGGCCGTCCGGGAGGTGGGGAGCCTCAACCGCGCCGCCGAGGTGCTCGGCCACGGAGTGCCGACCGTGACCCACCACCTGCGAACACTCGAATCGCATCTGCGCGTGCAGCTCGTCGAGCGGGCCCGAAGCGGAGCCCGGCTGACGCCCTTGGGCGAGTCCTTCGCTGCGGAGATCGCGCCCGTGCTCGAGCGCATCGACCGCGCCGAACAGCTCGTGACCGCGCAGCGCGACGCGGGCGTGGTCACCCTGCGGATCGGATCCTTCTCCTCGATCGGCTCACGCCTGCTGCCGGCCGCGATCGCCGAACTGCAGGCGCAGAAGTCGGTGCGCGTCGAGGTCGTCGAGGCCGAACCCAGCGAGGTGGTGCGCATGCTCCACAGCGGTGAGGTCCATGCCGGCCTCATCTACGACATCCCCGAACTGCCCGAATTCGCCGGACCCGAACTGAGGCTGCGCACCCTGCTCGACGAGCCCTACCGGGTCATGGTCGCCCGTGACGGGCAGCTGGCGAAGCAGCACGTGCTCGACGTCGAGCAGATGGGTGAGGTCGCGTGGGTGTCGAGCCGCAATGAGTCCGAAGCCTCGGTGCGCGTGCTCAATCGCGTCTACCGGTCACTCGGACTCGAGGTCCGTGAGCTCATGCGCAGCGACGACCTCTATATGATCCACGGACTCGTCGCCGAAGGACTCGGCTGTGCGCTGACGACGGAGGCCGCCGTCGATACGGGCTTCGCCGTTGAGATCAGACCGGCGAAGCAGGACCTCGGCACCAGACGGGTCTCCTTCGTCACCCGCACGGGACCGAACCCGGCAGCGGTCGGATGGATGGGAGAGATCCTCGAAACGGTGGCAGCCGAACGCGGGGCCGCCTCGGCGGGGTGAGGTGTGCCGGCGGAACGAAAGGGCCGCGCGGCGGGGCGGAGGGAAGGGGCCGGGCGGACGAGCCAGATGAGACAGGGCCTCAGAGGTCGCCGGAGTCCGGGGCCGGGTCGGTCTGCGAGCTCAGCGCCTCGGAGATGGCCTTCGCCTCACGACGGAGCAGGGCGACGAGGCGTTCGACCCGGGACCCGGTGACGCGGTCGGCGATGCTCGCGATCGACAGAGCCGCGCGCGGTCGGGAGCCGCGGATGCGCAACGGCACTCCCACGGCCCACGATCCCTGAGCGAAGAGCCCGGGATTGTGGACGAAGCCGTCGATGCGGGCCTGGTCGATGATGTCGCGCAGGTGCGGGACCGAGACCTTCGGATACCGTTCGGCGAGGATCTCGGCGTTGGCCTCGAACTGGGCGTCCACCTCGGCGGGGGAGAGCTCGGACAGGATCGCCAAGGACCCGGCCCCGATGCCCAGCGGGTGCCGGTCGCCCACGGACAGGGCGTTGTTGAAGATCTCGCCGAAGCCCTCCTCGCGGCGCGCGCAGATCGAGTAGCTGCCGGTGCGCAGGGTGAGGAACACGGTGTCGTGGCTGAGCTCGGCCAGGCGCAGCAGGCTCGACTCGGACTCCGTGACCAGGGGGTCGACCGATTTCTGCGCCAGCTGCCCGAGGATCTGGGACTGCACGCCGAGGCGGTACCCGCCTTCCTCGAGCCGTTCGACATAACCCATGGCGATGAGCGCCTGGAGCATGCGGTGGACGCTGGCCTTCGGGCGGCCGCTGATCGAGGCGAGTTCGGACAGGCTTGCGCCTTCGCGTCGCTCACCGGCGATGAGGCCGACGAGGTTGAGCAGCGTCAGTGCGCGCTGGATGCTCTGGGCGCCGGTGCCGGGCTCGAGCGAGTCGACGGCATGAGCGACATTGAACGACGCGGAGCGGCGGAGGAGTCGACCACGCATCCTGATGCGATGTTCCTCGCGGAGTTCCTCATTCGGGTCGGCGCCATTGTGCATGCCCCCATTATGGCCCGTGCGCCCGAGCGGCGGAATGAAGGGTCGGACCGCGGGGCATCAGGCCAAGAACGCGCGTCGAGCGTCTCATTCTGCGATCGTCGACGAGTCAGAGGTCTTACTCCGCGATCCAATATGTGGAACGCGGCCGCGACCGATGGCGGCGGCTTCGACAAGGGGTGGGCCTAGACTCGAATGGGCCCGGCCGAACGGCGGGACCTTCGGCGTGGAACCCGCCGAGCAGCGAACTCAAGAGGAGAGTGGGACGTGGCCGAAACCGTCCTCGATATTGCCGGGGTGACGTTCCGACGGGGGCAGACGCATATCCTCCACGGCATCGACCTGCGCATGCGAGCCGGCGAACACTGGGTGCTCATCGGACCGAACGGGGCCGGAAAGTCCACTCTGCTCAGCTTCGCCTCGGCGCAGGTGTTCCCGACCTCCGGCACCGTCGACATCCTCGGATCCCGGATGGGCCGCGTCGAACTCGCCGCCCTCCGCCGCTTCATCGGGCACGTGAATCCGCGCCATCCGCTGCGCTCGAACCTGTCCGTGCGCGAGGTCGTCCTCACCGGCCTGACCGGCACCGTCGAACGCCCCCTGCGCTGGGAACCGGAACCGCACGAGGTGGCGAAAGCCGACTCCCTCATCGCCGAGGTGGGGCTGACCTCGCGTGCGGACGCGGGCTGGAAGGTGCTGTCGCAGGGGGAGCGGGGGAAGACGCTCGTGGCTCGTGCGCTCATCGCCGATCCGCAGCTGCTGCTCTTCGACGAACCGACCACCGGCCTCGACGTCGCAGCACGCGAACAGCTGCTCGAGACCATCGACGACCTGTCGGTGCGCTCGCCGCAGCTGGCGACACTGCTGGTCACACACCACCTCGAGGAGATCCCCGAGACGACGACGCACGCCGCACTCATCTCCGAAGGACGACTGACCGCCGCGGACTCCATCGGCGAGGTGCTCACCTCCGAAAAGGTCTCCGCCGCCTTCGACCATCCGATCGAGGTCGGTTTCGCCGACCGTCGCTGGTCGGCCCGCGCCGTGCGTACGGCCGGAGCCGTGCGAGCCGTCAGCACCGCCGGTGCCGAGCCGGTCGGCTGACCCGGCGCTCTGCCGAGGCGGCGCTCTGCTGGGGCGCCGGCCGAGTCGGCGCTTTGCTGAGGTGCGTCGGTCGAGGCGCGTCGGTCGGTTGAGTCGGCGTTTTGCTGGTGCGTCGGCCGACGTTGCGTCGCACTTCCACATTTCGTCCATATCATCATGACGCGAACTGATGGCCCGTACGTAATGTGACGGTGTTCTGCACCAAACCTGATGGCGAAGTGCACTAAAGGGGTGAGACCAGCCAGCTGGCGGGATGAGGGGTGCCGGAACGCCAGCTGGCGGGATGAGGGCGGGTATGTCAGCCGCTGGGATGAGGGCTGCCGGGATGAATCGCCATATGAGCCGGAGCTGGTGATCGGCTGGGATGGTGCGGGCCGTCATTGCACCCACCCGCGCTCGAGCCTAGGCTTGAGGCATGAAGATGAGTACCGTGTGGAGCATCATCGGCGCGATCATCGCCGTCATCATCGCCTGGTGGGTGGTCAACATCGCGTTCTCGATCGCGTGGTTCCTCGTCAAGGCCATCATTGCCGTGGTTGTCGCGATGGCGATCTTCGGTCTCATCAAAGCCTCGCTGAGGTCGAAGGACCGCCAGAGTTAAGGACCGTCAGCACTGGAATCATTCGGGCCGGGAATCCGCCGGCGTCACAGATCTCCGAGGCTGGTGTTCGCCCCGCACAGGATGACGCAGACCTTCTCGCCCGCAGCCGGCACATAGGCGCCTGGGCCAGAGGCGCCTGAACTGTCGGAACGGTCCGATCCACGCGACTGACCGGAGCGGTGCGGTCCGTCGATCCCCGCAAGTGCAGTCGCCGCCGCATGTTCGACGGCGAGCCGATGCTCGTCCCACAGGTGCTCCCGAGCGGCGTTGATCGCCGCATCGTCGACCAGCACCGAGGTGACCAGATCCGACCGCGCAGCCGCCACCCCCAGCGGCGTCGCCCGCCGGGCTCCGAGCGAATCCGCTGCCACCGAATCGACCGTGACATCGACCGGTTCGCCCGCTTCGAGTGCAGCATTGAGCGCCCGACAGTTCTTGGGCTCGACCGCGACCGTGCGCACTCCGTGATGGGCAGCGGCCGTCGCGACTCCGGCGAACAGCCCGCCCCCGCCGACCGAGACGACGACCGTGTCGAGATCGGGCACCTGCCCGAGGATCTCGGTCATGAGCGTGCCCGCGCCGGCGGCGATGAGCGGGTGGTCGTAGGCATGGGAGGCCAGCGCCCCGGACGACTCGACGAACTCGTCGCAGGCGGCGGCCGCCTCGGCGAATTCGCTGCCGACGAGCTCGACGCGAGCCCCGTAGGAGCGCAGCCGATCGACCTTGACGCTCGGGGCCGTGGTCGGCAGGAACACGGTCGCGGGCACCCCGGCCGCACGGGCCGCCCACGCACACGCGAGCCCCGCGTTCCCGCCCGAGGCGATCGTCACCCCTGCCTCGGGGAAGGTGCCGGCATCCAGGTGTGCGCGGATGAAATTCTGCGCACCGCGGGCCTTGAACGTGCCCGTGTGCTGGAGGAACTCGAGCGCGAAGAAGATCCCGTCCTCCGGCGCCGAGGTGACCGTGACCGGCCGTACCCGCCCGCCGGTCCGTGCGGCGGCCGCCTCGATGTCGGTGTGGCTCAGCTCCGTGGCCGGTGGCATGCGGGCATCCTCCTCGTCGTCGATCCAGGGCTCGTCCTGCCGGTCAGATCGGGCCCGTCACCAGCATAGAGGCAGCGAACGGGACCACTCCGGGCGTTTCAGCTCGTGTGCTTGGTGATGCCGAGGTCGACGCCCTTGGTCTCCTTGACGAGGCTGACGCCGATGAGCGAGATGATGCACACGATGATCATGTAGATCGCGATCGAGATGGACTTCCCGGTCTCCGCGAGCAGCGTTTCGGCGATGGTCGGGGCGAAGGCGCCGCCGAGGATCGCGCCGAGCGCGTAGCCGATCGACACACCGGAGTAGCGGACCTGGGCGGGGAACATCTCCGCGTACATCGCCGACATCGGACCGTAGGACAGGCCCATACCGACGGTGAGGACGAAGATGCCGATGCCGTAGGCCCAGATGTTGGCCATGTCGATCATGAGGAACGTCGGGATGAGCCAGACGATGAGGAGGATGTAGCCGATCTGGAAGGTGCGCACGCGGCCGAGCCTGTCCGACAGCGCCCCGCCCCACATCGTGAAGATCAGCCAGCCGAAGCTTGCCAGCGTCGTCGCCAGCAGCACGGGTGCGCGGTCGAGGCCGACGGATCCGCCGTCCTCGATCGGTCGGGAGGCGTAGGCGGCGAAGAACGCGATGATCATGTAGCCCACGGCGTTGTTGCCGATGAAGATGAGCGCGGAGAGGACGACTTCCTTCGTGTTCTTCTTGAACAGGGTGCCCAGCGGCGCGGAGGATTCGGCCTTGCGTTCGGCCAGCTCAGCGAAGACGGGGCTCTCTTCGACCTGGCGCCGGATGTAATAGCCGACGAGGACGAGGACGACGGAGAAGAGGAACGGAATGCGCCAGCCGAAGCTCGCGAACTGTTCGGGGCTGAGCACGGTGGTCAGGATCCAGATGACGCCGGTGGCCAGGATCATGCCGACCGGCACGCCGATCTGCGGGTAGGCACCGAAGATGCCGCGCTTGGAGATCGGTGCATGCTCGACCGACAGCAGTGCGGCTCCGCCCCACTCGCCGCCGGCGGAGAAGCCCTGAAGGATCCGCAGCAGAGTGAGCAGGATCGGGGCGCCGACGCCGATCATCGCGTAGTTCGGCAGCAGACCGATGAGCGAAGTCGCCGCCCCCATGAGAATGAGCGTGAGCACGAGCATCTTCTTGCGTCCGATGCGATCGCCGAGGTGGCCGGCGATGATCGCGCCCAACGGTCGGAAGAGGAACGAGATGCCCAGAGACGCCCACGCCATGATCTGGCCGAGTGCCGGATTGTCTGAGGCCAGCGGCCCGAAGTACTGGGCCGAGAGGACGAGCCCGGCGGCCTGCGCGTAGATGAAGAAGTCGTACCACTCGATGGTGGTGCCGACGAGGGTGCCGGCGAGGACCTTGCGCTCTTCGCGGGTGATCGATGCGGGTGCTGCCGGATGCGATGCGGACGGGCCGGATGCTGTCGTGGACATAAGCGGATCTTTCGGTTGCTGGGCGACATTGCCGTGCACCTCACCGGTGGCGGTGATACTCGACCGTGAGTGATCGCCGGTGCCGTCGGTGAACAGGTGGCGGGGGACTGACTGTCTGGTCAGTAATTGGTCTCGATCATAGGGCAGAACATGCGCCGTGTCACTCCTGCGCAGAGGCGTCGGCCGCATCCTGAGCGCGGCTCCGCCTCCGCCGTCGTCCGATGACAATTACCGACCGATTGGTTAGTATATTGTGGAGGAATCGGCAGCGGTGCCGAATGCGGTCGCCGTGAACCGGGAGACGTCGTTTCACCAGGGAGAGCAAAGCATGACCGAAATTCTCAGTTCCTATGTGGCAGGATCCTGGCACACGCCCGGTGCGACCGAGTCCGCCCGCTCCGTCCACGACGCCGCCACCGGTGAGCTCCTTCACCAGGTCAGTTCGGCCGGCCTCGACTTCGCCGCCGTCGACGAACATGCGCGCACGGTCGGCATCCCCGAACTGCAGAAGCTCACCTTCCATCAGCGCGGTGTGATCCTCAAACAGCTCGGCGCCCACCTCATGGAGCGGACGAAGGACTACCACGAGATCTCCTTCACCACCGGCACGACGAAGCGCGACGCCTTCGTCGACATCGAGGGCGGCATCGGCACCCTCTTCACCTACTCCGGCGTCGCCCGTCGCCAGATGCCGAACTCGACCGTCCACCTCGACGGCGGTGTCGAGCGACTGTCGAAGAACGGCACCTTCGTCGGTCGCCACATCCTGACCTCCCGACAGGGTCTGGCACTGCAGATCAACGCGTTCAACTTCCCCGTCTGGGGCATGCTCGAGAAGTTCGCCCCGATGTTCGTCGCCGGCGTCCCCGTCGTCGTCAAGCCCGCCACCGACACCGCTCACCTGACGCGCGCGGTCGTTGCCGACATGATCGATTCCGGCCTGCTGCCCGAAGGTGCCATCCAGCTCGTCAGCGGCGACGTCACCCCGCTCTTCGACCACCTCGCCGAGCAGGACGCCATCGCCTTCACCGGCTCGGCGGACACCGCCCGCCGCCTGTCCGGGCTCGACTGCGTCACGGAGCGCGGCACCCGATTCTTCGCCGAGGCGGACTCGCTCAACTTCTCCCTGCTCGGTCCCGATGCCGGACCCGGCACGCAAGAATTCGACCTGTTCGTCTCCGGCGTCGTCGCCGAGATGACGGTCAAAGCCGGCCAGAAGTGCACCGCGATCCGCCGCACCTTCGTCCCCGCTGCCCACGCCGAGGCGGTCAGCGAAGCCATCGTCGCGAAGCTCGCCACCCAGGGCGTCGGCGATCCGCGTGAGAAGTCGACCCGCCTGGGCCCGGTGGTCTCCGACAAGCAGCGCGCCGACGTGCTCGACTCCATCGACGAGATCCTCGCCGGCGGAGCGCACCTGCTCACCGGCGGGCGTGAGGAGTCAGATCGCCTCGCCGCCGAACACGGCGGCGCCTATGTCGCAGCCACCGTGCTCCAGGCCGATGACGCCTGGGCCGATGCCGTCCACGACATCGAGGCCTTCGGCCCCGTGACCTCGATCATCACGTATTCCGACACCGAGGAGGCCGTCCGTCTGGCCGCCCGCGGACGCGGTTCCCTGGTCGGCTCGGTCGTCACCCACGACCGCGAGTTCGCCACCGAATTCGTCCGCAGGATCGCACCCTGGCACGGGCGAGTGCTCGTCCTCGACCGTGACGACGCCGAGGAGTCGACCGGCCACGGTTCGCCTCTGCCGAACCTCATCCACGGCGGTCCCGGACGGGCCGGGGGCGGCGAGGAGATGGGCGGACTGCGCGGTGTCGAACACTTCATGCAGCGCACCGCGATCCAGGCCTCCCCGGACATGCTCACCGCGATCGGCGGGGAATGGGTGAGCGGATCGCAGCGCCGCCTCGGCGAGCATCCGTTCACGAAGTCGCTTGCGGACCTGCGCCTCGGCGACACCCTCGACTCGGAATGGCGCGAGGTCACGCTCGACGATATCGAGCACTTCGCGAACTTCACCGGGGACACGTTCTACGCACACATGGATGAGGAGGCGGCCGCCGCGAACCCGTTCTTCCCGGGACGCGTGGCCCACGGCTACCTCATCGTCTCCTTCGCCGCCGGACTCTTCGTCCAGCCGGACCCCGGCCCGGTGCTCGCGAACTACGGCCTCGAGGGGCTCAACTTCATCACGCCCGTCTCCCCGGGCGACAAGCTCAAGGTGACGCTGACCGCCAAGCGCATCACCCCGCGCGAGACCGACGAGTACGGGGAGGTCCGCTGGGACGCTCAGGTCGTCAACCAGAACGAGGAGCCCGTCGCGAACTACGATGTGCTCACCTTGGTGGCCAAGGAGTACTGAGGGCATCCGGGCTCGCGTGGGGCAACCCCGTCTCTGCCTGCGGCAGACGAGGAGCATCGGGTCGGTTACGCTCTCCGGTCCTGTGGAACGCGGACCTTGAGTGAGGCCGGTCGGATCGTGAGCGTGGCCGGCGTCCGAGCGACCGCATCGCCGTCGGCCATGATGACGACCGGATCCACGCCCGGGGGTGTGTCGATGCGGATCTCGGTGGCGTGACTGAGGCTGATGTGCGGGTGCCACCCAAGCCTGACCAGCATGAACGAGACCAGCTCCGCGGCCAGGCGCGGCACGAGCGTGTCTTCGAAGAGGACCACGTCGATGAGTCCGTCGTCGACCTGCGCATCGGGGGACAGCTTCAGCCCGCCGCCGTAGCGGCCGGAGTTCGCGAAACCTGCCGAGAGCCCATGGAATCCGCGCCTCTCGCCGTCGACTGTGAGGACGAGGTCGATGGGCGTCGGTCTCCTGATCGCGCGGATGAGTCCGTACAGGTAGACCCAGTGCCCCTTGATGCGGCGAGTCGAATCGGCGTAGTCCTGCACCGTCGTGTCCAAGCCGAGGCTGACATTGCCGACGCAGATGAGCCCGTCGAGGTCGAGGGTGTCGATGGCAAGGTCATATCCGTCGGCGATGACGGAGACGGCCGCCTCGACGTCCTTCGGAATGCCGAGCTTCGCAATGAAATCATTGCCGCGGCCACCGGCAATGATGCCCAGGGACGTCTGCGTCCCGAGGAGTCCGGCACCGACGGCGCGGACCAGGCCGTCTCCACCGAGCGAGACGACGAGGGGCGCACCGCGGCCGGCGAACTCGGCGGCGAGCTCCCCCGCGTGCGCCTCGCTGCGGCTCTCGACAACCTCGACCTGCAAGCTCCTCCGAGCGAAGGCGGCCTTCATCGGCCCGATCCGCCGCCCCACCTCTCCGTGACGGGCGGTCGGGTTGAGGATCACCGGCAGCGGCGGAGGCGAAGCGGCTGTCACAGCTGATCCGGTCCGTTCATGAGCTTGCCGGGATTCATGATCCCCACCGGATCCGCTTCGGCCTTCGCCGCGCGCAGCATCCGCACCCACAGCTCACCGGTCTCACGGGGAATCCACGGAGCGTGGTCGCGGCCGGTGGCATGGTGATGCGTGATCGTGCCGCCGCCGGCGATGATGGCATCGCTGGCCGCGGTCTTCAGCGCCTTCCACTGGGCGATCTCCCGGCCCTCCTCCTGGCGCGCGAAGATCGTGTAATAGAGGGAGCAGCCGGTCGAGTAGAGGTGGGAGATGTGGCACAGCACGAGTGCAGGGGTGCCCCGCTTCGCCAATGACTCCTCGATCTCCTGACCGATCGAGTCGTGGAGCTGTTCGATCGCGCTCCACGGAGCCGAGGTCTCCAAGGTGTCGACGAGCGTTCCCTCCGTGAGCAGCTGATCGCGCAGATACGGCGTCGAGAAGCGGTGCTTCTCCCACATGGTCTCCGGGGAGCCGCCGACGCTCACGCCCTTGTGTCTCTTGGCGATGTCGCGTCCATCGGCCCGCCGCATCCGCGCCGAGGCCCTCTGCCCGTCATAGCGCAGCACCAGCAGGCACGGGGTCGTGATGCCGCGGGCCCTGAGGACGGCGAGAACACCCTTGCGCTGAACCCCGCTGCCGAGCTGCGCGAGCCCGAAGGCCGTCTCGTTGACGTCGGAGAGCCGGGCGATATCCGGTCGCAGACCGGTCTGCTCCATCTCCCGCAGCGCCGCCGCACCGGAATGGAAATCGGGGAAGAACCAGGCATCGGGCAGGCTGACCTCCGGCAGGCGCGAGATGCCCAGCGTCACCTCGGTGATGATGCCGAGGGTGCCTTCGGAGCCGACGATCAGCTGCCGAGGATCGGGGCCGGCCGCCGAGGCGGGGGAGGGGCGCAGCTCGACGGGACCGGTGGGCGTCGAGCAGCGCAGACCGAGGACCTTGGCGTCGATGCGTCCGTATCCGGTCGACTGCTGACCGGCCGAACGGGTCGCGACCCAGCCTCCGACGGTGCTGAACTCGAACGACTGCGGGAAATGTCCGAGCGTGAAGCCGGCTGCCTGGAGCTTCTCCTCGAGGTCGGGGCCGAAGACGCCGGCCTGAACGGTCACTGTCAGCGACTCCTCATCGATGTCGACGACCTCATCGAGCCGGGCCAGGCTGATGCACACGCTGCCGCTGAACTCGCCGCGCACGGTCTCGATGCCGCCGACGACGCTGGTGCCGCCTCCGAAGGGGACGACCGAGATCCGCTCCTCCTGGCAGATGGCCAGGAGCTCGTCCACCTCGGCGTCGGTGCCGGGATAGAGCACAGCATCCGGGGCCGAGCTCAGCACACCGCTGCGCAGACGGATGAGGTCAGGGGTGCTGCGACCGACGGAGTGCGAGACCCGCCGGGCATGATCGTCGCGGATGTGACCGGCGCCGAGCAGCTCGGCGATGCGCGCGAACGCCTCGCGCGGAAGTGCCGGGGCGGGCAGCTGCACGTCGTCGAGATCGATGGGCGGATTGACGACGCCGGCGGACCGACCGCAGACCTTGTTCAGCATCTTCTTCGCTCCAGGTTTGACGGGACCGTCGTGTCCGTCCTCGCCCCAGCCCCACCAGCGCATCCTCGGTTGAGGGGTGTCCATCAGCGTCATCCTTCTTCCTGTGTGTTCACGATCAGTTCGGGTGCCAGCCTGCGAACGGCAGAGGCGAAATCGGCGCGGTCGGCCTCAACGAGCCCCCACCGCGAACGGCGGTCGATGACATCGTCGACGGTGATGGCCAGTTCGTGGTCGACGGCGAAGCGGACCTCGGCGCCGCTGTAGGGGATGCCCGTGCGCACCGGGCCGCCGAGGGTCGGATCGGACTCGGCATAGGCCGCGACGCTGGCCGCGTCGGTGCCGTAGCGGCGGATCAGCGCCTCCGGCAGGTTCGGATCGGGGGTGCCGATGCCGACGAGTCCGAGCGACTTCGTCCGAGACGGGCCGGCCGTGAGGCCTCCGCCTTCGACGACGGCGTCGACGGCATCCTCGGCCATGCGCCGATACTCCGTGAGTTTGCCTCCGACGATGGTCAGCGCATCGGTGCGCGGGTCCCGCAGCAGTGCGTGCCTGCGGGAGAGATCGGCGCTGGAAGAGCCCGAGGTTTTCAGCAGCGGCCGGAACCCGGCGTAGCTGCCGACGATGTCGTCCAGGGCGAGAGGCTCGGCCAGGGCGGTGTTGATGGTTGCGAGCAGGAAGTCGAGGTCCTCGTCATCGGGCATCGCCCGGTCGGGAACCGCACCATGGTGCGGGGAATCGGTGAGACCGACCATGACGAGCCCCTCGTGCCAGGGGACCGCGAAGACGAAGCGACCGAAATGGCCGGGCACCGGTGCCGTGATCGCGACCTCCGGGTCGCCGAGGCGCTCGGCTCGAACCAGCAGGTGGGACCCCTTGCTGGGTGCGAGTTCGACCTCATCGGCCAAGGTATCGGCCCAGACTCCGGTGGCGTTGACGATCTGCTTCGCACGCACCGTGTGCCGGTCGCCGGTGAGCTCGTCGACGAAACCGACCTGACCGGGTTCGATATCGGTGGCCTCGGCGTAGGTGATGATGCGTGCGCCGTGGACGGCGGCAGTGCGGGCCAGGGCCACCACGAGGCGGGCGTCGTCGATGAGCTGACCGTCCCAGCTGAGCAGGCCGCCGCGGAGTCCCTCGGCGTCCGCGGCGGGAACCTGCTCGCGCACGGCGGCGGCCGAGACGCGACTGGGACGGGGCAGCAGGGATGCCGGAGTGCGTGCGAGCCTGCGCAGGACGTCGCCGGCGAAGAAGCCGATTCCGAACATCGCGGCATCGAGGCGGCCGACCCCGGAATGGAGGGGCATGACCAATGGCAGCGGACGGATGAGATGCGGTGCGATCCTGCCCATCAGCCGACCGCGTTCGAGGGCGGATTCCCAGGCGATGGAGAAGTCGAGCTTGGCCAGATAGCGCAGACCGCCGTGGGCGAGCTTCGATGACCAGCTGCTCGTGCCCGAGGCGAGGTCGCCGCGTTCGATGAGGACCACGCTGAGTCCCCGGGTCACGGCGTCGAGGGCGACGCCGACACCGGTGAATCCGCCGCCGATGACCACGAGGTCGACGGTGTCGTCGGCGGTGGCCGCCGCGAGGTCCCGCGCTCGCCGAGCGGCATTGAGCGCCGCGTCTCCATGGGTTCTGTCAGGCATCCTCGGGCATCCTCGCTCCTTCTGGTACTGAGTCGTACCAGTTTGCAATCGGCGTGGAATGTTGTCAACATCACAGTGTGAGCGACCATGGACGACCTTATGCCGGTGCCAGCCGCCGAGCCCGCGAGAGTGCACGGCGCGAACGAATCATCGCCGCCGGTGCGCAGATCTTCGGCCTCCACGGCTATCGGGCCGCGACCGTCGGTGCGGTCTGCGCCGAGGCGGGGCTGAATAAGCGCTATTTCTATGAGTCGTTTGCGACGCTCGAGGACCTTCTCTGTGCCGTCTATGCGCGGGTGGTCGCCGATCTGCGCGAGGCGGTGCTCGCAGGCGGCGGTGGTGAGGCTCGCGAGGTGCTGCGCGGTTTCGTCGCCGGCTTCCTCGATTGGGTGCAGGCCAACCCGGTCTGGGCGCGCGTCCACCTCTTCGAGGTCCTGGGAGTCAGCGCCCGGGTCGATGAGCTGTACCGCTCATACGCTCGCGCCATCGGCGACGAGCTCGTGGGTCGTCTGGCGGAGGTGACTGCGGGCCCGCCGCTGACACCGGCTCGACGGCGGGTCCTCGGCGACGTCCTCGTCGGTGCCGGGCTGCAGGTGGTCGTCGACTGGGTCATCAGCGGCTACGAGCCTCCGCGCGATCGGCTACTGGCCGAGACGGAGGCGACGCTGGGGTGGATTCTCGCTGCCGGTGCGGCGACCGACTTCGACTGAGTGCCCCACAATTTCGCAACCGAGTGCCCCACGGCCCGCAGCTGAGTGCTCCGCAAGCCCGCAACTTTGTTGGGCGGGCCAGGGCCGGTGGTTCAGGCCTCGAGCCCTTGGAACGCCATCGTGGTGACCGCCTCGGCGATGGTGTCGGGGTCGATGGGGTAGCTCGAGCGGTACCACTCGGTGATCGAATTGACCATGCCGAAGAGCAGGCGAGTGATGAGCCCGGGGCTGAAGTCCGAGCGGAGTCCGCCCTCGTCGATCGCCGCGGAGACGAGACTGCGGATCTTCTCGTCGATGGCGCGACGCGCATCGAGGGCCTCGAGCTCGATGGCCGAGTTCCCGCGAACGCGCAGCAGCAGAGTCACCGAATGGTGGTACTCGATGAGAATGAGCACACTGGCCCGCACGGCCAGACGCAGCCGTTCGAGGGCGGTGATCCCGGTCCGATGGCTCTCGGCTTCGACGGCTGAGTCCAAGGCGTCGATGCCGCGGTTGATCGCCAACCGCAGCAGCTCTTCCTTCGACTTCACATGATGGTAGATCGCCGACTTCGTGATGCCGAGCTCCCGGGCGACGGTGTCCATCGAGGTGCCGTCGTAGCCGCGGGAGACGAACACCTCGGTGGCCCTGTTGATGAGCGTCTCCCGGTCATAGCCGGGGCGACCGCGGCGCGAGCGCTTGGGGGCGGCGGTCGACGATGTCGACTCGGCGGAGCGCGGGGACCGGGCGGCCGCCTCGGCGAGGGAATCCGACGCGGATGAGGACGATTCGGGCATGCTGATCAGTCTAATCGGCTGCCGCGTGACGCACGGAGACGCACGTCATCTCAGCGGATGCCTTCGCGGCGGTCGATGATGCGCTTCATCTTGCCGACCGAGCGCGGCAGGTCGCCGGGCAGCTTGATGTCGACGCCGCAGGAGACGCCGAGGCGCTCCTTGATGCGGGCCGCGACGAGACGGTCGAGGCCCTCGAGTTCGATCGCACCGACGCCCTCGCGGGCTTCGACCTCGACGGTCATCTCGTCCATCCGGCCGGGGCGGGTGAGGAGGAGCTGGAAATGCGGGCTCAGCGGGCTGAACTCGAAGAGCACGGATTCGACGTTGGCCGGGTAGACATTCACCCCGCGGATGATCATGAGGTCGTCCGAGCGGCCGGTGATGCGCGAGATCCGGCGGAAGTTCGGGCGTGCGGTTCCCGGCAGCAGGGTCGCGAGATCGTGCGTGCGGTAGCGGATGATCGGCAGCGCCTCCTTCGTCAGCGAGGTGAAGACGAGCTCGCCCTCCTCGCCGTCGGGCAGCGCCTCTCCGGTGAAGGGGTCGACGATCTCCGGGTAGAAGTGGTCCTCCCAGATCGTCGGACCGTCCTTCGTCACGGCCGACTCGCAGGCCACACCGGGTCCCATGACCTCGGAGAGGCCGTAGATGTCGACGGCGTTGATGTTGAAGGACTGCTCGATCTCCTTGCGCATCTCGTCCGTCCACGGCTCGGCACCGCAGATCGCGGTCTTCAGGCTCGTCGACGTCGGGTCGATGCCCTGGCGATGGAACTCGTCGAGGATGGTGAGCAGATACGTCGGCGTGGCCGTGATGATGTCCGGTTTGAAGTCCTGGATGAGCTGCACCTGGCGCGGAGTCTGCCCGCCGGAGATCGGCACGACGGTGAAGCCGTGACGTTCGGCGCCGTGGACGCCCAGGCCGCCGGTGAACAGTCCGTAGCCGTAGGCGTTGTGCATCATCTGTCCGCGCTCGCCGCCGGCGCCGAGGATGGACCGCGCGATGAGGGCACCCCATCGGTCGAGGTCGCCCATCGTGTACCCGACGACCGTCGGCAGGCCGGTCGTGCCCGAAGAGGCGTGGATGCGTGCGACCTGCTCCTGCGGCACCGCGAAGAGCCCGAAGGGATAGTTGTCGCGCAGATCCTGCTTGGTCGTGAAGGGCAGCTTCGCGATGTCGTCGAGGCTCGTGATGTCCGCAGGGCTGACGCCGAGTTCGTCGAAGGCCTTCCGGTAGAAGGGCACCTGCTCATATACGGAGGTCACCGTGGTCTTGAGGTTCTTCAGCTGGTCGGCGCGCAGCTCGTCGAGGCTCATCCGTTCGCCGGCGTCGAGGTCGGTGTCAGTCATCATCGTCTCCTTGCGAAATTCTTCTCTGTGCCGGATTCGGACGGGGCGTCCGATCCGCTGACCGCCGAGGAGGGGCACCGACTCCGGCGTCGTGTCCTCTGCGGGTGGTTGGGGGTGGGCAGGCGGCGGCATCGGCCGCGTCAGCGCTGCGCCCGCCTGCTGCCGGTCACGGTGTGCGGGGAGGCAGGGTGCGGGAGCGACCGCGGTAGGTGGCGACGATCTCGTCACCGCGGGTGACGGTGACGTCGTAGATGCCCGAGCGTCCCTGTTTGATGACCTCACGGCCGTGGGCGATGAGTTCGTCGCCGATGAAGGTGGGTTTGAGGAAGTCGATGTCTCCGCCCGAGGCGACCGTGATCGAGCCCGGGTAGTTGCAGGCCATGGCGAAGGTGGTGTCGGCGAAGAGGAAGACGTAGCCGCCGTGCGTGATGTCGTGGCCGTTGGTCATGATCTCGGTGATCGTCATCGAGCACTGCGCCCAGCCGGGTCCGTGGTCATCGACCTTGATGCCCAAGTGCTGTGAGGCGCGGTCATTGGCGAACATCGCGGCGGCGCCGGTGGGTATGGGAGCGTGTGGGGCTGCCCCGGTGCTGGATGCCTCGGTGGATCCTGTGGGATCGGGCTGTGGAGCCGCCTCGGTGGGGGTGGAGGTGTTCGGGGTCTGTGACTCCGCGGTCGTCGTATCGTGGGTGGGCTGTCCCAAGGTCGGCTCCTCCTCGAGTCGCGGGTTCTGGCGCCGGTGCACGAGGAGTGCCTGCGCCGCTGCGTGTGGACGACGGTGAGAGTTCCCCGTGATCCCGGACGGTCAGCCCGTCGGAGAATAAACGACCATCTGGTCAATAAATATCGTTCCGATAGTCGCCGCTGTCAAGTCACACGATGATCCGGCCTGCGAATCGCGCACGCATCGTCAAGCGGAAGCGGGAATAGGTCGCTATCGGATAGTTTCCGAGAAATATAGGTCGCTATCGGACATTTTCCGGCGCTGAAAGTATCCGATGCTGACCTAAATTCGGCAGGCGCCGCTTGGGCCGGAGGAAGTTTGTCTGGTCGATCCGACAGGTGTTGCGACGACTCCTTGAACCCGAGGCGCCGAGGCCGCTCTGGATCGACCGGCAGATGCGCCGGGTGGGCGCCTGTGTGCGAAAGATAGGCGCATAGAAGCCGTTCGCGGGGGCGGCATTGCACCCGGGCCGGGGGTGTGCGACACTGGTGGCAACAATACAGAACAAATGGTCAGTAAATGGATGCCCTGGATCAGAGGTCTGACGATGGTCGGACCGATGGGGAGGTCGGCAGCCGCTGACCGAGGCAGGTCCTGACAAGGGCACATCCAAGGGTGGAGTGGTCATGACGACTCAAGTGAACGACAATCGCTACGATGAAGCGGAACTCGAAGCGCAGTTCGACGCGACGATCGAGGCCAAGGACCGGATCGAACCGCGGGACTGGATGCCCGAGGCCTACCGCAAGACGCTCATCCGCCAGGTCGCGCAGCACGCGCACTCGGAGATCATCGGCATGCAGCCCGAGGGCAATTGGATCTCCCGTGCCCCCTCGCTGCGGCGCAAGGCGATCCTGCTGGCCAAGGTCCAGGACGAAGCCGGTCACGGCCTCTACCTCTATTCGGCCGCAGAGACCCTCGGCGCCACGCGCAACGAACTCACCGAGAAGCTCATCGCCGGCCGCCAGAAGTACTCCTCGATCTTCAACTACCCGACCCTGTCCTACACCGACGTGGGCACGATCGGCTGGCTCGTCGACGGTGCGGCGATCTGCAACCAGGTGCCGCTGTGCCGGACGTCCTTCGGCCCCTACGGGCGCGCCATGATCCGCATCTGCAAGGAGGAGTCCTTCCACCAGCGTCAGGGTTACGAACTGCTCATGACGATGATGCGCGGCACCGACGAGCAGCGGGCCATGGTCCAGGAGTCGGTCGACCGCTTCTGGTGGCCTTCGCTGATGATGTTCGGCCCTCCCGATGACAACTCCCCGAACACCGAGCAGTCGATGGCCTGGGGTATCAAGACCCACACGAACGACGAACTGCGCCAGAAGTTCGTCGACATGTCCGTTCCGCAGGCCGAGGCGCTGGGCGTGACGTTCCCCGACGAGAACCTCAAGTGGAACGAAGAGCGCGGACACTATGATTTCTCGACACCGAACTGGGACGAGTTCTGGGCCGTCGTCAAGGGCGACGGGCCCTGCAACGAACAGCGTGTGTCCCACCGCAAGCGCGCCTGGGACGACGGTGCCTGGGTGCGCGAAGCCGCGCTCGCCTTCGCCGAGAACCAGAACGCCGAGGCGGCCGCCCCCACCGCGGGCAACGCCACCACTGCGGCCGCCCCCACCGTGCCGTCCGCCGACGGCTCCACCACCACCGCCGAGGAGGCAGCGAAATGACCGAGACCAACCCCGGCACCGCCTCGGCGAGTGCGACCCGCGGCGAATGGCCGCTCTACGAAGTCTTCGTGCGCGGCAAGCGCGGACTCAACCACGTCCACGTCGGGTCGCTGCACGCGACCGATGACCAGATGGCCATCCACCATGCCCGCGACGTCTACACCCGACGCAACGAGGGCGTGAGCATCTGGGTCGTCCGCTCCGCCGATGTCACGGCCTCGAGCCCGGACGAGAAGGATCCGATGTTCGCCCCCAGCGGCGACAAGGTCTACCGGCATCCGACCTTCTACGACATCCCCGACGATGTCCCCCACATGTGAGAAGGGGAGACGAATGACTGCGAACAACGAACCCACCGTTCACGTCGAACACGATGAAGCGGGAACCAACGTCGACCACGGCACCCACGACAACGCCTACTCGGGCCTGCTCGTCAACGATGCGAACTGGGCCTTCGGCACCGACTTCGAGGACCCGCTGGCCGGCGTCGACACGACCGTGCCCGACGGGGTCGACGCGAAGGACCTCGGCGCCTACTGCCTCATGCTCGGCGATGACGCGCTCGTGTTCTCCCAGCGGATCTCCGAATGGTGCTCGAACGCCCCCGACCTCGAAGAGGATATCGCGCTGGCGAACATCGCCCTCGACCTCCTCGGGCAGGCCCGACTCCTGCTCGCCCGCGCCGCGGCCGCCGATCCGGAGCTCGTGCCCGAACTGCCCGAGGGCTCACCCGTGCCCGATGAGGATCGGCTCGCGTACTTCCGCAACGACCTCGCCTTCCGCAACGTCCGCCTGGCCGAGGTCCCCAACGGCGACTTCGCCGAGGCGGTCGCGAAGATCCTCATCTACTCCACCTGGCGCCTGTCGATCTTCGAACGCCTGACGACCAGCCGCGACACCGTGCTCGCCGCGATCGCGGCGAAGGGCGTCAAGGAGATGTCCTACCACCGCGACTTCGCCGGACGCTGGGTCCTCACCCTGGCCCGCGGCACCGAGGAATCGAAGTCCCGCCTGCTCAGCGCGCTGAACGGGCTGTGGCCGCTGTGGACCGAACTCTTCGAATCCCACCCGGTCGAGGCCGCCGTGGCCGAAGCCGGAATCGGCGTCGACCCCGCCGAGGTGGCCGACGAAGCCGGAGTCATCATCGACCAGGTCTTCGCCGCCGCCGGCATCGATCGTCCCGGCCGCGGATCGCTGGCCGGGGTCGGCGTGCACGGTCGCAAAGGCCGCGACGGACTCCACACCGAAGCCCTGTCGAAGCTGCTCGCGGAGATGCAGGTCGTCGCCCGGGAGCATCCGGAGGGACAGTGGTGACCGCCATGCTGCAGACCCACCCGACCGGCACCGACGCCGAGGCGATCGATCGTGCCCGTGCCGCCGCCGAACGCGTGACGGACCCCGAGATGCCGATGCTTACGCTGCTCGACCTCGGCGTGCTCCGTGATGTGAGCATCGAGGATGGCCGCGTCATCACGACGATCACCCCCACCTATTCGGGGTGCCCGGCGATGGCGACGATGCGCGATGACTTACAGCGCGAACTCCTCGACGCCGGCTTCCCCGACGCCGAGGTGCGCGTGTCCCTGTCCCCGGCGTGGACGAGCGACTGGATCACCGAACGCGGCAAGAAGGCACTCAGGGATGCCGGCATCTCCCCGCCCGGAGCCGCACCGCACCGGCAGGGGCCGGTGGCACTGACCCTCATGCCCACCCGCCGCGCCGTGAGCTGCGTGCTGTGCGGGTCGGAGAACGTGAGACTGTCCTCCGAATTCGGCCCGACCGCGTGCAAGGCCATGTACCAGTGCCTCGACTGCCTGGAACCGTTCGACCATGTGAAGGAGATCTGATGACCCAGACGATCGATCAGACCGCCGAGGCGGCCCCCACCGCCCAGCGCGCCGACGGCTCCTCCCGGTCGAGCTTCTACCCGCTGACCGTGAAGTCCGTCGACCACCTCACCGAGGATTCCGCGGCCGTGACCTTCGATGTGCCCGAGGAGTACGCCGAGCTCTTCGACTTCGCCGCCGGACAGTCGCTGACCCTGCGCCGCCGCATCGACGGGCAGGAGCACCGCCGCACCTACTCGATCTGCGCCCCGGCCGGATCCGACCCGCGCATCGGTGTGCGTGAGGTCCCCGAAGGGCTCTTCTCCCTCTGGCTCGTGCGTGAGGTCCGTGCCGGCGACGTCATCGAGGTCCAGCCGCCCTCGGGCAGCTTCCGGGCCGACCCGGACCAGGGCGGACGGCATCTGTGCATCGCGGCCGGATCCGGGATCACCCCGATGCTCTCGATCGCGTCGACCGTGCTGTCGAACCCCGAAGCCTCGGTGACCCTGCTCTACGGCAACCGGAAGACGAACACCGTGATGTTCGCCGAGGAGCTCGCCGACCTCAAGGACGCCCGCAACCAGCAGCTCGACCTCGTCCACGTCCTCTCCCGCGAACCCCGCGAAGTCGAACTCTTCTCCGGCCGCCTCGACGAGGAGAAGCTGCGGCAGCTGCTGAGCGCCATCGTCCCGATCGGCAGCATGGACCATGTGTGGCTGTGTGGTCCCTTCGGGATGCTCGAAGACGCCCGCAGGGTGCTCGCCGAGTTCGACGTGCCGAAGGAGAGGATCCACTTCGAACTCTTCTACGTCGACGAACCGCCGCCGGAGGTCGTCCACGCCGACAAGGTCGTCGAAGGCGCCACCAGCGAGGTCACGGTCGTCATCGACGGACGCCGCACCACCTCGGCGATGTCGCAGGGCAAGACCATCCTCGATTCCGCACAGGAATCGCGCTCCGATCTGCCGTTCGCCTGCAAGGGCGGGGTGTGCGGAACCTGCCGCGCGAAGATCTGCGGCGGCGAGGTCGACATGGTCCGCAACTACGCCCTCGAGGACGCCGAGGTCGAGGCGAACTTCGTCCTCACCTGCCAGACCTTCCCCGTCAGCGATGAGGTCGTCGTCGACTTCGACTCCTGAACGACCCTGAACGGTCGCGTCCCGCGCCCACCCCGGACTCGACCGTCACCCACCTGATCGTCACCCCTGTCAACGAGGAGACCCATGCCTGAGGCATTCATTCTGGACGGACTGCGCACCCCCATCGGCCGCTACGGAGGTGTCCTGGCCGATCAGCGCCCCGACGACCTGGTCGCCACGACGATGAGGACCGTCATCGACCGGACGGGAATCGACCCGGCCGACGTCGACGAGGTCATCCTCGGCTCGGCGAATCAGGCCGGTGAGGACAACCGGAACATCTCCCGCATGGCCGTGCTCCTGGCCGGCCTGCCCGAGTCCGTGCCCGGCTTCACCGTCAATCGCCTGTGCGCTTCGGGAATGACCGCGATCACTACCGCTCGTGCGATGATCGCCGCCGGAGACGCCGAGGTGGTCGTGGCCGGGGGCGTCGAATCGATGACCCGTGCCCCCTGGGTGAGCGAGAAGCCGAGCCGCGCCTGGTCGAAGCCCGGCCGGACCTGGGACACCTCGATCGGATGGCGGTTCACGAACCCCGCCTTCGGTGAGGACACGACCCTGTCGATGCCGCAGACGGCCGAGCGCGTCGCCGAGAAGTGGAAGCTGACCCGCGAGGCCCTCGACGAATTCGCCTTTGACTCGCACCAGAAGGCGCTGGCCGCTGCCGCCGCAGGCAGCTTCGATCCGGAGATCCTGCCCATCGGCGAGGTCACCGCCGATGAGGGACCGCGTGCGGATACGACCGTGGACAAGCTCGGCAGGTTGCGGCCCATCCACGGCCCAGGCGGGCTCATCACCGCCGGCAACTCCTCCTCGCTCAACGACGGTGCCGCCGTGGTCGTGCTCGTCAGCGAGGACTATGCGAACAGGCACGGCCTCAACCCGCGCGCCCGCGTCGTCGCCGGTGCGAATGCCGGAGTGTCCCCGGAGATCATGGGCGTCGGTCCCGTACCGGCAACCCGGAAGGTGCTCGAACGCACCGGATGGAGGGTCGGCGAACTCGAAGCCGTCGAACTCAATGAGGCCTTCGCCTCGCAGTCGCTGGCGTGCATGGGAGATCTCGGACTCGACCCGGCCACCGTCAACGGCTTCGGCGGAGCGATCGCGCTCGGCCACCCGCTCGGCTGCTCGGGAGCCCGCATCACCGTGACCCTGCTCAACCGGCTCGAACAGGCCGGGGCGAAGAAGGGGCTGGCGACGATGTGCGTGGGCGTCGGCCAGGGTTCGGCCCTGCTGCTGGAGCGCGCATGAGTACGGGTGGCGACGCAGCGAATGGTTCGGGCGCCGGCACGAACGCAGCGGCCTCCCCGCTGCTCGTCGAGCGCCTTCCCGACCGCACGGTCATCCGGCTCAACCGGCCTCAGGTGCGCAATGCCATCGATCAGGCGATGGTCGACGCCCTCCACTCCGTGTGCGCCGAGCTCGAAGCCGAACCGAAGGTCGCGATCCTCACCGGCACCTCCGGGGTCTTCGCCGCCGGCGCCGATATCGCCCAGCTGCGCAACCGCCGCCGTGACGACGCCCTGGCCGGGATCAACTCGAAGATCTTCTCCCGCATCCAACAGCTGCCGATGCCGGTCATCGCCCTCGTCGAGGGATTCGCCCTCGGCGGCGGTGCCGAACTCGCCTTCGCCGCAGACTTCCGCATCGGGACACCGTCGACGAAGATCGGCAACCCGGAGACCGGGCTCGGCATCCTCGCCGCCGCCGGAGCCGCCTGGCGTCTGCGCGAACTCGTCGGCGAACCCCGGGCCAAGGAGATCCTGCTCGCCGGTCGCACCCTCCAGGCCGATGAGGCCAAGGCGATCGGACTTCTCAACGACGTCGTCGACCCCGAGGATCTCGAACTCGCCGGCCAGGCGCTGGCCGATCGGATCGCAAGCTTCGCGCCCTTGGCAGTCCGGTTGAGCAAATCCGCCTTCCACGCTCCTCGTGAAGCCCACCCGCTCATTGATAATCTGGCCCAGGCCGTGCTGTTCGAATCGCAAGAGAAGTTCGCCCGCATGGATGCGTTCCTGTCCAAGCGCGAGGCGAAGAGGGCGAAGAAGGCCGCCGAACGGGCCGCCCAGGCCGAGACCGGTGCGCAGACACAGCAGGAAGGCGAGAGCGAATGAGCGAGTCCACCCCCGACACCCCGGCCGCAGATGCTGCGGCCGCCGGCACCCCTGCCGCGCGCGTGCCCGAAGCCGTCGGAGTCTACGGCGGCGGCCGGATGGGAGCGGGCATCGCCCACGCCTTCGCCACCGCCGGCGCCCGGGTCATCGTCATCGAGAACACCGAAGACACCGTCGCCGCCGCACGGGAACGCATCGAGGCCTCGGTCGAGAAGTCGAAGTCCAAGGGCATCGACGTCCCAGGCACCGTCGAGGTCGTCCGCGACCCGACCATGCTCGACCAAGCGCTCCTCGTCGTCGAAGCCGTACCCGAGGTCCTCGAACTCAAACAGGAGATCCTCGCGGCCATCGCGAAGCACGCACCCGCGGCAAGCATCGGCACGAACACCTCGGCGCTGTCCATCGACGAACTCGCCGCCGCCCTGCCGCGCCCCCAGGCGCTCATCGGCCTCCACTTCTTCAACCCGGTTCCCGTCTCCGAACTCGTCGAGGTCGTCGTCGGCACCCACACCGACCCCGGCCTCGTCGAAGTCGCCAAGGGATGGGTCGCGGGACTGTCGAAGACGGCGATCACGGTCAAGGACTCGCCCGGATTCGCGTCCTCCCGCCTCGGCGTATCTCTCGCCCTCGAAGCGATGCGGATGGTCGAAGAAGGCGTCGCCGAGGCTGCGGACATCGACCGTGCCATGACGCTGGGCTACCGGCATCCGGCCGGGCCGCTGAAGACCACGGACATCGTCGGACTCGATGTGCGCCTGGGCATCGCCGAACACCTCGCCGCCGAGGTCGGTGAGCGTTTCGCCCCTCCGCAGATCCTGAAGGACAAGGTCGCGGCCGGCGAACTCGGCCGGAAATCCGGGCAGGGCTTCTACGCCTGGTGACACCCCGCGCTCACGGGCGCACTCCGGAGTCCCGCCACGGGCGCCGGCACCACTGTTAGGACACGCAAAGGAGCATCCATGACCGAGATCCAGCTGAAGAACCGCGGCCGCATCGCCGAGATCATCCTCGACGGGCCCGCCTCCCGCAACGCTCTCGATGCGGACAACCTCCGCGACCTTGCGGCAGCCGTGGCCAAGGTCGCCGAGGCGGTGCCCAGTGTGCGCGTGCTCCTCATCCGCGGGGAGGGCAAGGTCTTCTGCTCCGGTCGCGATATCAGCGGCGTCGACGCCGAGACCGATGACGCACACGCGTTCCTCGCCGAGTCCTTCGCCCCCGTCTTCCAGGCGATCAGGGCGCTGCCGATCCCCGTCATCGCCCAGGTCCAAGGGGCCGCTCTCGGGCTGGGCTTCGGTGTCGCGGCGGCCGCGGACATCATCTTCGCCGCCGATGACGCGAAGTTCGGGTCCCCGTTCGCCGCGATCGGTGCGATGCTCGATTCCGGTGCCCATCACGTGTTCCTCGATCGGGTCGGCTACCACCGGACCATGGACCTCATCGTCACCGGTGACTTCATGACCGGCGCCGAGGCGGCCGTCGCCGGGATCGTCTCCCGCGCGGTCCCAGCCGCGGACCTGAGCGAATTCGTCGAAGCGAAGCTCGAGAAGATCGTGTCCGGTCCGGCTGAGGCCTTCGCCATGGAGAAGGGGTTCGTGCAGAAGATCGCCGACGAACGTCCGAGCATGGCCGATCTGCTCGCCGAGGAGGCCGTCCTCCAGGAGTCGGCCCGGCAGACGCCGGACTACGTCGAGGGGTTCCGGGCCTTCCAGGAACGTCGGGCTCCGAACTTCGAATGAGGTCTCAGCTGTGCCGGCCGTCGTGGAGCGTTGGCCGGTAATTCACTTCGGCGATGCCGTCGTCCAGCGTCACCGTCTCGAGCAGCTCGAGGTCGAGATCGGGTGCGCCCGCGAACATCGGCACGGCCCCGGTGCGGCCGCTGATCACGGGGAACATCGTCACCTGGATGCGGTCGATGAGACCGGCGGCCAGGAGTGCGCGGTTGAGTGTGGGACTGCCATGGGAGCGTAGGGGGATCGTCGATTCCCGCTTCAACCGGGCGACCACCTCGGCGGGGGCGCCGGTCTCGACCGTCGCATCGGGCCAGTCGACGCCCGGGCTCAGGCTCGTGGAGATGACGGTCGTGGGCAGGTGCTTCATCCGGGTGTTGATCGGGTCCTCCGCCTCGGATGCGGGGGTGAGGTGGGCGAGGAACTTCTCGAACATGCAGAAGGTGCGTGCCCCGATGACCAGCCGCTGCTCCTGACCGTACTGGGCGGCACGGCGGGCGAGGAACTCCGGTCCCTGCTTGCCCCAGTAGCCGCCCCAATCGCCCTCCGGTGTGAAAGAGCCGAAGCCGTCGACGGTGGTGAAGAGATCCCAGGTGTAGGTGGCGGTCATCGCGTCGTCCTCTCTGCGCGGCGTCGCGTAGCCCACGTCGGGAGGGAGGATGGCTCACCGGATGTCCGGGGAGGGGCGATGCTGCACCGTCTCAGCGTGCGCCGATCACCGGGGCGAAGTCAATGATCGCTGCTCTGCTCAGGCGAATCGTCGTGGCGGGCGGACTTCCACCGACGCATCGTGATGATCGTCAGGATGATGACAAGCACCCAGGAGACGCCGACGGCGACGGCGTTGATGAGATTCGGCTCGCCGATGAAGGCGCCGACCGCCACGAGTGAGAGCTGGCCGGGCAGGGAGGAGACGACGGTGGCGGTGAGGAACGTGCGGTTGTCGATGCCCAGCGCCCCGCTGCCGTAGTTGACCGGCCAATAGGGGAAGCCGGGCATGAGCCGCAGTGCGCACACGGCGTAGAACCCACCGCCGGTGAGGCGGGACTCGACGGCCTCGGCGTGGGAGCCGAGCAGCCGCATGACCGTCTCCCGGCCCAGTGCCCTGGCGATCCAGTATCCGATCCAGCAGCCGGCGACGACCCCGATCATCGACAGCAGGGTACCGAAGGGCAGACCGAAGATCAGGCCGCCGGCGGTGGCCATGATCGTCACGGGGATCGGGGTGGCGGCGACGGCCATGTAGATGAGGATGAAGACACCGAAGCCCCAGAAGCCGGCGGCGAGGATGTCTTCCTGGAGTACGTCGATGGAGGGCAGGCGGACATTGAAGACCGCCCACACTCCGGCCAGCAGCGCGAGGCCGAGGGCGATGTTGCGCAGGATCGTCGGCCAGTCGAGGCGGGAGCGGCTGTTCCGCGTGCGCTGGGCAGCGGTATCGCGGGCACGAGCGGCTTGGCCGGGGCGGTGCGGTCGCTCCGGGGGTGGGCTGTCTTCGTGTCCGGGCATGGACCGATCTTACGTCCCGGCCGGGGTGGGACGGCAATCGCGGGCACACGGGCCGGGCCTCTGCCTGCGGTCGAACTGCAGGCAGAGGCCGAAGCGTGGCCGGCTTGGTGTCAGGACGCGGGACCTTCGGTCAGGGTCACCTCGGTGGTATGGCTCTGACCGGTGGTGTCCGTCCAGGTCAGGGACACTCTGTCGCCGGGTTTGTGCTCGGCGATCGCACTCGAGGCCGCGGTGCCGTCGCTGATCTGCGTCGAATCGATCGCGGTGATCGTGTCACCGGCGGTCAGTCCGGCCTTCGCGGCGGGGGTGTCCTCATAGACCCCGGCGACGACGGCGCCTGCGACCGCATCGGTTCCGGTCTGCCCGGACTGCGTGCCCTGCCCGGGCTGGCCGGACTGCGTGCCCTGCCCGGTCTGCCCGGACTGCATGCCCTGCCCGGGCTGGCCGGACTGTGCTGGCTGTCCGGATCGGTCCTGCTGGTCCGACCGTTCGGTCCGGCCGACGCCGATACCGAGGAAGGCCGGATAGCCGAGCGTGTTCGTGCTCGTCTGCTGACCGGCGATGATCGACTCGGCGGTCGTCAGTGCGGAATCGATCGGGATGGCGTAGCCGGTGACCACCGGGGTGCCGGAGGAGGCTGCGGTGTTCATGCCCACGACCTCGCCCTCATCATCGAGCAGGGCTCCGCCCGAATCGCCGGAGACGATATCGGCTTGGACTTGGATCATGCCGTCCAGGGTCTCCGAATCCTCGGTGCCCTGAGCGGTCGTGGTGACCGAAGCGCCGAGGTCGGTGACCGTTCCATCGGCTGCCTGGAGCTGCCCGCCGCCCTCGGAGTTGCCGACGGCGGTGATGTCGTCGCCGACATGGACGGTCTCGTCGTCGACGGCGGCCGGTGTGAGGTCGGTGGCGTCCTTGAGTCTGAGCACGGCGACGTCATGAGCCGAGTCGGAACCGACGACGCTGGCTTCGTAGGTTTTGCCCGTCGTGGCCACGGTGACCGCGATCTTGGTCGAGTCCGCGATGACGTGATTGTTCGTGAGGATGAGACCGTCCTTGCTCAGCACGATGCCGGTGCCGGCCGCTTCGGCCTTCTCGTAGCCGAGCTGGATGTCGATGAGGACGACACCGGAGGACTCTTCCGCGCTCGCCGGTGCGGCGTCCTGCTGCGTCGAACCGTCGCCGCCCTGGCTGGGGTCGGTGGGCTGACCGGTGAAGGGGATGACTGATTGGGTGGTCCCGGCCGCGACCGTTCGGGCGTGTCCCGCGGCGGAGGCCGACAGGCCCGCGGCAGACCCGATGCTCAGCGCCAGAGCCGCGGCCGCTCCTGTCACTGCCAGAGCGAATCGATGCCTGTGCGGGCGGGAGCGGGTGACGGCTGTCGCCGCCGTCTCGGTGCCGGATGTATTCTCACCCGTGTGCCCAGCGCCGGTCCGTGCGTGTGCTGACCCCGTGCGCTTCGACTCGTTCATGGCTCTGCCTTTCTGTGCTGAGTGTGAGTGTCCGATGACTCCCATTCAGTACCCGGAGGCTGTGGCCAGGCTGTGGCGCAGCTGGAGCGAAGCTTCGACTTTGCCAGTCGAGTGCTGAGAGGGGTGAGACCCGCTCAGGCGGCGATGACGATGATGCCGAGGGCCGTGCCGATGTAGAAGAGGCTGACGGAGAGGATGAAGACACGTTCTGCGATGCCGAAGGCCTTCGCACGAAGGGGCCTGATGATGAGCGCGACGACGCTGATGACCAGCGACACGAGCGCGATCCAGGAGATCGCGTGCAGGGTCTGCGCCAAGGGTGCTGGCCCCTCGGCGGTGAAGAGCCTGACGAAGTTGCCCATGCAGGCGTAGCTGATGGCGAACCAGGCGATGGCCATCAGGTAGTGCAGGCGGCCGGTCGTGCTCAGCTTCTCACCTTCCAGGTCGGTGGGGACGAAGGGCAGGAAGGCGAAGATGAGCGCGAGGACGGCAAGGGCGATGCTCACGAGCGTCGAATCGGGCCATTCCGGTATGCCGATGGCGACGGCCGCGGCCAGCAGGCCCCAGAACGGCACCGTCACCCAGGTCATCGCGCTGCTCAGGCGCCTCGTGCTGCCGACGGCATAGTCGCTGACGGCATGGCTGATGAACGAATACTCGCTCCGCACGAGGTGGAGGGCGAGGAAGAGAACGAGGCGGACCAGTCCGCAGACGGCCGCGAGTGCAGCGAGGATGAGGGTCATGAGCGGTCCTTGGGGTTGTCGGAGCGGATGGTGCGGACCTCGTCGTGGAGTGCGCGGATCGTGGAGGCCAGTGAGCTCGGGTCGATGCCGATCGCTCGGGCATTGTCGTCGAGGGAGTGTCCGAGCAGGCGTGCGCAGTGCGCGTGCTTGTCCTCGCCCGCCGAGGTGAGTCGCAGTTCCCGTCGATTGCCGGACCCCGGAGCCGCACCGTCGGTGATGAGGCCGTCGGTCAGCAGCGCTGTGACGATCCCGGACCCGGCGGCCTCGGTGACGCCGAGAGACTTCGACAGTGTCCGTCCCGTGATGCCCGGGTGCTGGCCGAGGATGACGAGAGCGACGTACTGGTTGTAGGTCAGCCCCTCGGGACGGAGCATCTGCTCCGCCCACCGATCGAGTGTGCGGACCAGGTCGTGAAGTTCATGAGCGAGATCCATGAAGTAAGTTAAGCACTTAAGTTAATGGTCGGCAAGGGGTTTTCGATGGATTCTCGCGGCTGCGCAGGGCCGCCTCGGCGAGGGGTCAGCCGGTGAAGATCGCCACTGCCTTGATCGCGGTCAGGGACAGGCCCCAGACGAGGCCGCCGGCCACGACGACGGTCAGGGCCGTGCCGACGGTCTTGTAGGCGCCGCCGACGGGTGACTGCGGCGAACCGGAGTCGGGGACGTGGGCGATGGGGGTGGAGTCAGTCATGATCGTTGCTCTTCCTCAGTTCTCTTCGAGGGCGGCGGCCTGCCTGGCGGCGACGTCCTCTTCGCGTTCGAAGTGCTTCTCGCTGACCGGGCGGATCAGCGCGTTGGCGATGAAGCCGATGATCAGGGCGCCGACCATGATGAACATGCCCGGGGTGTAGAGCTCGGGGCCGGACTTGCCGGCCGCCTCGCCGGCCTCGACGACGGAGTTGACGATGAGCGGACCGGCCACTCCGGCGGCCGACCAGGCGGTGAGCAGCGCACCGTGGATGGCCCCGACCTGGTACACGCCGAAGAGGTCCTTGAGGTAGGCGGGCACCGTGGAGAAGCCGCCGCCGTAGAAGGAGATGATGATGAGCGTGGCGAGCACGAAGAGGATGATCGATCCGCCGCCGAAGAACGCGACGAGCAGGTAGAGCACCGCTCCACCGCCGAGGTAGAGCATGTAGTTGTTCTTCCGACCCAGGTAGTCCGAGGTCGTCGACCAGATGAAGCGACCGCCCATATTGCCGATCGAGAGCAGACCGACGAAGCCCGCGGCCGCGGCGGCGGTGATGCCGAAGTAGGCCTGGATCATCGGGGCGGCGTTCTCGAGGATGCCGATGCCCGCGGTGACGTTGAGGAAGAGGGCGACCCACAGCAGCCAGAACTGCGGAGTGCGGATGGCGTTGCGGACAGCGACATTGCCCTCGGTCTGCATCGGCTTCGCCGCGACCGTCGAGGGGTCGAAGCCCTTCGGCGTCCACTCCGGGTGGGGGACGCGGATGACGAATGCGCCGGCGGCGATGACGACGGCGTAGACGATGCCGAGGGTGATGAACGTCGGGGTGAGGCCGGCGACGAGATTCTCGGGTTCGACACCGCCGCCGTAGAAGGCCATGAGCTGGTTCGACATCGGGCTGGCGATGAGCGCACCGCCGCCGAAGCCCATGATCGCCAGACCCGTGGCCAGGCCCGGACGGTCCGGGAACCACTTCATCAGGGTCGACACCGGCGAGATGTAGCCGATGCCCAGTCCGATGCCGCCGATGACGCCGTAGCCGAGGTAGACCAGCCACAGCTGTCCGGACACGATGCCCAGCGAGGCGATGAAGAAGCCGACGACCCAGCAGGTTCCGGCCGCGACCATCGATGCGCGCGGACCCTTCTTCTCCACCCAGGGACCGAAGACGGCCGAGGAGATGCCGAGCATGAGGATCGAGATCGAGAAGATCCAGCCGATCGAGACCTCACCGGCGTCGAAGTGCGTCATGAAGGGGATCTTGAACACGCTGAATGCGTAGACCTGCCCGATGCACAGGTGGATGGCCAGGGCCGCCGGCGGGATCAGCCACCGGTTGAAGTGCTTCGGCGCAACGATCGCCGAACGCGTGAGAATGGAAGCCACGGGAAGTCCTTCTGTTGGTGGAACTCGTCTCGCCGTCGACAACGGAGAGCGGACGAACGCGGGGTCTGTGAAGAATCAACCGACCCGATATTCCACTAAAGGGTAGAGCTCACACAAGCAGATTGCGAGGAATGCTCAGCGTTTTCTCCGGAAAACGCCGAAGTTTCCCGTCAGATGGGACTTCCGTGCCGGGGTGGTCTCAGAGGTGGAGCGTGACGTCGGCCTGCTTGCGCAGCTTCTTCGCGAACTTCTGCGTCGCCTCGTCGGTCTTCTGGCTCTTCACCTGTTCCTTGAGCTGAGGCCGCATCTCGTCCAGCGAGGGCATCTCCTGCTGCTGCCCGCCCTGCTGCGCCATCTGCTCCTGCTGGGCCTTGGCCTGTTCATAGGCCTGCCCGATCTCTTCGCCGCTGACCTCGAACTCGCCGTACTCGTCCTCGACGAGGCCCTCGATCTTCAGCTGATTCTTCAGTTCCGAGCGGACCTTCTTCTCGTCCATGCCCTGGTCCTTCATGGCTTTGAGGAAGTCCTTCTCGCTCATCTGCCCGGACTTGGCGGACTCCTTGAGCCCCTTGTCGATGTCCTTGTCCGTCACCGAGATCTTGCGCTTGTCGGCTTCCTGGACGAGCACTTCGGTGCTCACGAGGTTCTCGGCGGTCTGCTTCTTCAGATCCTTCTCATCGACGGGCTGTCCCGACTGCTGCGCCTGCATCTGCATCTGCTGGTACTGGGTCTCGAAGAGAGGGACGAAGTCGTCCTTCATGATCTTCTCGCCGTTGACCTCGGCGACCACCTTGGGGATGTCCTTCGTGTTGGGCTTGCCCTGCTGGCCCTGCTCGCCGGAATCGGCGCCGGGGGACTGCTCGGCGGCAGCCGAGGACTCCTGCGGTTTCGCGTCGTCGCCCTGACTTCCGCACGCGGCCAGCGCCACCACGGAGACGGACATGGCCAGGCCCAGCAACCACCGGTTGGTTCGCACAATCACTCCTGCTCTCGGATACAGCCTGCCAGGCTAGCAGGGGCGACTCCCCGAAGAATGTGTGGAGTATGTGTGTCGCTTGGCAAGGGTGTTTGCATCGGGGTCTCGGGAGGCACATCAACCCAGCCGGCGGGTCCGCGATGAGGACTGCCCCGCGTCCGCCTCGGCGGGTACACTTCGGCTACCGGTCGGATGCGACCGGAGATCGACCATGAAGGGGGCCGAAATGGAGTCGACGTTCCGTGGGGTGTTCCTCACCTGCGCCGACGCCGAGGCGACCGCCGCCTTCTACCGTGACATCGCCGGTCAGCCGCTGACGACGGCCGGCAGTGATGAGTACACCTACTTCCTCGTTGAGACCGAGGGAGTCCAGATCGCCTTCCACTCCGCCGAAGCATTCGCCGACTATGCGTTCCCGCCGGTGGCCGAGTCGAACCTCACGCACCTGTATTTCCGGATCCCCGATCAGGCGGGGTTCCTCGAGCGGATCCGCCATGCGGGTGTGCCGATCGTCGCGGTCGACGATGTCGTCGTCACCGTCGAGGACCCCGACGGCCGAAAGGTCATGTTCGGCACCGCGTGAGGCACAGTTCTGCTCGAGACACAGGCAGAGAGCCGAGACCACGGTGCACACAGGTGTTTCGGCGCTCCACCGTTGGCTCGAAGGCAGATGCATGGTTCCAGGTGCTTCAGCGGTCCGCAGCGAGGATCGCTGAGAGTCCGGCTCTGAGATCGGCGACGAACTCATCGGGCATTTCGAGCGAGGGAAAGTGTCCGCCGCGATCCGCGGCTCTCCAGCGCACAATGGAGCGGTACCGGTGCTCTGAGAGGGCACGCGGATACTTTTCGATGTCGTACGGGTACATAGTGATCGCGGTGGGAACGTCGACGCGCAGGTCGGGGTCGAGAGAGTTGTGGCTTTCGAAGTAGATCCGCGCCGACGAGGCGCCTGTGCGCATCAGCCAATACAGGGAGACGTTGTCGAGCAGGCGGTCGCGGGATATCGTCTCGAACGGGGAGTCTACGGTGTCCGTCCACTCGGCGAACTTGTCGAGGATCCACGCGAGTTGGCCGACGGGTGAATCGACGAGGGCGTAGCCGATGGTCTGCGGTCGCGTCGCCTGCTGGTGGGCATAGGCGGCCCGATGCGTCCAGAAGTCTTCGGCGTCGAGGGCCCAGGCACGCTCGTCTGCCGTCAGGCCCTCCAGTGAGGCTCCCGGGATTCCGGGCGCATAGGTGGTGTGGATTCCGATCAGGTGGTCGGGGAAGCGCCCACCGAGGATGGTTGTGATCACCCCACCCCAGTCGCCGCCGAAAGCCGCGAACCGGTCGTAGCCGAGCCTGCTCATGAGTGTCACCCACGCCTCGGCGATTCGATCCGTGGACCAGCCGGTGACACTCGGTCTGTCGCTGAACCCGAAACCGGGCAGCGAGGGCACGACGCAGTGGAACGCCGGTGCATCGGGATCTGTCGGCTCGGCCAGTTCGTCGACGACGTCGATGTATTCGGCGATGCTGCCTGGCCATCCGTGAGTGAGGATCAGCGGGGTCGCGTTCGATCGGGACGAGCGACGGTGGAGGAAGTGGATGCCCAGGCCGTCGATGGTGGTGCGGAATTGGCCCATGTCGTTCAGGCGGTCTTCGAAGTCCCGCCACGAGTAGACCGTTCGCCAGTAGTCGACGAGCTCCATGAGGTCGTTCAGCGGTATGCCTTGGTCCCACCGTCGCGGGTCGGGGCTTGGTCGAGCGACGGTCTCGGGTTCGGGCAGGCGGGCCGATTGCAGTCGGGCACGGAGATCGTCGAGGTCGGCTTCGGGAATGCGTGAGTCGAATCCCTGGATGGCTTCACTACTTAGGGCGGCGTCGGCTGCTTGGGCAATGTCGGCTGGTTGGACTTCGGTGGCTGGACGGGCGTCGTCGGAGTTGGGCATCACGGGTTTCCTCCTGGAGTCGGTGGCGGTTGCACGGAGAGCGCGAATGTGTTCGGTCAGCCGGCGGTGTGGATGCGAACCCCGTGTTCGTCGGGGCAGACACGGGGTGCGAGTTCCCATTCAGGTGTGTAGTCACCGGTGAATTGCGGTCGGTAGGGGATGACGGGTTCGGTGAAGAGTCCGTCGAGGCGTCCGACGAGGCGGTCGCGGACTGCGTCGAAGTCGTCGATCCGGTCGGCGCTGGGGGCGGCGAAGGGCTCGAGTACGCTCATGCCGGTGTAGGCGAAGGTGCCGTGGAGGAGGCCGAAGAGGAGTTCCCGGAGTTCACCGGACTTGCCTCGGGGCCCGATGGCCAGAGGACGATCGCCGAGGGTGGTGACGACGAGAGCCCGCTTGCCTGCGAACGGTCCCTGTTCGAAGCGAAGGCGGCGACCCGTGGGCGAGTCGGTGCCGAAGGCGAAGCCGCTGACAAAGACACGGTCGAACCAGCCTTTGAGGATCGCGGGCATCCCGTACCACCACAGGGGGAACTGAACCACAACAGCGTCGGCGCGCTGAAGCTTCTCCTGTTCGCAGGTGATCTCGTGCGGTTGGGTGCCGTCGACCTGGGCGGTGCGGGTGTCGGCGCTGACGCGGAAGCGGGCGGGGGCGCGGACGGAATCGGTGTCGGTCGCCTCAGCGCTCGGTTGATCGGTGCTCGCGAGATGAGCACCGTCGCTCCGATTCAGGACCGGATCCCAGCCCATGGCGTAGAGATCGGATGTCAGGACGGCATGGCCTGCCTCCCGCAGATGGGTGATTCCCGCGCTGCGCAGGCTTCCGTTGAGTGACCAGGGTTCGGGATGCGCGCTGAGCCAGAGGACTGTCCGAGGGGTGTTGTCTCCTTGCATGGTTCCATGGTTGCCGCTTAGCGTAAGACTGTCTAGTACGGACATTTATGTCCCTGTGGAGGTGTGTATGCGGTTGCCTGTGCGTCGTGCGATGGAGGTCTGCCCTGTCGAGGTCGCGGTTTCGGCGGTCGGCGGCACGTGGAAGCTCACCATTGTCAAGCATCTCCTTGACGGGACGCGTCGATTCAATGAACTCGGTCGGTTGGTGCCGTTGGCGAATACGAAGACCCTCACTAGGCAGCTGCGGGAGCTCGAGGAGGACGCTGTGGTGTTGCGCACCGCCTACCCGGAAGTGCCGCCGAGGGTCGAGTACTCACTGACGGACCTGGGGCGCAGCCTTGAGCCGATCGTGATGGCGATGAATGAGTGGGGGAAGGACTTCGCGGCGAACCAAGCGGACTGAGCCTCCGAGAGAACTGAACCGGCAGGGCGAGCTGCTGGGCGGTGCAGGCAGCAGGGTCGATCGATCAATTCAGGTCAGGACGTTCTCGATACTCGGATACCGTGTTTGTCGAATCGTCGTCGTGTGTGAGCTGACGCTCCCATGAGCACTACTCGGGCGGCCGCTCGGGCAGTGGGTAGGTCGGTCAGCGAATCGGTGACAAATTCCACACGTTCGAGAGGAATGCCCAGACTGCGCAAGGCGTCCGCTTTTCGTGCTCCGACCCTGTGATCGGCAACTTTGGGTCCGGCTGTGGTGACTTCGAGTCGCGACGCGGAAAGCTCGTCGAAGGGGATTTCCGCGGTTGCAAGCAATGCCGAAGCGAGTCGATGCTCTGTCGCAGTGGCGATGACGATCCGTGAACCGTATGCGTGTTGGCGGCGAACGCGTTCGACGGCGTCACTGCGCATCCATCTCGAATCCGCACCGAACTTTTGGCCCAAGCGTTCGGCAAGCGTGCTGTAGTCGTCGTCGGACATGCCGGACAATGCGATCTCGGCAATGCGTCGTGAAGCCTGTGCCTTCCGCCCAGACAAGAAAGTCAGGCATGCCGGCAGCGCCCGGAGGAAACGCGATGGGGAGCGGACGAGTCGACCTATGACGAGAGCGGTGAACGTGTCCTTGCGAGTGATGACGCCGTCGAGGTCATAGACGACAAGCTCGGTTCTCTCCATGAACAGAAACGCTAGCAGGCTCACAAGATTGGCCGGGGACGAGAGTGGGACGAATACAGACGAGTTCCTGGAGGATGCTCGTCACTCGCTCGGTTCGTAGGCCGAATACACGATGCCGCTGGGGAAGGCTTTCGAATCGATGAGCCGCAGTCGGGGCGGTCTGGCCGAGTGTGCTCCGTCGTGGAAATAGCCGCGACCGCGGCCCTGCCAGACCGGGTAGGTGAACATCCGATACTCATCGATCAGCCCCTCGGCGATGAGCTCGTGGGTGAGGGTGATGCTGCCGGTGACGATGACGTCGCGGCCCGGTTCCTCGCGCAGGTCGGCGACCGCCCGCATGGGATCGGAGCTGATGATCTGCGTGTTCTGCCACCCCGGTTCGGCCAACGTCGATGACACGACGCGTTTGTCGACCTGATTCAGATGCTCCGCGATCCCGGTGGTGTCGTCGGTCTGGTCGGGCCAGTAGCCGCGGAAGTCCTCGAAGGTCCGCCGCCCGAGCAGCAGCACATCCTCATTCGCGGACTGCCGCATGAGTTCGGCGGAGAGTTCCTCGTCCTGGGCCTGCGGGTCGAACCAGTCGTCGAGCATCTCGACGCGACCGTCGAGGGTGATGTTCTGAGTGATGATGATGCGCACGGTCGGTCTCCTCGTTGAGTGACGTGGGGGGCCCACACTACTCACCGGCGGAGACCGGCGAAAGGGGCCGCGTCGACGTCTGGGAACTCGGTTCGAAGGCGCGATGCCGTTGGGGGACGGGAGTCGTCAGGTGAGGGATTCGGCGTGCTCGGACGTCTCGACCACCTCGGCGCGGGGGTGGTTGCGGCGGATGAACAGGACGACCAGCGCCCCGGCCAGGGCGGCACCGGCGCCGATGATGAAGCAGGTGCGGAAGGTCGTTTCGGCGGGAATGGCGACCGAACCCATCGGGATCGTCCGACTGGTGAGGACGATGGCCATGACGGCACCGGCGACGGTCGTGCCCATCGAGCGCATGAGCGAGTTCACGCCGACTCCGGCGCCGGCTTCCGAGGCGGGGGAGTTCTCGAGGATGAGCGTGGGCATGGCCGCATAGCCGATGCCGACTCCGGCCGAGGCGATGCACGTGGCGACCATGAGCTGCCAGGGTTCGCCGTCGAAGAAGACGGCGAAGACGTAACCCGCAGAGATGACGAAGGCACCCAGGGCCAAGGTCGCACGACCGCCGAGGGTGGTGAGCAGACGGCTCGAGATCGGAGTGAACGCAAGCATCATCAGTCCGCCCGGAGCCATCCACAGTCCGGCCTGCAGGATCGTCTGCCCGAGTCCGTAGCCGACCTCGGTCGGCATCTGCAGCAGCTGCGGGACGACGATCGACTGCGCCATCATACCGAAGCCGATGAGCAGCGCGGCGATATTCGTCAGCAGGATCGGGCGTTTGACGGTGGTGCGCAGATCGACGAGCGGATGGGGGTGGCGGACCTCGTAGAAGCCCCAGCCGATGAGGACGATGAGGCCGCCGAGGATCGTGACCAGGGTCGACGGTGCGGTCCATCCCCAGTCGTTGCCCTTTGAGACGCCGGTGAGGATGCCGACGATGCCCAGGGCGAGGCCGATCGCGCCGAGGGCGTCGAATCCGGCACGGTCGACGGGTGCGACATGGGGCAGGGCCAGGGCCGAGAAGACGGTCATGAGGACGGCGAGGGCGGCGGAGAGCCAGAAGAGCATGTGCCAGTCGAAGTCCTGTGCGATCCATGCCGCGAGCGGCAGTCCGAGTGCGCCGCCGACGCCGAGGGTGGCGCTGATTCCGGCGACGGCGGAATTGCGCATGTGCGGTGGGGTGATCTCGCGGACGAAGCTGATGGCGACGGGGATGTAGCCCATGGCCACACCCTGGAGGACGCGGCCGATGAGGACGGGGCCGATGCTCGAGAACAGGGCGCAGATGAGGGAACCGACAATGAGGATCATCGCCGAGGCGATGAGGATCGGCTTGCGGCCGTAGATGTCGGCCAAGCGGCCGGAGACCGGCATCGACACGCCTCCCGCCAGGAGGGTGGCGGTGACGACCCAGGAGGCGTTCGCCGCCGAGGTGTTCAGCAGGTGCGGCAGCTCCGGTTGGATCGGAATGACCAGGGACTGCATGAGCGAGGCGCACAGGCTCGAGAACCCAAGCACCATGATGGCCAGGATCGGAGCCGCGGCCACCCTCGGCTCGGTCTTCGGTGTGGTTTCGGCATGGGGGTGCCTGGGCGTCTGAGGATGTGCCTGAGTCTGGTCGTCCAACCGGTGCTCACTTTCCGAGAAACAGTAATGTGTAATCTACACATTTAGCTTGTATGTAGACTACATACTTATGAGCGATGAAACAATCCCGCAGATTCGAACGAGGCGGAGGAGCGGCAGCGACGAGGCCCTCGTCGAATTCTCCGACCTGCCCCCGGCGCGGAGGATGGGAGTGCTCGTCACGAGGCTCGAACGAATTCGTCGAATGCAGACGAACCAGATGGATCTCGGTACAGCCGACTTGCGGATCCTCTGGTTGTTCGCCGATGGGCGGTCCCGCACGCTCAAGGAGATCTCCGAGGACCTCAGCCTCGAGCAGTCCACCGTGAACCGTCAGATCAACGCCGCCATCAACGAGGGTCTCCTGCAGCGTTCGCGGGAGGCCGGAAGCGCGGCGCGGCGGATCTCTCCGACCGTGCAGGGCGTCACCGCCTTCGAGCGTGATGTCGAGAAGTCACGTGCCGCGCTGCAGGTGGGACTCGACGCGCTCGGTGACGACGCCGAGGACTTCCTGGGCAGCTTCACCCGGCTTCTGGACGCCTACGAAGATGCCGTGCGCACGAACGGCGATACGGTGTGAGAGCTGGGATCGATCCGCCCGGCCTGGGCCCGTTGCTGAGGAGAGTTCATGACCGCCCCCGACTTCCGCGCAGAAGCGCACAGCCACCTCGGCGATCTCATTTCCCTGCGACGGAAACTGCACGCGAACCCCGAACTGGGATTCGACCTTCCCTTCACACAGCGCACGGTGCTCGACGAGCTCGCCGGGCTGGGGCTCGAGGTCACCACGGGTGAATCACTCACCTCGGTGGTGGCCGTCCTCAAGGGTGGGAAGCCCGGACCCGCGGTGCTGCTACGCGGGGATATGGATGCGCTGCCGGTCGTCGAAGACACCGGCCTGGACTTCGCGTCGACGAACGGGAACATGCACGCCTGTGGGCACGACCTGCATACGGCCGGTCTCGTCGGCGCCGCCCGCCTGCTCGCCGCGCACCGAGCGGAGCTCCCCGGGTCGATCATCTTCATGTTCCAGCCCGCCGAGGAGGTCGAGGGCGGGGCCGAGCCGATGATCGCCGAGGGCGTGCTCGAGGCCGCCGGTGTCCCCGTCGTCGCGGCCTACGGCATCCACGTCGAAGCCGGTCTCCGCGGTCGCTTCGCGACGAAGGGCGGGCCGCTCATGGCCGGGTTCGCCGATCTCAACCTGACCATCCACGGCGCCGGCGGACACAGCAGCCAACCGCAGTCGACTCGCGACCCCGTGCCGGCGCTCGCCGAGGTGGTGCTGGCCCTGAATACGATGACCGGCCGGTCCTTCGACATCTTCGATCCCGTCGTCGTCTCGGTCACCCAGCTCGCAGCCGCGCATGCCAGCAACGTCATCCCGGAATCGGCGAAGCTCACCGCCTCCATCCGCTTCCTTTCGGCCGAGTCTTTGGCGCTGCTGCAGGAGCGGGTGACGGAGATCGCCGAGAACATCGCCAGGGCGCATCGCTGCGCCGCCGAGGTGGACTTCCAGGTGGGATTCCCCGTGACCGTGAACGACCCCGCTGAGTCGGCGGTCGTGCTCGAGCGGCTGGTCTCGGCATTCGGGTCCGAGCGGGTCGTCGAGATGGAGCATCCGCGGATGGGGTCGGAGGACTTCTCCTTTGTACTCGAGAGAGTGCCGGGGACGTTCGTCTTCCTCGGCGCGACGCCCGAGGGCATCGACCCGGACGCGGAGACGAACCACTCGCCCAGAGCGGTCTTCGATGACGGACTGCTCGGCGATCAGGCCGCGGCGCTCGCCCACCTGGCATTTGCGCGGCTGGCGGACGAAGCGGAGCGGGGCTGAAGGCCAGCTGCTGATGTCGGACGTTACTGGTGCCGACTGCTGGGTGCCAGTTGCCAGCCACCAAAACACGTGGGCGCAGAATGATAGGTCGTAACCGGATACTTTCAGCGCCTCCTGAGTATCCGGTTACGACCTATGTTTCGGCTCGCACTATCCGAATGTGACCATTTCTCACCACTTCACCCGACTTTCGGCCTTGAGAAGCTCGGGTTCAGCGTGAGATCTGAGAGTCTCAGGTGGTGATGAGCCCGTGCGGGTCGAGGACGAACTTCTTCGCCACGCCCGAATCGAAGTCCGCGTACCCCTGCGGTGCGTCCTCGAGGCGGATCGGGGTCGCGTTGACGTTCTTCGCGATCGAGACCTTGTCATGCAGGATCGCCTGCATGAGGCCCCGGTTGTACTTCATCACCGGGCATTGGCCGGTCACGAAGACGTGCGACTTCGCGAAGCCGAGGCCGAAGCGCATCGACAGCGATCCTTCCTTGGCCGCTTCGTCGGGGGCTCCCGGGTCGCCGGTGACATAGAGTCCCGGAATGCCGAGGCTGCCGCCGGCCCGAGTGATGTCCATGAGCGAGTTGAGCACCGTGGCGGGAGCCTCGTGGCTGGCGTCCTTGCCGTGTCCGCGGGCTTCGAAGCCGACCGCGTCGATGCCGCAGTCGACCTCGGGCTCGCCGAGGATCTGGGCGATCTGGTCCTTCGGGTCGCCCTGGGAGACATCGACCGTTTCGCAGCCGAATCCGCGTGCCTGAGCCAGCCGGTCCTCATTGAGGTCGCCGACGATGACGCAGGCCGCGCCCAGCAGATGCGCCGAGGTGGCTGCGGCGATTCCGACCGGGCCGGCACCGGCGACGTAGACCGTCGAGCCCACGCCCACCCCGGCGCTGACGGCACCGTGGAAGCCGGTGGGGAAGATGTCGGAGAGCATCGTGAGATCGAGGATCTTCTCCATCGCCTGATCCTTGTCCGGGAACTTCAGGACGTTCCAGTCCGCGTAGGGCACGAGCACGTACTCGGCCTGACCGCCGACCCAGCCGCCCATGTCGACGTAGCCGTAGGCCGAGCCCGGGCGATCGGGGTTGACGTTGAGGCAGATGCCGGTCTTGCCCTCCTTGCAGTTGCGGCAGCGGCCGCAGGCGATGTTGAACGGCACGGAGACGAGGTCGCCGACGTGGACGAACTCGACATCGCGGCCGACTTCGACGACCTCTCCGGTGATCTCGTGGCCGAGCACGAGACCCTCCGGGGCAGTCGTGCGGCCCCGGACCATGTGCTGGTCGGAGCCGCAGATGTTCGTCGCCACGGTCTTGAGGATGACGCCGTGATCGACTGTACGGCCGACGTTGGCGGGATTGACTCCCGGGCCGTCCTTGAGGACGAAGTCCGGGTACTCGGTGTCGACGACTTCGACCTTCCCGGGGCCGGCGTAGCTGATTGCCTTGTTGCTCATCGTTGAGCCTCCATGTGTGCGAATGCGTGGGAGTTGTCGGACATGTGAGTGAGTCGGACGACACCACTGACATATCAGTCTGACATCAGACGTAGATGCAGTCTCGCCGTCGTGGGAGAGCCGTGTCAAGACCCTCGGCGGAAGTTCATGCAGGCGCAGTGCGAGCGCTCGGCAACCCTCCCCTGAGCCGGCCCGGAATCCTCCGCGAACCGGCCCGGAGTTCTCCCCTGAGCCGGCCCGGAGTCCTCCGGGAGCCGCTCAGGAGTCCTCGCGCAGGCGAGTCGAGAGGATGTGCTGCGACATGGTGCGCAGGTGCTGCATCGATTCCCGAATGAGCGGAGATCTGCGGCTGCCGGCCCGCACCGCTGCGATGATCTTCCGGCTCAGTCGGCCGGTTCCCGCGAGCCGGACACGGCGAACGTTCGCCTCTCCGGCGAGGCTGGACATCCGCGGCAGCAGGCTGACTCCGACGCCCGCACCGACGAGTGCCGCCGAGGTCTCCCACTCGACGGACTCGTGGGCCACCGTCGGGGTCACCCCGGCCGCGGTGAAGGCGGCGACGAAGAGCGAATGGTAGGGAGATCCCGGACTCGCGGTGATCCACTCCTCGCCGGCGAGTTCGCCGAGGGTCACCGATTCGCGATCGGCGACCGGATGGTCGGCGGGGACCATGACATCGAGGGGATCATCGAGCAGGTCGATGCTCTCGAACCGAGCATCGTCCTCGACCTGCACATTGCCCTGCATGGAGACGATGACAGCGAGGTCGATGCGCTCGGCGATGAGGAGTTCGAAGCAGCGCGTCGGACTAGCCTCGATGACGTGGACGCTGACCGTGGGGCGGGTCGTGCGCAGCTTGGCGGCCAGCGGTGCCAAGAGGTTCGACGAGGCGGTCGAGAATCCTCCGATGCCGAAATGCGTCGGCGCCTGGTCGCCGGACCCGAAGGCGCCGGCGCGGATGTCTTCCCAAGCGGCGGTCAGAGCGTCGGATCGCCGCACGAGATAGCGCCCCGTCGAGGTCAGGCGCAGGCCGCGCCCGTCCTTGACGAGCAGCGTCATGCCCAGGGACTGCTGCAGCTCTCTGAGCTGGCCGGAGACGGCCGACGGAGAGTACCCGGTGAGTTCGGCCGTGGCGGCGACGGTGCCGCAGGCGGCGAAGGTGCGCAGCGTCGCCAGACGAGGATCGATCATGAGTAACATTATGCAGTCATTCCGCACGATACTGAACAAAATCTCGCGCTTTTTCTGCAGTATCTTGGTCGCTAGTGTGACAGTCGAGCAGGTCCCGGCAAGCACGGTCCCCGCGGTCGTCGATGAGGAGTTCGCCATTCCGTTGTCGGGCCGGCGCAGGCAGGTATCTCGCATCCAGCAGACATCAAGGGAGATGACAATTGACTGCTACCAACCTGGCCCCGACGAAGAAGGGCTTTCCCGCCGGAATCACCGAGGAGCGGCTCGATGAGTTCCGGGTCCGGCTCGACACCCGTCGGGTCGGCTTCTCGCTCGAGGCGCCGTTCTACACGGACCCGAACATCTTCAACCTCGACATGCAGGCCGTGTTCGGACAGCACTGGGTCTTCGCATGCAGCGTCGCTGAGATCCCCGAGCCGGGTGACTTCGTCACGCTCGACTACGGTCCGTATTCGATCATCGTGCTCCGCAACGACGACGGCGGCGTCAACGTCATCCACAACGTGTGCCGGCATCGCGGCGCCCGCGTGCTCACTGAGCTCAAGGGAACGACCGGCAACCTCGTCTGCGGCTACCACTCCTGGACGTACTCTCCCGAAGGTGACCTCATCCATGCTTCGGCTCCCGGCGAGATGACCTTCGACAAGTCCTGCTACTCGCTCAAGCGGGCTCACGGCACGATCGTCGCCGGTCTGGTGTTCCTCTGTCTGGCGGAGGAGCCGCCCACGGATTTCCACGAGACGGCGAAGATCTTCGAGCCCTATGTCGGCCCGCATGAGCTGGCGAAGACGAAGGTCGCCTACCAGCAGAACATCGTCGAGGAGGCCAACTGGAAGCTCGTGATGGAGAACAATCGCGAGTGCTACCACTGCGATGGTCACCCGGAACTCGCCTGTTCGCTGTTCCCGACCTGGGGACTGACCGATGAGACCATCCCGCCCCACCTCGAAGACGTCTGGGATCGCAACCAGCAGGCCCAGGCCGCTTTGGAGTACCGCTGCCGCCGCTACGGACTGCCCTATGACGTCGTCGAGGAGCTCGACACCCGCATCGGCGGGATCCGCATCTCCCGGGAATCCCTCGACGGGCAGGGGGAGTCCTTCTCGGCCGACGGACGCAGGCTCTCGAAGAAGCTCCTCGGCGATCTGCCGGACTTCCGACTGGGTCGCTGCTCGATGCACCTGCAGCCGAACTCCTGGTTCCACCTGCTGGCCGATCACGTCGTCACCTTCGCCGTCTTCCCGATCGGCACGGACAAGACCCTCGTGCGCACGACATGGCTCGTCGCCGACGATGCGGTCGAAGGGGTCGACTACGACCTCGAGACGCTCACCCACACCTGGAAGCAGACGAACCTGCAGGACAAGGCCTTCGTCGAACTCTGCCAGCAGGGGGCGGCGAGTCCGTTCTACGAGCAGGGGCCCTATATGAAGAGCGAGTACCAGGTCGAGGCCTTCATCAACTGGTACGTGCAGCGGATGCGGGAGCACGTGGGATGAGATCCTCCGCAGTGCCCGCGCTGCCGTTGGCCCAGCGGGTCCGAGGCCTGGAGATGCCGTGGAACCGCGTGCTCTCGGGTACCTCCGGCCCGGCCGGAGCCGCCACCGCCTTGGGGCCCTGGCATCCGCAGGAGTTCACGGCCGAATGCGTGGAGACCATCCCCGAGGCGGGAGGAATGATGGTCTTCGTCTTCCGTCGCACGGACGGTGCGCCCCTGGCGTTCCGATCGGGGCAGTACATCAACATCGACTTCCCCGCTGACGGACCGCATGCGGAACCGGTGTCCCGCAGCTACTCGATCTCCTCGGCGCCGACCGAGCCGTGGACATTCTCGATCACCATCAAACGGGATCCCCAGGGGAAGGTCTCGCAGTGGGCGCACGCGAACATCAGGCCCGGCACGACGCTGGACATGCTCGGGCCGGTCGGTGCCTTCCACCTCGCCGACTACGATCGCCGGGCCCGTCTCCTGCTCTTGGCGGCCGGAGCCGGCATCACCCCGCTGATGTCGATGATCCGCACCGTGCATTCGCTGCCCGGCCAGGCCGATGTCGTCCTCGTCTACCATGGTGCGGCACCGGACTCCTTCGCCTTCTCCGACGAGCTCGACTTCCTCGCCACGGTGGACTTCCGGATCAAGGTCGTCTACTGCCTCGGCGATCGGGAGTGCGACGAGGAGTGGCCGGGTCGGACCGGTCGGCTGTCGGCATCGCTGCTCGATGACCTCGTCCCCGACGCGAACGGCCGGCAGGTCTTCGCCTGCGGCCCGGAGGGGTATCTCAACTCGGCGACCGACCTGCTGCGCGCCGTCGGAGTCGATGACACCTCGGTGTTCATGGAGTTCTTCTCCGGCGACCGCGAGATCCGGGCCGAATACGCCGAAGAGGTCGCCATCGCCGGTGAGATCGCCGAGGAGATCGCGGCGTCGACCGAGGAATACTACGAGTCCCAGCCGGCCGCGCTTGACATGTACGAGCCCGAGTACGACGCCGACGGTCCGATCGAAGCGACGGGTGCGCCGATCGAAGCCGTCGACGCCGAGGCGGTCGTGCCCGACGAGGACCCGAGCCCCGCCTCGGCGACGGATTCGAACGAAGATGACGAAACCGCCGTCGTCGACCCCGCCGTCCTGCCTACGGTGGGGGAGGGGGAGCACACGATGTCGTTCGTGCGCTCGGGTCTCAACGTCCGCATCGGGGATGAGGAGACCGTGCTCCAGGCCGCGCGGAAGGCGGGAGTGAAGATTCCCGCGAACTGTCAGGAGGGCATGTGCGGCTCCTGCAAGTCCATCAAGCTCGACGGCGACGTCGAGATGAATCATCAGGGCGGCATCCGCGCCAGAGAGATCGACGCGGGCAAGTTCCTGCCGTGCTGCTCGACGGCGAAGTCCGACCTCGTCATCGACGCCTGAACCGGTCGGTTCGGGCACAGTCGCCGAGTGAGTCGAAGGAGACCACATGACACAGCAGAAGGACATCGATGGCATCGACCCCGTCCGCCCCGATGTCTCCGCTCGCCGAATCGGTGAGGGGAGCATCTCGGTCGACGAAGCTCCACTGAACCGACTCGTCATCGTCGTGGCGATCGCGGCTTTCGGCGGCATCTTCATCGACGGCTACATCCTCGGCGTCATCGGCGGCGCGGTCGGTCCGGCGGCGGCCGAACTGGAGCTCTCGGCGCTCGGCCAGGGGCTCATTGCGGCCAGCGCACTCATCGGCATCTTCATCAGCGGGCTGTTCTTCGGGCGCATCGCCGATCGTTACGGACGCAAACGGGTGTTCTTCTGGAACCTCGTCGGCTTCGTCCTCGTCTCACTGGCTCAACTCTTCGTCGTCGGCACGTGGGATCTCGTGGCGATGCGGCTGCTGCTCGGTCTGCTCATCGGCGTCGAGTATGCGGTCGGCACGGCACTGCTCGCGGAGTTCACTCCGCGTCGTCACCGCAGCGTCCTGCTCGGCTCGATTGCGGCCTTCTGGTTCATCGGCTTCATCTCAGCCTTCGTCGTCGCCCACCTCTCGAGCCCCGACTCCTGGCGTCTGCTGTTGGCAAGCAGCGCGCTGCCGGCGTTCGTGGTGCTCATCGTGCGGATGGCACTGCCCGAGTCTCCGCGGTGGCTGCAGGCGCAGGGGCGCACGGAGGAGGCACAGGCGATCATCTCCGCACACTATGGGCCGCAGTACGCCCTGCCGCCTGTCCCCGCAGAGGTCGTCAAGACTCGGCTGCGCGACTTCTTCGCTGAGAACGACACCCGCACCATCGTGTATTCCGGACTGTTCTGGTTCTGTCAGGTGGGGCCGTTGTTCGCGATCTTCACGTTCATCGTTCCTGTCCTCGACGACCTCGGCCTGAATAACGGATTCTCGACGGATCTGCTCATGAACGGGCTCCAGCTCCTCGGCGCCGGTGTGGGACTGTGGCTTCTGTGGCTGCTGCCACGCCGCACCTTCGTGAACTGGACCTTCGCTCTCATGGTGGTTCTGCTCGTCTTCCTCGGCGGGTGGACGGAACTGCCGCCGCTGGTGACTCTCATGGTCTTCGGAGCCTTCGTGCTCATCATCACCGCTTCGAACAGCATCCAGTACGTCTACCCGCCGGAGATGTTCGTGACTCGCTTCCGCAGCACCGGCGTCGGCTATGCCGCGGCGTTCAGCCGTGTCGGGGCCGCTGGAGCCACTTATCTCTTCCCGGTCACGCTCGACCACCTCGGGGTATCGAGCACCCTGCTCATCGCGGCGATCTTCCCGCTCATCGGGTTCATCGCTTCGATCTTCTGGGCACCGGAAACCAAATACTCCGCCTTGGACGCCTGAGCGCTGCTCGAACGCCCACTGCGACATCACCCTCCACCACCCTCACCAACAAGGAGTACTCTGTGCTGAACGCATCACCACGAGTCGTCATCATCGGAGCCGGCATCGTCGGCGCCAATCTCGCCGACGAACTCGCGCAGTTGGGCTGGGCCAATACGCTCGTCGTCGAGCAGGGGCCGCTGGCGATTCCCGGCGGATCGACCTCGCACGCGCCGGGTCTCGTCTTCTCCTCGAACCCCTCGAAGTCGATGACCGAGTTCGCGCAGTACACGATCGACAAACTCACGTCTCTCACCGGCCCCGACGGTCGCGGCTCGTTCCTGCCCGTCGGCGGGCTCGAGGTCGCCACGACCGAAGAGCGGCTGCAGGATCTGCACCGACGGGCCGGTTGGAACCGGTCCTACGGCGTCGAAGCCCATGTCATCGACGCAGATGAGTGCGCGAAGCTCTTCCCCATGCTCGACCGGGACATGGTCCTCGGAGGGCTGCTCACCCCCGGCGACGGACTCGCTCTGGCCGCGAAGGGCACCCAGCTCGTCATTGACCGCGCCCGAGCCGCAGGAGTCGAATTCCGTGACCGGACGACGGTCACCGACATCGAAACGACCGGCGGCAGGGTCAGCGCCGTCATCGCCGGTGAGGATCGGATTCCTGCCGACATCGTCGTCTCCTGCGCCGGTTTCTGGGGCCCGAAGATCGGTGAGATGGTCGGCACGACGATTCCCCTGCTGCCCTTGGGCCACCAGTTCGCGTGGACGACCGAGGTGCCGTCCCTCGTGGGGAAGAACGAGCCGCCGGCCGGGGCTCAGGCTCCGATCCTGCGCTACCAGGACAAAGACCTCTACTACCGCGAGTGGGGCGAGCGGATCGGCATCGGCTCCTATGCCCACCGCCCGATGCCCGTCGACCTCGACACCCTGCGGACCTACTCGCCCGAAGAGATCACGGAGGAGGTCATGCCCTCGAGCCTCGACTTCACCCCGGAGGACTTCGTCCGCGAATGGGAGGCCAGCCAGGAGCTGCTGCCGGAGCTCGCGCAGACACAGGTCCAGCGCGGCTTCAACGGCATCTTCTCCTTCACCCCCGACGGCGGATCGCTCGTGGGCCAATCGCGGGAGGTCGACGGGTTCTTCGTCGCCGAGGCGGTCTGGGTCACCCATGGTGCCGGCATCGCGAAGGCCGTGGCCGAACTCATCGCCCTCGGGCGCTCGAACACCGACCTGTCCGGCATCGACCTCAACCGCTTCGAGGACGCGCTGACGACACCCGAGTACGTCAGCGAGACCTCGCAGCAGAACTTCGTCGAAATCTACGACGTCATCCACCCGCTGCAGCCGCGCGTATCACCGCGTGACCTGCGGCTCAGCCCGTTCAACGAACAGCAGAAGGCCCTCGGCGCGTTCTTCCTCGAGACGAACGGGTGGGAGCGCCCGCACTGGTACGAAGCCAATGCCGCTCTGCTGAACGAGCTGTCGGAGGAGTGGAAGGCACCGCCGCGGGACGAATGGGCCGACAGGTTCCACTCGCCGATCGCAGCGGTCGAAGCCTGGAAGACGCGGACGAATGTCGCCATGTACGACATGACCGCGCTCAAGCGCTTCGAGGTCAAAGGCCCGGGCGCCGGCGAGCTGCTCCACGGACTGACGACCTCGTCGATGCTGCGCAAACCCGGCGCCGTCAGCTACACCCTGCTGCTCGACGAGGCCGGCGGCATCACGAGCGACATCACCGTCGCGATCCTCGACGAAGAGACCTACCAGGTGGGAGCGAACTCGAACATCGACTTCGCCTCCATCACCCGGGCGGCCAAGCACCAGAGCGCGGCCGACCCGAGCAGGTGGGCCACCGTGCGAGAGACGACCCCGGGCACCTGCTGCATCGGACTGTGGGGACCGCTCGCCCGCGAAGTCATCTCTCAAGTCAGCGCCGACGACCTCAGCAACGACGGACTCAAGTACTTCCGCACTAAGCAGATCACCCTCGGCGGCATCCCCGTCACAGCGATGCGCCTGTCCTATGTGGGAGAGCTGGGATGGGAGCTCTACACCTCCGCTGACCTGGGGCATCGCCTGTGGGACGTGCTGTGGGAAGCCGGTCGGGACTACGGCCTCATCGCCGCAGGACGCGAGGCCTTCAACTCGCTGCGCCTGGAGAAGGGGTTCCGGTCCTTCGGCTCCGATATGACCAGCGAACACGAACCGGTGCAGGCAGGACTCGGCTTCGCGGTCAAGGCTTCGAAGACCGATGACTTCCGCGGAAAGGCCGCCCTTGCGGACCGGGCTGCGGCGGCCACGCAGAAACTGACATGCCTGACGCTCGATCGGCGCGAGGACGTTGTGCTGGGCAGTGAGCCCGTGTACCTGATGTCGAGCTCCGCGGGCACGACCGAGGCGGAGGTGGGCACCGCCTCGGCGACGGGCCGGACGCCTGCCTCGACGGGCGGTGCGGACGGCTATGTCACCTCGGCGGCCTATGGGTACTCGATCGGGAAGTCGATCGCCTACGCCTGGCTGCCGAACACACTGAGCGTCGGCGACGGCGTCGAGATCGAGTACCTCGGGCGCCGTGTGCCGGCCACCGTCACGGCCGAACCCATCTTCGACCCGGAGATGACGCGCCTCAAAGGTTAGGTGGGCGGGCACTCCGGCTGCAGGGGCCGGAATTCATCGAAAAACGCATTGAGTGTCGAGAAACGGGTGTGCGCACGCGTGTCTCGACACTCAATGCGTGTCTCGGCGGGCACGTGCTGAGCTGCGGCGGCGAGGGGAGACGGCCGGACTGCCACGACACCGATGTTCCATATCGTGGATTTTCTTTGACCATCTGATGGGACCGGGAAAGTATGAGGGACAGTGCTCGTCCCGCAGAGCCCGGTACCCGAAGGAGTGTCCATGTCAACGCCTGCAATCATCGGCTGGTCCCACGGCAGGTTCGGCCGGTCCGAGTCACCGCTGCCGCAGATGATGGCCGACGTCGCCCGTGATGCCATCGCCGATGCTGGCCTCGAGCCGACCGATATCGACGTCATCCACGTCGGCGTATTCAACAACGGACTCTCCCGCCAGGGCTTCGAAGCCGCACTGCCGGGCACCGTGTTCCCCGAACTCGCCCGCATCCCGGCCCACCGGCACGAGAACGCCTGTGCCACCGGATCCGCCGCGATCTTCGCCGCCCACGACACGATCGCCGCCGGCCGCCACCGCACCGCACTGGTCATCGGCGCCGAACGCATGACCCAGGCCTCGGGCCACGACGTCAACGAAGTGCTGCTCAGCGCCAGTTTTCGCGAAGAGGAAGAGCACTTGAAGTCCTTCGCCGGAGTCTTCGGCGAGATCGCCCGACAATACTTCGACCGCTATGGCGATCATTCCGAGGCCCTGGCGAAGATCGCCGCGAAGAACCACGCCAACGGCGCACAGAACCCATTGGCCCACATGCAGAAGGACCTCGGCTTCGACTTCTGCAACACCGTCGGTGCCACCAACCCCTACGTCGCCGAACCCCTGCGCCGCACCGACTGCTCGATGGTCTCCGACGGTGCCGTCGCCCTGGTCATGGGCGCCGAGGAGGTCGCCGCCTCCGCCCCGCAGGCCGTGACCTGGCGCGGAATGGGCAACGCCAACGACGTGATGCCGCTGTCACAGCGTGATCCGCTGGAGATGGCCGGCGCCCGCGCGGCCATGGACCAAGCGCTGCAGTCCGCCGGCATCAGCATCGATGCCCTCGACCTCCTTGAGACCCACGACTGCTTCACAATCGCCGAACTCCTCGAATACGAAGCCTTCGGACTCGCCGCCCCAGGTCAGGGCCACACCCTCCTCGACGAAGGTGCGACCGCCATCGACGGCCGCCTGCCCGTCAACCCCTCCGGCGGGCTCAAAGCCAAGGGGCACCCCATCGGCGCCACCGGAGTGTCCATGCACGCCCTGGCCGCCGCCCAGCTGACCGGCCGCTCGCCCGGCATCCAGATCGAGGACCCGGAACTCGCGGGAGTCTTCAACATGGGCGGCGCCGCCGTGTCGAACTTCGCCTCCGTGCTCGAGCGCGTTCGCTGATGCGCACAATCTCCCAGACCTCCCCGGCCAAGGACTTCACGCCCACACCTCGGCGCGGGGTCAACGTCTCCCACTTCCTCACACAGACCGCCCGACGCCTGCCCGAGCGGCTTGCCGTCGTCGACGACGATCACGGGCAGCGCTGGACCTGGGCCGAACTCGACGCCCGCGCCGAGGCGCTCGCCGCCGCCCTCCAAGCAGGCGGGGTCGGCCGTCGCGACACCGTCCTCCTGCTCTCGGCCAACCACGCCGAGGTGATCCAGTCCTTCTGGGGGATCCTCCGTGCCGGAGGCGTCATCGCCCCACCGAACGCGGCCTTGTCGACCGAGGAGCTGCTGGGCATCAGCGCCGAGGTGGCCCCCGCCGCCGTCATCGCCGACCGTGCCCACTCCGACTTCGTCACCGCGCTGGTGGCCGAAGGCTTCACCGGCCCCGTCCTGTGGATCGGCGAGCTGCCCTCATCGAGCGGACCACTTCGCGCCGAGGGGACCGGCTCCAACGAGTCCTCTCGACGCGAAGTGGTCCCCTCGGCGCACGCGCCTGCGGCCGTCGACTCCACCGTCGACGAAGACGACCCCTGCTGGTACTTCTTCACCTCCGGATCGACCGGCCGACCCAAGGCCGCGACGTTCACGCACCGCCACCTCGGCGCGGTGCTGACGAACCATCGCTGCGACCTCTTCCCCAACGAGGACGAGACCGGAGCCTCCCTCGTGCTCGCGCCACTGTCGCACGGGGCGGGCATCCACATGCTCGCGCAGGTCTTCGGCGGCACCCCGTCGATCATCCACCCAGGCGGCAAGCCCAGCCAGGAGTCGCTGTGGCCGGCCATCGACGCCTACGGCATCACGAACGCCTTCACCGTGCCGACGATCCTCAACCGCATCGTCGCCGGCTGCCCGGACGGACGCGGACCCGAGGACCACACCTTGGAGCGCATCATCTACGCCGGTGCCCCGATGCTCGCCGCCGACCAGGCACGCGCTCTCGAGCGTCTCGGCCCCTGCCTCGTCCAGTACTTCGGGCTCGCCGAGGTGACCGGAGCGATCACGGTCCTCGGTCCCGACGACCACGGCCGGATCCCCGTCGACTCCGCCGGCATCGGCACCTGCGGGCGTGCCCGCACCGGAGTCGAGATCATCATCCTGAACGACACAGGCGCGGAACTGCCCGTCGGCGTTCAGGGCGAAGTCTGCGTGGCCGGGCCGACCGTGTGCGCCGGCTACCTCGGCCGTCCCGATGCGAACGCCGAATCCTTCGCAGGAGGCGTCTTCCACACCGGCGACATCGGCTACCTCGACGCGGCCGGCTACCTGTTCCTCACCGGCCGGAAGTCGGATATGTACATCTCCGGCGGATCGAACGTCTATCCGCGTGAGATCGAAGAACTCCTCCTCACCGACACCGAGGTGGCCCAAGCCGTCGTCGTCGGCGTGCCCGATCCGCAGTGGGGAGAGATCGGCGTAGCCGTCATCGAACGGACGGTCCCCGCCGCTGCCGATGACCTGGAGGAACGACTGGACCGGCTGTGCCGATCAAGGCTCGCCGCATACAAAGTGCCCAAGGAGATCCACTTCGTCGAGACCATGCCGGTCACGGCGTACGGCAAGCTCGCCCGCAAGGAGATCAAAGCCGAATATTCGCAGGGACGGGGCAGCGCACGATGAACACGGCAGGCAGGCTGGCGGGCACGACGATCATGGCGATCGGGTGCGGCACCCCGGACGGGGAGGTCAACAACGGCTTCGCCGCAGCGATCGCGTTCCTGCGCGAGGGTGCGCGCGTGTGCATCGTCGACCGCGATCCGAACGCCCTCGACCAGGCACAGCGCGCCCTCGCCGAGGCGGCCGCCCGGCCCGAGACCGACCGCGGTGGCCACGGCGGGCAGGGCCGCCTCGGCGGGGTCGATCTGGAATCCCACCTGACCACGGCCGTCGCCGATGTCGCCGACGAGGACTCCCTGGCCGCGGCCTTCGCCCACTGCGCCGAGCGCCTCGGCGGACCGACCGTGCTCCACTTCAACGTCGGCGTCGTCGTCAACGGGGGAGTCGACGAACTTCCCAGCGACGGTTTCCGCCGGGCCCTCGACATCAACCTCACCGGCGCGTTCACCGCGATCAAGCACGCGCTGCCGCACATGCGTGCCGCGGGCACCGGGTCGATCATCACGGTGTCCTCGATCGGCGGGATGCGCTTTATGGGGTATGACTACCCGGCGTATGCGGCCTCGAAGGCCGGACTCATCGAACTGACGAAAGTCGTCGGCGCGCAGTACGCGGGCGAGGGCATCCGCGCGAACTCGATCGCCCCGGGCCTCATCGAAACCCCGCTCATCCACCGTTCGATCACGGGCCACTACGACTCGGTCGAGGACATGCTCGCCGCCCGGCACGCGCAGTCGCCGACGGGGACGATGGGCCGGCCCGAGGACGTCGCGGATCTCGCGGTGTTCCTCGCCTCGGACGAATCGGCCTACATCAATTCCACGCTCATCCCCGTCGACGGGGGACTGACCCACTGGGCGGGGATGCCGAAGCGGTGACCGGCGGGGCCGCCTCGGGGCAGCAGCGCGCCGAGAGACCACGAATGTGACAGGGAAATAGGGAGATGAAGGAGGCAATGGTGCCGAGAACACGGACGACGAGAACCATGCTCGTGTGGTCCGCCGTGCTGATGGTGTGCGCCCTGCTGCTGGCGGGGTGCGGAACGAACTTCGGCACCACGGACGACGGCAAGCAGCGCTACCGGTGGAAGATGACGGTGACGACCGGGTCGACCTCGACGTGGTACCTCGCGGCGGAGAAGTTCGCGAAGGACCTCGAAGCGGAGACCGACGGGCGGATCACCATGAAGGTCTTCGGCAATGAACGGCTCTCCGCCGGTGAAGCCACCGCCGGTGTCGAACAGCTCATGGACGGGGCGAAGGACTTCTCCTACAACTCGCCGATCATCTACGCCGGCGTCGACCCGCGCTTCGGTGCCGTGACCGCGCCGTTCATCTTCGACACCGTCGAGGACGGGCAGAAGGCGCTCGCCGGCGAAGGCGGGGACGTCTACGGCGATTACCTCGCCGAACGCGGAGTGCACCTGCTCGGCTTCGGCGAATCCGGGATGCGGCAGCTGACGAACACGCACCGGCCCATCCACACCCCCGAGGACATGCGGGGCATGAAGTTCCGCATTCCCGGCTTCGGCATGTACACCGACCTCTACCGGCAGATCGGGGCAAACCCGACGACGATGCCCTTCGGCGAGGTCTTCACCGCCCTGCAACAGGGAGCGATCGACGGTCAGGAGAACCCGATCGACGTCATCTACTCGGCGAACCTGCAGGAAGTCCAGCCGTACCTGACACTGTGGAACTACTCCTACGATCCGCTCATCCTCGGCGTGAACAAGGACCTCTTCGACTCCCTGACGCCGGAGGATCAGAAGCTTGTCACCCGCCTCGCCGGTGACGCCAACGAGTTCCAGATCGAGAAGAACCGCGACGGCGAAGAGAAGCTCATCGCCGAACTCAAGGACTCCGGCATGGAAGTCAACGAACTCAGCGATGAGGAGAAAGACGCCTTCCGCACGAAGCTGAGTCCGATCTACAGCGAATACCGCAAGGTCTGGGGACCGGACATGGCCCAGGCGTTCATTCCGAAAGGACTGTGAGATGAGAGCCATCAGATTCTTCGAGGACTGGGTCGTCATCGCCTCGTTCATGGTGATCGTCCTCGTCACCTTCGTCAACGTCCTCTCCCGTTACATCTTCAAGGCCTCACTGGCCTTCTCCGAGGAGATCACCATCAACCTCCTCGTCGTGCTCACGATGATGGGAGCCGTCGTCGGGATCCGCCTCGGCGCGCATCTCGGGTTCACCTACCTCGTCGAGCACGCGAAGGGCCAGGTCCGCCGCTTCCTGCTCATCGCCGGCACCGTGCTCATCGTCGCCTTCCTCGCCGTGCTGCTGATCTGGGGCGGCGAGATGACGATCGCGCAGGGTCTGCGCGGCCGGGCCACCCCGTCGCTGGGGATCCCGCAATGGCTGTTCACCCTGTCCATCCCGCTGGCCGGTGCGCTCGGAGTGATCCGCAGCATCCAAGCCCTGCGGACGGCTCTGCATGAGGACACCTCCGCCGAGGCGGTCATCGAGCGCCTCGCCGTCGAAGCCGCCCCGGTCATCGACGCTGACGAATTCCAGGGAGGCCGGAAATGATCACGCTCCTGCTCTTCGGCAGCTTCTTCCTCTTCCTCGGCCTCGGGATCCCGGTCGCCTTCTCCCTCGGCCTGGCCGCCGTCGTCACCCTCGTGACCACCGACGGCATCCAGGTCCTCGATGTCGTGCCCTCGGTGATGTTCCCGTCGATGAGTTCGGGCACGCTGCTGGCGATCCCGTTCTTCATCCTCGCCGGCATCGTCATGCAGTACACGGGCATCTCGCAGCGGCTCGTCGACCTTGCGTTCCTCATCTTCGGTCGCCTGCGCCACGGCCTGGCCGCGGTGACGATCATCTCCGCGTTCTTCTTCTCCGCGATCTCCGGATCAGGGCCTGCCACCGTGGCGGCGATCGGTGCGATCCTCATCCCGGCGCTCGTGCGCAACGGGTACCAGAAGAAGCACGCGGTCTCCCTCGTCGCGGCCTCCGGATCGATGGGCATCGTCGTCCCACCATCGATCGCATTCATCATCTTCGCCGTCGTCGCCGCCGAGTTCGGATCGATCTCGATCTCCCGGCTCTTCATCGCCGGCATCGTGCCCGGCATCATCATGGCCCTCGCCTTCTTCATCGCCGCCCTGTTCGTGCCCCGGGTGCGTGAACTGGCCGGCCTGCCGGTGAAGGCGAAGACCGACACCGAGGCGGCCGCCGGGTCCGGTGCGACCGGACCGGCAACCGGCGCCTCCACGGCGGCGAACGGCGCGCCCGGGTCGGCGAACGGTGCGTCCGGAACCGGCGGTTCGGGTGACCGTGCGGCAGGGTCGAAGACGCAGCTGCTGACGACGAACGGGAAGGCCGCCTCGGCGAGTTCCGGGGTCTCCGGTTCAGGACCGGTCGGGTCTGGGGATCCGACTGCCACGGTCGATCCCGAGGGCGGGTTCGGGGAGATCCTCACCGCTCTGGTCAAGGCGATCCCGGGTCTGCTCATCCCGGTGATCATCCTCGGCGGGATCTACGGCGGCATCTTCACCCCCACCGAGGCGGGAGCCGTCGCATCCGTGTACGCGCTCATCGTCGGGGTGTTCGTCTACCGGGAACTGACCTGGAAGGACATGCCGAAGGTGTTCCTCGAATCCGGGGTCTCGACCGCGGTCATCATGTTCATCGTCGGCGTGGCCAGCCTGTTCTCCTACGTCATCACCGTCGAAGGGATTGCCGATGCGATCTCGTCGGCCGTGCTCGAGGTGACGGACAACAAGTACCTCATCCTCGCGGTCGTCACGGTCATCCTGCTCATCGTCGGCGCCTTCGTCGATGCGATCAGTGCGTTCTACCTGTTCATCCCGATCCTCGTGCCGATCCTCATCGGCGTCGGTGTGGACATGACGACGATCGGCGTGTTCATGACCGTCAACCTCGCGATCGGCCTGTTCACCCCGCCGGTGGGGCTCAACCTCTACGTGGGGGCGGGCATCGGGAAGATCAAGCTCGAGGAAGTGGTGCGCGGGGTCGTGCCGTTCCTCGTCTGCGCGATCATCGCCCTGCTGCTCATCACCTACATCCCGGCGCTGTCGAACTGGCTGCCCGATCTGCTCGGGGTCGGGTAGGCGGGGCTGCCGCCGCGGCATCGGCGCCTTCGGGTGCCGGTGCCGGGTGAGTTCGACCGGGCGCCGGACGGCGCTTCACTCAATTCTTCTCAAGGAGAGTCATGGAACCGTATCTGCTCACGAACAAGACCGCGCTGGTCACGGGTGCCGCCCAGGGCATCGGTCTGGCCATTGCCACGGCGTTGGCCGACAGGGGCGCCTCGGTCGGTATCGTCGACCTCGAGGGTGCCGAGGATGCGGCGGCGGGCCTGGCGCAGACGTACCCCGAGCAGCGGTTCGCCGCGTTCTCCCTCGATGTCCGTGACGTCGACGAGGTGACCGCCGCGGTGGGGTCGTTCGTCGAGACCTTCGGCTGCCTCGACATCCTCGTCAACAACGCGGGCACGGCCGCGCGCATCGGCATCGACGAGATCACCGCCGAACAGTGGCAGCGCGACATCGAGACCAACCTCGGCGGGACGTTCAATTTCATCAAGGCCGCCGTCCACCCGCACATGGCCGAGGCCGGTTCCGGGTCGATCATCAACATCTCCTCGATCTCGGGCATCAACGGCGGAGCGGTCTCCGACGGGGAGGCCGGTGCCCGGTCCGGCCCTGCCTATGCGGCGAGCAAGGGCGGGATCATCGCCCTGACGAAGTGGGTGGCCAAGGAATACGGCCGGCAGGGCATCCGCTGCAATTCGGTGGCGCCCGGCCCGGTCGAGTCCGCGCTCACTGTCGGGCAGACGTACGACACCTCGGGGCAGGCGCTCGATCGCATGGGTCAGCCGAATGAGATCGCCGAGGCGGTCGCCTACCTCGCCACCGATGGTGCCGCGTTCACGACCGGACAGATCCTGCGTGTGGACGGTGGGGCCGTGATGTCGTGAGCTGAGTCTGAGCCTCTGCGGAGACGCCCCGGTGTACGAAGGTGCCGGGGCGCCTGTATGAGCTGGTCAGCGGGTGCGTTTCAGGCCGTGCGGCGAACGAAGAGTTCGAAGGTCACGGCCACGGGATTGGCGCCGGGTTCGAGGGTGCCTCGGGTGACCTGGCCCGCGACGTCGACGACTTCTCCGGTGAGGACGACCTGCGGGGCTGCGTCCTGCGCACCGGTTGGGCTCGACCCGAGTGAGGTCGCCGTGGTTGAAATCGCCCCGGTCGAGGTCGCACCGGTCACGGTGCCGCTCAGGTGCGTGAACTCGACGGCCGGCCACGGAGCGGAGCCGTCGACGAAGACCGCTCCGGTCGTGCTTCCGAGGCTCGCGGTCACCTCGGCGGAGTCGAAGCCGGCGCTCCGGCAGACGGCGAGCACCGCCTCGTCGAGGATCTCACCGGGACGAATGCGCGAGACCACGGCATCGGGTGGGCGCGGGGTCAGGCGGTCCGACTCGGATGGAGTCGGTGCTGCCGTCGGGCTGGGGGAGGCCGGTTCGGTCGGGTGAGGAGCGAAGGCGGAGAACCCGGTTTCGGCATCGACATCGCTGATCAGCCGGGCATCGGGCAGCGCGAACACGCGGACCCGCAGACCCTCCGGCCCGGCAAGGGTGCCCGGCAGCAAGTGGCCGCCCTTGATTGTGCCGTCGTCTTGCGTCCACGAGGCATGGATGTGGCAGAAAGGTGTGCCGTCGCGGAACCCGACGGTGGCGGCGGCATGGGCCAGCCGCGCGGGGTGGTCGACCGTGAAGGCTTCGGTGAAGGACATCGGGTGCGCGGCGTCGGGGCCGTAGGCGGGGTGGACGAAGGCGATGGGCCCGAACTGACCGGACACGAACTCGGCGGTGAGACCCTCGACGGCGAAGTCGGCCAGCGCCTGCTCGAGGGCGGCGAAGACATCTGTGCCTTCGGTGAGGTCGATGATGTGCTCCGTGAATCGGGTGGGCACGGAGACGATGCGCGGGTGCTGAGGCGGCCCGGCGTGGACGACGGCGGTTCCCGGTGTCTGGAGGGGAAAGGTCGGCTGCGGCAGATTCCGCGTCTCGGCTCCGTTGCTCATGTCTCGATTATCGTCGGCGGCGCTCGCCGGTGTCGCCGAGGATCCATCTTGTGGAACAACAGGACGTCGCGGCCGCGCTGAGGAGGCGCGAGGGATGATCAGGCGTTCGATGGGACGGTGGCGGCCGCCTCGGCGTGAGCGCGCTTCTGACCGCGGTGGCCGATGATGGTTGCGATGGCGATCATGACGGCGACGAGGGCGATGCCGATCCACTGATTGAGCGCCAGCGTCGCGGCTCCGGCGAGGGCGCCGACGAGAATGAGGATGACGGCCAGCAGGCGCCGGACCCAGCGGACGCTGCTGCCGCCGGCCAAACGGGAATCGGAGGCGAGCCCGACGATCGTCGAGGTCACGACGACGGTGGTGACGTCGGCGATCTTCATCTTCCTCGCCGCCGCGGCCTGCGCGCCCATGAGAGCCGAGAGCGCGGAGGTGAAGATCGTGCCGGCGAGGCCGATCTCGGGATCGGGTACGAGGCCGACGTAGAGCGAGAGGCCCGCGCAGCCAGCGGCGACGATGCCGAAGATCAGCGTCGTCCGGCGGTGCCAGGCTTCGCCGATGTCGCCGAGGATCCGGCCGGACAGGGCGGCGCCGATCATGAAGAAGACGAGTGCGAGGGCGGGGCGCAGAACCGGAACGTCTTCGGCGCCGGCCAGGCCCATGCCGAGGATGACGACGTTGCCGGTCATGTTTCCGGTGAAGACCTTGTCGAAGCCGAGGTAGCCGATGGCATCGACCATGCCGGTCGAGAAGGTCAGCAACAGAAGCATGGCCAGGTCGAGTCGACGTGTCATAGGTGCCCTTTCGGTCATTTTGTATACAAAACGATAAGCAGTGCCGCAATTGTGTGCAACTATGAAGAGGGCAAGCAGTTCCGTCCAGCCCTCGAGAACTCTCCGAAGGATCCGATCGATGCCATTCACGCCTCCCGCTGAATTCACCACTCGCCCGACCCTCGAAGGTCACTTCGGCATGGCCGCCTCGACGCATTGGCTCGCCACCGCCGCGTCACAGGCTGTACTCGAGCGAGGTGGGAACGCGTTCGATGCCGCGGTGGCGGGTGCCTTTCTGCTTCATGTCGTCGAACCGCATCTCAACGGCCCTGCCGGAGACATGACCGGAATCTTCGCGACCGCCGCGGATCCCGGTGCTCCGCAGGTCATGATGGGCCAGGGGCCAGCTCCTGCGGCGGCCACGATCGAGCACTACCGCGGCGAGGGGCTCGACATGGTCCCCGGTGCCGGTGCGCTTGCGGCAGCAGTTCCCGGCGCAGTCGATTCCTGGCTCAACCTGCTCGAACACCATGGCACCTGGGAACTGGCCGAGGCCCTCGAGTTCGCGATCGACTATGCCGACAACGGTCATCCGATCCTCGAGCGAGCGGCGGGCACCATCGCCAAGGTCCGCGAACTCTTCACCGAGCACTGGCCGACATCGGCGGCCCTGTGGATGCCCCGAGGAGAGGTCCCCGAGGCCGGCGAAACGGTGTGCAATCACGCCTATGCTGATGTGCTGCGCAGACTCATCGCTGCCGGTGAGGCAGCGGATTCGCGGGAAGAGCGGATCCGTGCGGCACGACGGGAGTGGAAGTCCGGCTTCGTCGCCGAGGCGATTGCGGAGTTCATCGTCACCCCGCACCGCCATTCGACGGGCGGCGATCATGCGGGAGTCATGACGGTCGAGGACATCGCCGGCTTCGATGCCCACTTCGAACCGCCGGTGACCATCGAGTTCCGGGGATTCGAGATCGCGAAGATCGGTGCGTGGGGCCAAGGTCCTGTGCTGCTCCAGGCGCTGAAGATCCTCGACGGCTTCGATGACGAGCGCCTCGACCCGTCGAACGAACTCGGAGCGCACACGATCCTCGAAGCGCTCAAGCTGGCGATGGCTGACCGTGATACCTATTACGGCGACGGCGATGTCGACCTCGACTGGCTGCTCAGCGACGAGTACGCCGCATCTCGTCGGAGGCTCATCACCGATGTCGCATCACCCGAGTTCCGGCCCGGCGAGACCCGGGCAGGCCAGCGCTCGGCGTTCACGCCTCCGCTCCTCCTCGAAGGCGCCGATCGCGAAGAGCTCATCAGAGCAGGCATCGGTGAGCCCACGGTGCAGAAGAACGGTGTGAACAACGGAGACACCTGCCACATCGACGTCGTCGACCGATGGGGCAACATGATCTCGGCGACACCGTCGGGCGGCTGGCTGCAGTCCTCACCGACCATCCCGCAGCTCGGATTCTGCCTCGGAACCCGTCTGCAGATGACGTGGCTCGATGAGAAGGCGCCATCGGCGCTGGCGCCCGGCAAGCGCCCGCGGACGACTCTGACCCCGACGCTGATCTCGAAGGACGGCGATCCTGTCATCGCACTCGGATCTCCGGGCGGCGACCAGCAGGAACAGTGGCAGCTTCTCCTGATCCTGCGTCTGCTCGTCGGCGGCTACGAAGCGCAGCAGGCCATTGACGCACCGGCCCTGCACACCACATCGTTGGCGGCCTCATTCTGGCCGCGCACCTGGGTCCCGGGTGGCGCCGTGGTCGAGGACCGCCTCGGCGAGGATGTCATCAACGGGTTGATCGCCCGTGGACACGTTGTGACACGGGCGGGGGACTGGGAGTTGGGGCGGCTGTCCTGCGTGACCCGCGATCCCGGGACCGGACGAATCACTGCTGGAGCGAATCCGCGTGGCGCACAGGGATACGCGGCGGGCAGATAGGGCGGCCGCGAGGTGAGGTCCTGCAGCTGCCGCGGGCCTGAGACGATGGTGATGTGTTGGACTGCAGAAGGACAGAGCGATGAGTACCGCGGAATGGGGCAGAGTCGATGGCTGAGGATACGAGTCACAGTCGTGCGGATGCCTCCGGGGTCTCGAGCAGTCTTGCCGTCGGGGCGCAGATCCGCAGCGACATCATCAGGGGAGTGCACTCTCCCGGTGCCAAACTTCGGGAAGTGGCGTTGGCCAAGCAATACGCGGTCTCGCGGATCCCGATCCGGGAGGCGCTGCGCGCGTTGGAGGCCGAGGGGCTCGTCGAATCCCGCGCCTACAGCGGTTCGATGGTCGCGCCCTCACCGGTCGAGGACGCCGACGACCTGTTCGAGATCCGCATCGTGCTCGAGGCTGCGACCGCCAAGCGTGCGGCGAGACGAGTGGCCGAACTCGGAGCCGAGGACGCGCCGGACAACCAGTGGCAGCGGCTGCGTGAGGAGATCGATGAGATCCTCGCAACCGGCGATATCGTCATCCGGCAACAGCGCTTTGACGACCTCGCCGCACTGAATACGCGGTTCCACTTCGCCGTCGCGGGCCTCAGCGGCAGTCTGTCCCTCATCAGCCTTCTGCGTCAGATCTCGGGCAAGATCGAGTGGCTGTATTCTCTCAACCTCATGCGCCGAGGGCCTCAGGCCTGGCCCGAACACCGGGAGATCATCGCGGCCATCGACGCCGGCCAGGAGGAGAAGGCGGCCGAGGTCATGGCACGCCACGTCCGCCGCAGTCGGGATTCCTACTTCGCCATGATGTCCGAACTCCCCAGCGCTACCTGACGGCGGCGCAGCAACTTCGCGCGAGGTTGCTGCGCCGCCGTCAGGTGGCAATTGGGTCAGGATTCGCCAAGAAGCCTGTCGAGCTTGTTGTAGCCCTCGACGATGCCGTGCTCCATGCCCGAGGCGACCATGCCGTCACGGGACTCGAGCGAATCGAAGACCGACGTCGCGGTCAGTCGCGTCCGCTCGTCGCCGAGGTCGGTCAGAGTGAGGATCTCGAGGTTGACCGCATCCGGGAAGCCTTCGAAGGTGAAGGTCTGGACGATGCGTTCGTTCTCCCGCACCTCGTGGAACGAGCCGAAGAACGCGTACTCGCCGCGATCATCGGTCGACACGTAGCTCCAGTTTCCGCCCGTACGAGGATTCCATTCGCGGATCGTGTTCGTGATCGTGTCCGGCCCGCACCACTGGACGAAGAGCTCGGGGTCGATATGGGCCCGGAACACCTGATCCGGGGTGGCCGCGAAATCGCGGGTGATCGACACGGTCTGCACCCCCTCGGGGACGTCGAGCTTGAGCGTCGAATAGTCGGCTGCGGTGTCGCTGGTGGTCGTCATGTCATGCTCCTTTGCGTGATTTTCCGTGGGATGAAGTGTCCTCGGACCGCTTCGCCGAGGCGGCGCTCGCATCCGAGTCGCGCGTTGCCTCGTCCGCGTCCATCTGTGCGAGGACGGCATCGAGACGTTGATAGCGGTCTTCTGCCTGCTGGCGGTATCTTTCGATCCACTTCGTCATCAGATCGAACACGTTGTCTTCGAGGTGGACCGGTCTGCGCTGGGCTTCACGGGTGCGGGAGACCAGTCCGGAGTCCTCGAGCACCTTGAGATGTTTCGACACGGCCTGCACGCTCATGTCGTAGGGTTCGGCGAGCTCATTCACCGTCGCGTTCGCAACACTGAGCCGTGCCACCATGTCCCGCCGAGTCGGGTCGGCCAGCGCTGCAAAGATCTTGGACAGCTGATCGGCCATGGAACCCCCGTGCATCGACGTCGAAATCAGTATTCAACCAAGTGGTTGATTTAAGGGTACCGCCGTCCGGCACAGTATTCAACCGTTTCATTGAATAAGGAATCGGTTGCCGCGGGTTCCCGCTGTCACCTGGACTGATGCAGTCAACGGTGGGGCCGCCTCGGTGGTCGTCGACTGATTTCGTACCGAAGATTTCCCGCGGGTATTGAACCTTCCGGCGAAGTCTGTCGTATTGTCACAATAGCGGCGAGCCGGAAACGCATCTGCCGGATGTGCGGCCGGGTTCGTCGGCGGTCGTACTGACAAGGATGTCTGGAGAAGATGATGCCCACCCTGCGACAGCAGCTGTTTCGGATCAAACCGGTGCCTCGGCAGAAGGAAGATGTCGAGACCGACCTCAAGCGCACGATCGGACTGTTCTCACTGACGATGGTCGGCGTCGGCTCGACGATCGGCACCGGCATCTTCTTCATCCTCTCCGAATCCGTGCCCGTGGCGGGGCCGGCCGTGATCTGGTCGTTCGTCATCGCCGGAGTCGTCGCCGGCCTCGCCGTCATCTGCTACGCCGAGCTCGCCGGGTCCGTTCCCGTCTCCGGATCCTCCTACTCCTATGCCTATGCGACCCTCGGCGAACTGCCGGCGATGGGCGTGGCCGCCTGTCTGCTCCTCGAATACGGCGTCGCCGGAGCCGCCGTCGCCGTCGGCTGGTCGCAGTACGTCAACCAGCTGCTGTTCAATCTCTTCGGCTTCCAGATCCCGCACGCTCTGGCCTACGCGCCCGAGGAGGGCGGCATCGTCAACCTCCCGGCGATCCTCCTGCTCGCGATGTGCTGCTTCCTGCTGGTCCGCGGCACCGGCGAATCCATCGTCGTCAACGCGATCATGGTGTGCCTGAAGATCGGCGTCCTCATCTTCTTCGTCTGCGTCGGCGTCACCGGTTGGAACACTGACAACTTCTCCGACTTCGCTCCCTTCGGCATCTCCGGGGTCGTCGCCGGGTCCGGACTGATCTTCTTCAGCTACGTCGGCATGGACGCCGTCGCCACGGCCGGAGATGAGACGAAGAACCCGAAGAAGACGATGCCCCGGGCCCTCATCTCCGCTCTCATCATCGTCACCAGCGTCTACGTCCTCGTCGCCGTCGCCGCCCTCTCCGCCCAGCCGTGGGAGAAGTTCGAGGGCCAGACGGCAGGCCTGTCGGCCATCCTCGAGGGCATCGTCGGTTCCCAATGGCCGGGCACCGTCGTCGCCGCCGGTGCAGTGATCTCGATCTTCTCCGTCACTCTCGTGTCGATCTACGGCCAATCGCGGATCCTGTTCACGATGGCCGGCGACGGCATGATGCCCAAGCTCTTCCGTGAGGTCAATCCCCGCACCCTCACCCCGGTCAAGGGCACGATCGTCGTCACCGTCGTCATCGCGATCCTCGCCGGGTTCATCCCGCTCAACTTCCTTGCTGAGATGACCTCGATCGGCACCCTCGTCGCCTTCGTCGTCGTGTCCCTGGCCGTGATCATCCTCCGCGTGCGCGAACCCAACCTCGAACGCGGTTTCAAGGTCCCGTTCTATCCAGTGCTGCCGGTGCTCTCGATCATCGGCTGCTTCTGGATCATCTCGAGCCTGCAGCTGATCACCATCGTCGTCTTCGTCATCTGGACCGGACTCATCCTCTGCCTCTACCTCATCTTCGGCCGCAAATCCTCCGTCCTCGGTCGTCAGCTCGCCGAGGCGGGACCCGCCACCTCTGACTCCGCAGGAGGAGACAAATGAGCATCGTTGTCGGCATCGCCCCAGGTCAGGACAATCGCGCGGCGGTCGAGCTCGGCATCGTCCTCGCCCGCACCTACGGTCACCGGATCGTTGCAACCGCGATCAACTCCGCCGCCTTCCCGATGGCGCCCGTGCACTTCGAGGGACAGTACGAGAAGAAATACCGCAAGATCGCCGAGGCGGCCCTCGACGAGGCGCGAGCGCTCATTCCCGGCGACATCGAGTCCGAGGTCGTCCTCCACACCGCGCGGTCATCCCGGCGTGGTCTGCTCGAGATGTGTGAGACGGCCGATGCGTACCGGCTCGTCATCGGCCCCTCCGCCGACGGTGAGCCCGGCCGGATCGGTCTCGGCTCGGTGTCGAATGGGCTGCTCCACAGTGCCCGACTGCCGGTGGCGCTGGCTCCGGCGGACTTCCGTGCCCCGGAGGGGGCGCGGCTGGAGCGGATCACGGCCGCGTATTCCGGGTCGACCACCTCGGCGAATCTCATCCTCGGTGCCGCGATGGTCTCCGCGCAGTCGGATGTGCCTTTCCGCATCGCCTCCTTCGCTCCGCGCTCGCGGGTGGTCGCGACCGCCGGGGTCGGCTTCGATATGGAGTCGAGTGTCGTCGACGAGTGGACGAAGGTCGTCCGGCGCGACACCGACAGGATCCTGTGTTCGATCGATCAGCTGCACATCAAGCCTGGTGAGACCGATGTCGTTGTGGGCACTGGCCGGGATTGGGCTGCGGCGCTGACCGCCGTCGAGTGGAAGCATCCGGAGCTGATGATGCTCGGGTCGTCCGGGCTGGGCGCGCTCAAACGGGTGTCTTTGGGCAGCCATGCGATGCGGATCCTGCAGAACTCCCCGGTGCCGATCGTCGTCGTGCCCCGCCGCGCGAAGGCCGACTACATCCGCCAGCAGACCGTCTGAGGGCTGCATTCGCAGCGGCACGGCGCCGAGGGTGTCCAATACTTGAACGGTTCCAATGTAGCGCGTCCGGTTTCGTTAGCGTGGCCGCAGGTCACAATGACGTGGCCGACACAGAGTAGAGAGGAACCGCATGGAACTGCTGCGCCTGGGACCGATCGGCCACGAGATTCCGGTGGTCGGCAGCGACGGAGTCTGCTTCGACCTCCGCCCACTGACTGACGACATCGACCCGAACTTCTTCGCCTCCGACGGCATCGAACGCGTCCGCGCCGCGCTCGACTCCGGTGAGCTCGCACCGTTGGCCGGTGCCGAGGAGATGCGCATCGGCGCACCTCTGACCAAGCCATCGTCCATCGTGTGCGTCGGCATGAACTACGCCGCGCACGCCCGAGAGGCCGGCGCCGAGCCGCCCGAGCGTCCCGTCATCTTCTTCAAGATGCCCTCGACGATCTCCGGGCCCAATGACCCCATCGAGCTCCCACTGTATGCGAAGAAGGCCGACTGGGAGGTCGAACTGGGGGTCGTCATCGGTTCCCGGGCCTTCCGGGTCGCCTCGGCGGAGGAGGCCTATTCCCACGTGGCCGGCTACGTGCTCGCCAACGATCTGTCCGAGCGTCGCCTGCAGATCGAGGAATCCGGCGGTCAGTGGTCGAAGGGGAAGAACCTGCCCGGCTTCACTCCGCTCGGTCCATGGATCAGGCCCGCCGCCGAGGTGGACCCCGGGGACCTGCGACTGCGCAGCTGGGTCAACGGCGAGGCGAGGCAGGATTCGACGACTGCCGACCTCATCTTCTCCGTCGGGGACATCATCCACCAGCTCAGCCAGGCGATGGTCTTCGAGCCCGGTGACCTCATCCTCACCGGCACTCCGCAGGGCGTGGCGATGTCCGGACAGTACCCGTTCCTGGCCGATGGAGACACGGTCGAGCTTGAGCTCGAAGGTCTCGGTCGGCACCGTCAGGTCGTGACCGTCACGGGCTGAGCCTCAGTCTGCCCAGTCTTCCCAGTCCTCGGGAAGATCGTCCCAGTACGTGTCGCGGTCGGCGACGGTGCGCTGCCGCCTCCGCGAGATGAGGTATCTCGGGTCGCCGAGGACGACTTGGGGTTCATCGAGCTCGAAACCGGCGGCGCGCAACATCTTCTCGGCATGCGCCTTCGGCGAGGTCGAGACGCCGAGGTGGCGCTGCAGCTCTCCAATCGTCATGTCGCTCTCGCTGCCCCATTGGCTCGAGAAGAGGTTGTTGTCCTTCCCGACGATCCAGAACAGTGCCGCGAGCAGACTCCGGTCGGCGATGCGACGGCGGAAGATCGCGGGGTCGCCTCGTCCGATCGTTGTGAGGAACCGCAGTGCGGCCGTCGCGAGCTCCGGCTCGTCGAACACCTCGTCCGCGATCCGCCAGATCTCCGGCACCAACGAGTTGAGGCGGTCGACAACGTCTTCGGCCACGCCGCCAGTGTCGAGGCCTTCGGCGGGCAGCGGCTCCTCGGTCAGTGCCTTCAGAGCCTCGATGCCGCCGACCGCTTCGGCTCCGCTGCCGACGAAGATCTCGGCCAGCTTCGAAGCGTGATCGCTGAGGAAGGACTCGTCTGCGATCACGTCGTCGAAGTCCGAGGAGAAGATTGAGTCGTCGTTGTCTCTGCCGGTGAGGAGCCGTGTGAAGAGGTCCATCGTGCTTTCGCCGCCGAGGTGGTCCCCGCGGACTCGGGCCGTGTATTCCTCTCGGTTGTCCTCGATCGCGGTAAGAGCATTGTCCGTGAAAGAGCGATCGACTCCGCTGCGATCGTTGGCATAGCGGACGAGCGCGGCCAGGGCGCTCGGCATGGTGAGCAGATTGTCCTCGGGCGCCATCACTTTGCGCGGGTAGAGGTCGCACATGAGACGCTCGACGAAAGTGCCTGACCACCTCAGCGGATCATTGTTGCCGTAGTTGCATTGGAAGTCGAAGAGCAGGTGGGCGTGCTCGATCTCCTCTTCGGTCAGTTCTTCAGCGAAGCGTGAGGCGCGGAAGTCCTTGACGAGTTCATCGATCTCCTCCGGTTCCCACATTCTGATCTCGTAACCGGTGCCGCTGTCGGGAAGCTTCCGCAGCATCCATTCGAGCAGCGGTCGGGTGCCCGGCCAGCTTTCGGTCTCAATCGGTGGAAGCATGTGGGTGCTCATCTCCAGGGCCTCACTCAGCCTGGCGGCGGCATCGGGCAGGCTGAGGGTGACGACGTCGACGGGTGCCGGAAGGTCGGTGCGGCTGAACTCGACAAGACTCGACAGAGGTCCAGCGGCGAGGTAGGCGTCTTCGAGATAGGGTGAGCCGGTGCGATCCACGGCGACAGCCAGAGTGGCTGATCGGCCGGCCGTGGAGATTTCGAGCAGGATCGTCTCTTCGATCTTCACCGGCGACACGAGGGCAGCGGCGCGGAAGGGCCTGATCTCATCGGCGCGGCGGATCCATTCCGGCAGGCGTTTGGTGTTCGGGGTCGGGAGCATTTTGGCGATCCGACGGCCGAAGAGCATATCGTCGAGCATCTGCGCCCAGATCCTCACCAGCGGTTCGGTCTCTTCGGGTGTTGCCTCGAGCATCTGCAGGGCGAGCTCCGAAATCGGGGGCAGCTCTTCTGCCTCCTCGTCATCGTCGTCGTCCGGGCCGAAGGCGGCCAGCATGGTGCTGGCGATGTCGAGCAGCATGACCGGACTCTCGCTGTGGGAGGCCTCCTCGAGCAGGTCGAGAAGCTCGGGCTCGTCAGCGTGAGAGGGATCGAATGAACCGGGTGGAGGAGTCATGGGCTCTACGCTACTGCGTGTGTTCTCTGGCGCACAGTCGTGGGGCGTGGGACTGCGCCGACAGCGTGTATTCGAGATGGCCGGCGCCAGCTTCTGCAGATGGTTGGTGGGGTCGGGCAAGGCCGCAATCGTGGCACCATGGAGAGGATCAGCCACGACGAAGGAGCATCGCAATGAGCACGCGCCGACTTCCCCTCACCGGTGTGCGAGTCCTCGAACTCGGCAACTACATCGCCGCGCCCACAGCAGGCAGGATGCTCGCGGACTTCGGCGCCGAGGTGATCAAGGTCGAACGCCCGGAGACCGGTGACGAGCTGCGCAATTGGCGCCTCAAGGCCGGCACCACCTCGATGCTCTACCGCACGATCAACCGCAACAAGAAGTCCGTCGTCCTCGACCTGCGCAGCGAGGAGGGGCGGACCGCTGCTCTCGAGCTCGTCCGCCGCTCGGACATCGTGTTGGAGAACTTCCGACCCGGCACGCTCGAGAAGTGGGGGCTCGGACCGGACGTCCTCGAAGAGGCCAATGCCGACCTTGTACTCGTGCGCATCTCCGCGTTCGGGCAGACCGGCCCGATGTCGGCCCGTCCCGGCTTCGCCGCCGTGGCCGAAGGCTACTCGGGCTTCCGCGAGCTCGTCGGCGACCCCGACCGCCCGCCCGTGCGGGTGGGGATCTCCATCGGCGATTCGATCGCCGGCATGCAGGCGGCCTTCGGCGCGGTGATGATGCTCTTCGACCGTCAGCGGCAGAAGATCGCCGGAGCCGCCGAGGCGGTCGTCGGCTCCGCACACAGCTTCGAAGGGGAGGGCCCGCTGTCGGAGCGGACCGTCGACGTCGCGCTCAATGAGGCGATGTTCTCCGTGATGGAATCGCTGGTCCCCGACTATTCGGCCTTCGGTGAGGTCCGCACCCGCACCGGGGGTCGGATGGAGGGCATCGCGCCCTCGAACGGCTACCTCTGCGCCGGTGGGAAGTCCGTCGTCATCGCCGGTAACGGGGACGGAATCTTCACCAGGCTGATGACCGCGATCGAGCGGCCCGACCTCGCCGAGGATGCCGAACTGCAGACGAACGCCGGACGGTGGGACCGGCGCGAGGAGCTCGATGAGGCGATCGGGGCCTGGTGCGCCGAACGCTCGGTCGAAGACGTCATCGAGACCCTCGAGGACGCCGGGGTGCCGGCCGGACCGATCTACACCGCCGAGGATCTCGTCGCCGATGAGCAGCTGGCCGCCCGCGGCATGATCCAGAGCCTCGATGTCTCCACCGGCGAAGAGGTCCTCGAGAACGTCGCCTTCCCCGGCATCACCCCAGTCGTCGGTGGCGAATCGGTCGCCATCGACCACCTCGGTCCGGATCTGGGTGAGCACACCGACGAGGTGCTGCGATGGCTGGGACTGGCCGAGCCTGGGAGCGCTCGAGGCGCCGAGACCGGCAAGGGCTCCGAAGCTGGCGAAGGCTGAGCGGATGGCGACGACTCCGAGCGGTGACCTGCCCGCGCTGAGCATTCGGCCCGCGTATGGCGCCGTCGAATATCCGGCGCTCACGAGGATCTGGCGCAGTGCCGTCGATGCCACGCACGACTTTCTCGCTGCAGTCGACCGCAGGGAGATCGAGAGCCAGTTGCAGTCGGACTATTTCCCGGCCGTCACACTCTCGGTCGCCGAGGTCGGTGCTCGCCCAGTGGGGTTTTCGGGAGTTTTCGACGGCAACCTTGAGATGCTCTTCGTCGATGCCACCCGGCGATCTGGCGGAATCGGCTCCGCACTTCTGACCCACGCGATCGGAGAACTCGCTGTGAACCGTGTCGACGTCAATGAGCAGAACGAGGCGGCACCTGGCTTCTATATCCACCACGGATTCGATGTCGTCGGCCGCAGCGAGACCGATGAGGCGGGGCGGCCGTACCCACTGTTGCACATGAGGTTGAGGGATGAGTCCTAACTGTGTTCGGCGACAAGCGGTCGTCGGTAGTGGAGCACCTCGACTTCGACCTGTGAAGGGGCCCGATCGACGTCTCTGCCGATGAGAGCGAAGCCTGAGCGCTCGAGGTTTCTCTGCGAGGCTTCGTTTTCCGGTGCGGTGCGAGCTCGAAGTTCTTTCAGGCCGCACATTTCGGCCCATTCGGATGCAAGGTCGAGAGCTCCCCGAGCATGAGAGTATCCTCTCGCGTCTGGATGCAGCCAGAAGCCCACCTCGGCGGAGAAGTCTGTGATGTCGAATACGACGAGGCTGCCGAGGAACCGATCGTCAGGGTCGACGATGCTCAGCAACGCCAGGCTGCCGTCCTTGAAGCCGGAGACGGCAACGGTCTGTGCCAATCGTTCGACCGATTCGACTGTGTAGACAGGTTCCGGGAGGTGCCCGAACTCTCTGACGAGTCCGTCGCGCGTGCCTTCGGCGAACCTGGGTGCGTCCTGCGGCTGCAGGGCCCGAAGCGTTATCTTTTCATCAGTGACCGGCAGTAGCTGGGAATCAATCATATGATTAAACTAACATTGATCGCTTAAGAGGAGAAATGATGAATTATTGGTCGACTGCACGGCCCGTGCGCCGCAATCGCGCGGTCAGCCCCGAAATGATCGCGCGCAGTGCCGCTGCTCTTCTGGATGAGGAAGGATATGGGAACGTCTCACTCCGCTTGCTCGCTGACCGTTTGGGCGCAGCGCCTGCGAGCCTATATTCGAGAATCAGCAGTCTCTCAGATGCTCATGACCTGGCCCTCGACTACGTGCTTTCGGTTGATCGAGTAGTGCAGCGGGCGGTGAGTGACGGCGGCGTCATCGACATTCTTCTCGGCCTGTACCGGCATCTGCTCTCCCACCCGTGGGCGATCCAAATCCTGGCTGCCAGGCCTCCCCGTGGGCCCTTTTATCTCGAGGCTTCAGAAGCACTGCTGATGAGACTGCAGCAGACAGGTATCGCAAACCCGCTTGCGAGTGGATATGCGGCCACCAATCTCGTGATCGGAAGTGCTCTCACGCAACAGGCCGCGGATCGGGAGCCGCGAGAATTCGTCGACGGGCAAGTGGCGCCGATGTACAAGTCGCTGCATTTCACAGCCGAACTCCACCCAGAAACGGTGTTGCGTGACACGTTGACCTGTCTCCTCGGGGCGATGGGCGGCACACCAGCGGAAGAGTGATGCTGCGTGCCGCGCGAGCGTATTTCCCAGTAAACGGGACAATCAGCCGCCAATTCGCCTTGACCTCTCACATGCCGAACAATGTCTGTTCCGCGCGCTGAGCGCGATGTATAACGAAGGTGACGCCGCACACCGGAGCGCGGCGACGATTCGTTTCCCGTTGTCCGGGAGCCGGCGAAAAGGAGTCCCATGGCCAGGCCGACCACCGTCGACATCCTCGACACCACCCTGCGCGACGGTCTGCAGATCGAGAAGGCGATCGTCCCCACCGACGTCAAGGTCGCTCTGGCGAAGAAGTTCATCGCCGCAGGACTGACCCAGATCGAAGTCGGTTCCTTCGTCAACCCGAAGAAGGTCCCGCAGATGGCCGACACCGACGAACTCCTGCGCCGCCTGGCTCCGTACGAGGCCGATGGTGTTGAGTTCTACGCCCTCGTGTTCAACCTCAAGGGAGCTCAGCGGGCCGTCGATGCCGGGGCGAAGAACATCAAACTCGTCCTCTCCGCCTCTGAAGGCCATTCGAAGGCGAACTCCGACGCCTCCATCGCCGAGGCTTCCGACCGTCTCATGGACGCCGCCGTCTACGCCCGTGACCAGGGGCTGCGCTTCGACATCACGACGGCCGTGAGCTTCATCTGCCCCTTCGACGGCATCACCGAGCCCGACCACCTCGTCGAGGTACTCCGCCCGTTCGTCGACGCCGGGTCCCACGGAATCGGAGTCGCCGACACCATCGGCAACGCCAGTCCCTCGCTCGTGCGGCGGAACACTGCGGCCGTGCTCGCGGCCTTCCCCGACAAACCGGTCAACCTCCACCTCCACGACACGTACAACTTCGGCATGGCCAATGTCATCGCCGCCCTCGACCTCGGCATCGCGCACTTCGATGCGGCCATGGGCGGACTCGGCGGCTGTCCCTTCGCCCCGGGTGCGGCCGGCAACATCGGCACCGACGACCTCGTCCACCTCCTCCACCGCGAGGGTGTGGCCACCGGCATCGATGTCGAAGCCCTCGCCGAGGTCCGGGAACCGCTCATCGCCGCCGTCGGACACCCGCTGACGTCGAGCCTGTCGGACATCCCCGCAGTGCCCGCAGCCTTCGACGGCCGCTTCGCCCCCGCCTCGGTGAGGGATTGAGATGAGCACCGAGGCGACCGACACCGCGACCGATTCCGCGACTGGAACCGCGGATCACGCGCGGGCGACCGAACCGCTGCCGCTCGAAGGCATCCGCGTCATCGAGTTCTCGCACATGGTCATGGGGCCGAGCTGCGGGATGATCCTGGCCGACCTCGGCGCCGAGGTCATCAAGGTCGAGCCCCGCGGGGCCGGCGACAAGACCCGCTACCTGCCCGGCTCCGGCTCCGGACTGTTCCCCGCGTTCAACCGCAACAAGCACAGCGTGCAGCTCGATATCGCCGAGGCGGCCGACCGTGACCGTGTCCTCGACCTCATCGATTCCGCCGACGTCCTGCTCGAGAACTTCCGTGTCGGGAAGATGGAGTCGATGGGGTACGGATACGAGGAGCTCTCCGCCCGCAACCCGCGCCTCATCTACTGCTCGCTCAAGGGATTCCTGTCGGGGCCGTACGGCAACCGGGCGGCGCTCGACGAGGTCGTGCAGATGCTCGGAGGACTCGCCTATATGACCGGCCCGCCCGGGCAGCCGCTGCGCGCCGGGGCCAGCGTCAACGACATCATGGGCGGAATGTTCGGCGTCATCGGCATCCAGTCGGCCCTGCGGGTCCGCGAGACCACCGGGCGCGGAAAACTCATCAACTCCGCACTGTTCGAGAACAATGCGTTCCTCGTCGGCACCCACATGGCCCAATCCCAGATCAGCGGCGAACCGCCCCGCCCGATGCCGACCAGGCAGGCGACCTGGGCCGTCTACGACATCTTCCGCGATGCCGCGGACAATCAGGTCTTCATCGCCGCGGTCTCCGACGGACAGTGGCGCGACCTCTGCGACGAGTTCGGGCTGACGGGACTGGCCATGGACCCGGACATGCTGACCAACCAGGGGCGGGTCGATCAGCGTGAGCGCATCCACCGCGAACTCCAGGCGGCGCTGTCGCAGCTGAGGCTGACCGAGATCGAGGAGAAATGCACCCGCCGCGGCCTGCCCGTCGCCCCGGTCAACACTCCGGCCGATCTCAATTCCGACCCCCATCTTGTCGCCTCCGGGGCATTGGCACACACCGGGCTGCCGACCGGCAACAGCGTCGATGTGCCGCTGCTACCGCTGACCTTCGACGGTCGCAGGCTCGGTCTGCGCAGCGATGTGCCCGAGCCGGGACACCACAACGCCCATTACCGGGACGGCCCCGCCGTACCGAACGGGCCACCCGATCACACCACCTGACCGCTCCGCCGGACCACAGCACCGGACCATTCGCTCATCAGATCACAGCACCACGAGAACTCAGCACCACGAGAACTCAGCACCACCGGACCATACGGCGATCACCGAACACACAAGGGGACAACTCATGCGATCAACGACGATCACACGCACGGCCACCTCGGCGAAAGCGAACACGACACCCACCGGCAAGCGCGCCGCGAAGATCGGCGCGGTCCTCGCCACGGTCGCCCTCGTCACCACCGCCTGTGGAAACAAGGCGCAGCCCCCGGGCGAAGGCGGGGACTACCCGAAGGGGCCGGTCACGGTCACGGCCCCGGCCGAACCCGGATCCGGCTGGGACACCACCGCCCGCGCGATGGTCGAAGCGCTGCAGAAGGACGACCTCGTCTCCACCCCGCTGCCGGTGCAGAACAAACCCGGCGGCACCGGCTGCTCCTGGCTGACGTCGATGATGCAGCAGGAGAAGGGCAAGGACGACCAGATCGCCGTCACCTCCCTGGCCAGCCAGACGATGAACGCCCGCGGCCTGTGCGAATTCGGCCCCGAGGATGCCACCCTCATCGCCACCCTCTACGTCGAGGACTTCATGGTCGTCACGCCCAAGGGCGGGGACTTCAAGGACCTCGACGCCCTGGTCAAAGCGCTCAAGGACGACCCGCAGAAGGTCACCGTCGCCGCCGCGGGAGACGACACCCTGCCGTTCGCGCTGTTCGCGAAGGAAGCCGGCATCGACCCGGGCGACATCAACTTCGTCAACTACGACGGCGGCGGCGAGCAGACCACGGCCATGCTCAACGGGGATGCGAAGGTCGCGATCGCCGGCATGAGCGAGTTCCGTTCGGTGCTCGAATCAGGAGACATCGAGCCGCTCGTGACCTTCGCCGAGGAGCCCCTGGCCGCGCCCTTCGACACGGTGCCCACCGCCAAGGACTCCGGCTTTGACGTGACCCTGGGCAACTGGCGCGGCATCTACGGACCCGCCGAGATGCCGGACTCGGCCGTGGAGTTCTGGGCCGAGAAGCTCACGGACATGAGCAAGACCGATCCGTGGCAGGAGACGTTGAAGAACAACCAGTGGTCCGAGGAGCTGCTCACCGGCGATGACGCCCAGTCCTATGTCGAAGAGGCGGCGAAGACGGTTGAGGAAGGCGTCAAGGAGACCGACCTGGGCAACAGCAAATGACCGCTCACCGCACCGACCTCATCACTGGCGGCGCGATCGCCGCCATCGGCCTGGTCTACTACATCGCGACGTTCGCCATCCAGGAGACCGCGAACATCGTCACCCCGCGCACCTTCCCCGCGATCGTCGGCATCGCTCTCACCCTCCTCGGCCTCTTCCTCGCCGGGCAGTCCGTGTACCACCACCGGAAGGCCACCCTCGCCGAGGCGGAGCCTGAGTCTGCGAGACCCGAGTCTGCGCGGTCCGGTTCCGCGGGGTCTACCGATGTGGGTGCAGGGTCCGCAGAGTCGGATGAAGGCGGCAGCGGGGTCGTCCTCGAGGCACCGCCGGAGCCGCCGGCGCGGAAGATCGTCTTCCAGTTCGCGCTGTTCTTCGTCTACCTGGCGATCCTCATCCCCGTCGGCTTCCTGCTGTCCACGGCGGCGTTCCTCATGGGACTGACGAGCATCTACGCGCCGGAGAAGTGGATCCGCAACCTCATCTTCTCCCTCGTCTTCGCCGTCGTCGTCTACGCGGCGTTCGTCTACGGACTCGCCGTGTACCTGCCGGTCGGAATCCTGGGTTAAGGGGGCGGACATGGACACTCTCATCGACCTGGGAGGCGGCTTCGCCTCGGCGCTGGAGCCGGCCAGCCTCGCCTTCGCCCTCCTCGGCGTGCTGCTCGGAACCGTCGTCGGCGTCCTGCCGGGCATCGGCCCGATCTCGGCGATCGCGATCCTCATCCCGGTGTCCTTCGGGATGGAGCCCGTGCACGGGCTCATCCTGCTCTGCGGCATCTACTACGGTTCGATGTACGGCGGTTCGATCACCGCCACACTCATCAAAACCCCCGGTGAGGTGGCCAGCGCGGTGACCGCGATCGAAGGTTACGCGATGGCTCGCCGAGGTCGCGGCAAAGCGGCCCTGGCGACCGCGGCGATCGGGTCGTTCCTCGCCGGGACGCTGGCGATCATCGGGCTGACGTTCCTGTCGCCCGTGCTCGTCAAGCTCGCGAGCGTCTTCGGCGCCACCGAGTACTTCCTGCTCATGGCCACGGCTCTGCTGCTGGCGTCGACGATGTCGGCGGGCTCGCGGACCAAGGCGCTCATCTCGATCTTCATCGGTCTGGCCGTCGGGCTCATCGGCCTCGACTTCCAGACCGGGCTGCCCCGGCAGACGTTCGGCATCGATCTGCTCTCCGACGGGGTCGACTTCACGATCTTCGCAATGGCCCTCTTCGCCATCCCCGAGGCGATCCGCAACCTCGCGCTCGGACGCGGGGCGAAAGATGAGATCCAGAGCTTCGGCGACGACAAGTGGATGACGAAACAGGACTGGCAGCGATCGGCCGGACCGTGGGCGCGCGGATCAGTGCTCGGCTTCATCATCGGCATCCTGCCCGGCGTCGGGCCGTCCCTGGCATCCTTCATGTCCTACATCATGGAGAAGCGCATCTCGAAGCGGAAGGACGAATTCGGTCACGGCGCCATCGAAGGCGTGGCCGGTCCCGAAGCGGCGAACAATGCCGGCGTCGGCGGTGCGATGATTCCGCTGTTCAGCCTCGGCATTCCCGGATCGGCGACCACAGCACTGCTGCTGTTCGTGTTCACGATGTACGGTCTTCAGCCGGGACCGCTGATCTTCCGCGACGAGACCGGGCTGATCTGGACGATCATCGCGAGCATGTACATCGGCAACATCGCGCTCATCATCCTCAACCTGCCGCTGGTCGGTGTCTTCGTCAAGCTGCTGAAGATGCCCAAGGAGATCCTGTTCTCGGCGATCCTCGTGCTCGTCGTCATCGGTGCCTACGCCATCGAGTTCAGTCTCTTCGGACTCATGATGCTCGGCATCTTCGGCGTCATCGGCTACCTCATGGAGAAGGGCGGCATCCCCCTGGCGCCGGCGATCCTCGCCCTCGTGCTCGTTCCGCTGCTCGAAGACAACTTCCGCCGGATGCTCCAGATCTCTGGGGGATCGTTCGCCCCGCTGGTCACCCGGCCGATCTCACTGTCGATCATCATCCTCATGGTGTTGGGGATCGTCGGACCGGTCCTCTTCCGCTGGTGGGTGAGCCGGCGCAAGCTGCTCGCCGATGTGACGATGGCCTGAGGAGCACAAGTGACGAGTTCGATGAAGAGTTCAGCACAGAGCAGCGCCGGGCGCGCGGCGCAGTCCCCGACCGCGGAGGTCGGCGTCCTCGACCGCAGTGCCGCGATCCTCACCGCGCTCCAGGACGAACCGATGACCGCCGCCGAGGTGTGTCGTCGGCTCGGCTATTCGAAGTCGACGACCTACCGGCTGCTGGCCGATCTGCGCACCCACCGGTTCATCGTCCGTGACACCTCGGGCACCCTGCGTCTGGGGCCGTTCCCGGGACGGCGCAGCATCGCCACGACGAACTCGGTGCTCGAACATCTGCGGTCGATGACAGGGGAGTCCGTGCAGCTGTGGATCCGCGTCGGTGAAGACCGGGTGTGCGTGCGCAACGTCGAAGCCGACCAGGAGCTGCGGGTCTCCCGCGGAGTCGGCACCGTCCTCTCGCTCGTCGACGGCGGTTCGGCCGCGCTGGCGCTGTGTGGGCCGGGCAACCCGGCCGAGTTCTACGCGACGAAGCAGGCGCGGGTGGCCGGCACCGCCTCGGCGAGTGCGGCGTTCACGGTCGGAGCGGTCGTGCTCGCGATCTGCGTGTCCTACCCGCTGACCCGGGAGCCGGAGAACGTCGCCGGCACCTACCGCACCCTGCTGTCGCAGGCGGCCGTCGAGCTGCGCACACTCCTCGACGGCAGCGAAGAGCTCGGAGTGCTGCGCGATATCGCCCGCCTGGCCCTGGGCGCGAAGAAACAGGCGGGGGAGTAGGGCGCACAAGACCTCGTCGCGCAGGTCGGGGTGGACGGAATGAAGAGATGCGTCGAACACCCGGCCGTCAGCTGCCGAGGCGGAATAGTGTGAGCAGCATCGGAGCCGCCACACGCCGGCACCGTGGAGATCACACAACGCCGAACGGGAGAACCCCATATGACCACCCGCATCGCCGTCGTCGTCGGCAACCCGAGCCCCACATCGCGGACCCGCCAAGTGGCCGAAGACCTCGCCGCCAACATCGCCGAGATCACCGGATCCGAGATCGACGAAACCATCGAACTCGCCGAGGTGACCGACGAGATCTTCGCATGGAAGTCCGACCGCCTCGACACGCTCACCCAACGTCTGGCCACTGCCGACTATGCGGTCATCGCCACACCGACGTACAAAGCCAGCTACACCGGACTGCTCAAAGCATTCCTCGACCGGTACGACGCTGACGGCCTGCACGGACTGACCGCGATCCCCGTTTTCACAATCGGGTCCCCGGCGCACACCCTGGCCGTCGAAACGACGCTGCGGCCCCTCCTCGTCGAACTCGGTGCGAGCGTACCGACGAAAGGACTCGCTTTCCCAACGGCGAAGTTCGACGAGCGCGCGGCAATCCTCGACGACTGGATCGAGAGTCAGGGTGGATATCTCGCGCCTGCGCGCTGAGGTTTGTCTGCCGCCAGGGGAGTCGACATCAGTCCGGTCGAGCGCCGAGCCGATGTCGGTCCGCCAAGCTGCTGAGCGGGTCAGTAGGATGCTGGTGACCGCAAACGTGATCTGCCGCCTGCCTTCACCGTGGTGAAGGCGGGCGCGGGTCGAGGAGGACATCGCATCGTGCCACGCACCGTCTACTACACCGCGACCACCCTCGACGGGTTCATCGCCGATCCCGAGGACTCGCTCGAATGGCTGCTGCGTCAGACTGAAGAGCCGCCCGACGAGGGGTTCATCGACGGCGTCGGCGCGATCGTCATGGGTGCCACAACCTACGAATGGCTGCTGCGCAACCTCGACGGGCCCTGGCCCTACAGCGTTCCCGCCTGGGTGATGACCCACCGGAAGCTCCCGCTTCCGGACGCCGGGGAGGACGGGAAGACGCCCGACATCCGGTTCGCGAAGGGCTCAGTCTCCGACCGCTACTTCGAAATGTGCACGGCAACCGGCGACCGCGATCTGTGGGTGATGGGCGGCGGCGACCTCGCCGGACAGTTCGCCGACGAGGGATTCCTCGACGAGATCATCACCTGGACGGCTCCCGTCGTGCTCGGCAAGGGCCGTCCGCTGCTGCCGCGCCGCCTCGACCTCGAACTCATCGAAGTCGGACACAGCGATCCCTTCGTCATCGCGCGCCACCGGGTCGTCGGTCCCCTCCGCGAGGACGGCTGACCAGCTCGTCGCCCCGAGCGATTCCCTGCGCCGAGGCGGACTGAGGTTCCGTGCGGACGGGCACGGCCGCCTCGGCGAGGTTCATCCGGATATCGGGCACCTCTGGTGCCGGCGGACGGTTCCGTGATTCGATGCAGTCATGACTGCTGCGATTGAGAATCATCGGGCCCGCCTGCACGCGGGGGAGATCTACAACGGACTGTGGATGATGTCGACGAGCCCGGAGCTGGCGAAGATCGGGTCGGCCGCCGGCTTCGACTATGTCTGCCTCGACCTGCAGCACGGTCTTGTCCGCCCCACCGACGTCCTGCGACTGACCGATGCCGTGCGCGCCAGCGGGCCCGCGCTCGTGACCGCGCGGGTCGCGGCGAACCGGTTCACCGAGATCGGGGCGCTCGCCGACGCCGGCGTCGAAGCGATCATCGTGCCGTTGGTGTCGTCTGTGGCTGAGGCGAAGCAGGCCGTGGCCGCGCTTGACTATCCCAGCCGCGGGGGCGATCGCTCGTGGGGACCGACGGCCGAGATCATGCACGATGCCGTGCAGGATACCCGGGATGAGCGGCCGCTGCTGTTCGTCATGATCGAGAACAAGGAGGGCCTGGCCGCGGTCGAGGACATCTGCGCCGTGCCCGGTGTTGACGGGGTCTACGTCGGTCCGGCTGATCTCGCGTTCGCCGTCGGTGCCCTGCCCGGACAGCCGAATGAGGCCCACGCCGAGGCGCTCGTGCGGATCCGCTCGGCCGCCGATGCGCTCGTGCGGATCCGCTCGGCCGCCGATGCCGCCGGGGTGGTTCCGGGAATCCATTGCGGCGACGGCGCGGAAGCCAAGCTGCGCAAGGACCAGGGTTTCCGCTTCATCACCTCGGCCGGCGACATCGGCGCGGCTGGCCGAGCGCTGCGGGAGGACCTCGCAGCCGCCCGCAACTGACCCCAATTGCTACTTGACGGCGGCCCAGCAACCTCGCGCAAGGTTGCTGGGCCGCCGTCAAGTAGCAATTAGGGGGTGGTGGGCAGACTGCGGCCCTGCTTTGCGGGCACCCCCGTGAGTCTCGTCGACTGGTGGAGGACTCTCTCGGGGTCAACTACGTTGATCTTCCATGACGACGAAGCAGCCTCTGCGCGCCGTGGGCGCTATGGCACTGTGCCTGCTTCTTGTTGCGGTTGCCGCATGTACGAACACCTCCGACGAGCCGCTCGAGTACGCGGACGCCGCCGTGCTGACCGGTGCCGATGTCGGGGCCGATGACCTCTCCGGTGTGAAGCTGATCGGTGACATCGGGCTGGTGGCAACCACCGACCATTCCGGTGGCAGGCTTGCCGCCATCGATCTGAAATCCGGGCGCACGATCTGGAGCGCTGACGATGGGGACCCCATCCTCGGCGGCGACTCTGCTGTTGTCGATCTCAGCAGTCCGCATGATGCCGCCGAACCTGTCGTCCGCGACCTCGGCAAGGACGAGTTCGAGGTTCTCGTGCCCTACCGGACGGTCTCCCACGTCGATGCCGGCGGGACGGACGAGACTGTGAGCCTCGGTGTGGCGTCCCTGTCCGGTTCCGACGGCCGGGCCGAGTGGCTGAGCGAACCGCTCATCACCGATGACGAACACGCGGACAAGCTCATGGCTCGTCCGGTAGTCGCAACCGGCGACACCGTTATGGCGGCCGCTGCCCAGCGGAACAAAGCAGGTTCGCTGACAACGTGGGCAATCGACGGGAAATCGGGAAGCACCCGCTGGACGCAGGACGATGTGTGGCCGGCCGCACTGAGCATGGATACGGTCGTTGTGGAGGAGTCGAGCGATGTCGGCCTGCTGTACACGGTCGAAGGCCCGGAGCGGAAGGAGGGCGCGGCGCCCAGAGCCGTCGATGCCCAGAAGGGGAAGCCAGTCTGGGACCTCGCAGACCGATTCGACAGCGCCAGAGTTCAGGCGGCAGCGGGAGACTATGCCGTTGTCCATGCCGATGGAGGAGACGACGCGGACGGAGCCGCGTCGGATGACGCCTCAGTCGGTCCCACGACTGAGCTGATCGACATCGATGACGGCTCGACAGCAGAAGATCTCGGCGATTTCGCCACCTGTGCGTCGAGTTCAACCATGATCGCGTGTGCTGACGATGGTCAGCTCACGACAGTAGGGGCCTCCGACGGACGCATCGAGCGCTCCTCGCCCTATGGGTCAGGCAAGGACAGCAGGGACTGGGAGCTCTTCGACGTCTTCGCTGACACGGTGATCGCCAAGGACGAGACCGACGACAACGACCGCTTCCAAGCCCTGGACCGCTCGGGCAAGGTTCGTGCGGAGGACATCCCGGGTTCTCCGCACGCAATGAATGAGGACTATCTCGTCTCGTGCGCCGAAGAACGGGCGAAATGCGGGTTCCATGCCGCCGAATCGGAAGCCGGCCCGGACAGTCCCACGGCGACGGGCGCCCATCCGCTCAGCCTGAGCGATCCCCTCTCGTCGAGCGCTGCGGAATCGACCGGATTCGATACCCTCGATCTCCGCCGCGTCAATGGAGTCGCGTTGGCGGACGAATCGGTCATCATCGGCGGTTCGAGAAAGGGGTATGAAGACCCGGTGGTTGCAGCGATCGAGGCTGATACGGCAGATCCGATCTGGACTCTTGACCAGTCCACGGAGCTGACAACCACAGCGGGAGAGCACGTCGCTCCAGTCTTCCGGCTCTACGGCGATCCGTCGATCATCGACACCTCCGACGGGTTTTCGCTTCTTATGGCGGCGAAGTCCGGAGGCAAGATCGGAGCCGCGGCTGTCGACGGGAAGACCGGCGACCTCGAGTCGTTTCACCCCCTCGGTGGCGAGGATGGTCATGTCGACCTGCACGTCCGGAGCAGCACGCATGCAGCAATCGACGTCAGTGACGACGACTCCCAGCAAACCGTTCTCGTCGACTATTCCTCACCGACGAGCCCGAAGAACGTGTGGACTCAGCACGGAGTCACCCCGGTCGCTCTTGGCGAGGATAGCGTGGTGGTGCGCAGGGCCAGCGGAAGCAGAGGCGAAAGGGAACTCAAAGACGTTCAGCTGCTCGACCTCGGCGAGGGCAAGGACGTCATCTGGGATTCTGCCGATGTGAGGGAGGACGAACATCCCGGAACCGTCATGCTCGAGGCCGGCATGCTCATCGTCAACTGGAGCGACGGCACCGAGATCCTCGACGCTGACAGCGGCACGATCTTGGGCACGATCGGCAAGCGGCTCAGCCAGTGCACTGCAGAGGGGGCCACAGTGATGTGCGACAGTACTCCCGACCCTGACAGCCAGAGGTTCGGGTCCCCCATCGTGTTCGAACGCACGAAGTCCGGAGTCGACGTCGCCGAGGTGCGGAACCGTTTCATCAACGGGATATCCGGGGCGTATGACGGTCGGTTCTTCGTCGACGCTGCAGGGGGCGCGACGTCGATAGACAGCCGCGGGGTGGTGATCGATTCCGACTTGAGCGGTCGGCTCCATCACGTCAGCGACGAAGGATACGCGCTGTTCATGACCTGCCACCCGAGCACCTGCTCGACGAGTTCCAGCTGGGATATTCGGCGCGTCGGTTAGGACGAGGAACACCGACTCGTGGTCCGTGCTCCAGCCCCGGCCCTCGGCTAGACATCTCGGCACCTCAGAGCGGGTGTTTCGCGCGATGCTGGCGACTGCCCGGAATGACGCGCTTCGGAGCGGATGCCAGCAGAGAATCGAGCGGGCCGACACCGGCGCCGCAGTCCGAAGGCAACTGCGATACAACTCACAGGAACTGCTAAGATTGGGGAGCAATCCATTTTGAGCTCGATGTGGTGCAGCGGTGCACTGCGAAGGGAGGAGCCTTATGGGTTCCCTGATCATCATGCTTATCGGACTGGCGATTTTCGTCGCCGGTTACCTCCTGTATTCGAAGTTCCTCGGCCGTAAGATCTTCCAGCTCAAGGACTCGTTCGTCACTCCCTCGCACGAGCTCAATGACGGTGTCGACTACGTCCCCACGAACAAGTACATCCTCTGGGGGCACCACTTCACCTCGGTGGCCGGTGCTGCACCGATCGTCGGTCCCGCCATCGCCGTCATCTGGGGCTGGCTGCCGGCCCTGCTGTGGGTGACCATCGGAACGGTCTTCTTCGCCGGAATGCACGATTTCGGAACTCTGTGGGCCTCGGCGCGGAACAAGGGCCGGTCGATCGGCGCCCTGTCCGCCCGCTATATCGGCAAGCGCGGGGCGAACCTCTTCCTCATCGTCATCTTCCTGCTGCTGCTCATGGTCATCGCGGCCTTCGCAGTCGTCATCAAAAACCTCCTCATCAGCACGCCCACCGCGGTCATTCCGACCTGGGGTGCGATCGGAGTGGCGCTGCTCGTCGGTCTCTGCGTCTACCGTCTGCGGATTCCGCTGATCCCCGTCACCGTCGTCGGAGTCATCCTCCTCTACGGACTCATCGTCCTCGGCAACAGTGTCCCCGTGGTCCTGCCCGAGTCGTTCTTGGGCATGAGCCCCGCGACCTTCTGGATCGTCACCCTCTTCGTCTACGGCGCCATCGCCTCGCTGCTGCCGGTGTGGGTGCTGCTGCAGCCGCGTGACTACATCAACGGCGTCCAGCTGTTCATCGGCCTCATCCTGCTCTTCGGCTCGGTGCTCACGGCTACGCTCTTCTCCGCGATCAAGCCCGAGATCGTCGCACCCGCCATCAACACCAACGTTCCCGACGGCACGCCGAGCATGGTTCCGCTGCTGTTCGTCACCATCGCCTGCGGTGCCATCTCCGGCTTCCACGGCATGGTCGCCTCGGGAACGAGTTCGAAGCAGCTCGACAAGGAAACCGACGCTCGCTTCGTCGGCTACTTCGGTGCAGTCGGCGAAGGCCTGCTGTCCCTGGGCACGATCCTCGCGGTCATCGGCGGCATCAAGTCGACCGCCGCTTGGAAGGAGATCTACTCGGCCTTCGGTGAAGGCGGCGTGGAAGCCTTCGTGCAGGGCGGAGGCGCCCTGATGGAGAACGGCCTCGGACTGCCCGCCTCCCTGTCGGCGACGGTCCTGGCGACCATGGCGGTGCTGTTCGCGGCCACAACCATGGACACGGGCATGCGTCTGCTGCGCTTCGTCATCCAGGAGATCGGCGAGACCGTCAAACTGCGCATCAGCAACGTGCCCGCGACTCTGCTCGTCGTCGTCATCGGCCTCGGATTGACGTTCTCGCAGGGCCTCGGCGGTGAGGGCGGTCTGCGCATCTGGCCGTTGTTCGGCACGACCAACCAGCTCATGGCCTCGCTGTCGCTGGCGATCATCGCCGTCATCCTCATCCGCAAGCGACGCAATCCTGCTCCGGCGATGATTCCTCTGGTCCTCGTCTTCGTGATGTCGTTCTGGGCGGCCATCGATCAGCTCATCAGCTTCGCCACTCCGGGCTCCACGGACTGGCTGCTCTTTGCCCTCGACGTGGTCATCATCATCGCCAGCATCTGGGTCGCTGTCGAGACCATCCTCGCGATGCGTCGGGCCTACCAGGAACCCCAGGAGGAGCCCGATGCGGATGAGAAGCTGACGGCGACGCGAGAGAACGTCTGAGCTTTCCCATGTCAGGGGAGACTACAGGGCCGATTGCGCGCCGGCTCAGGGCGCTGCCCGAGAAGTGGGCGGCTTTCCGGGCAGGCCTGCTCGAGTTCTACGTCGGTCCCTACCGACAGACGCTCAAGCGCGAGCAGCAGGCCGAGGACGACTTCTTCTCCGTCGTCGTCCTCGGCGAGGCCCTCGGTGTTCCCGACCCCGCCGCCTACTACACGGCTGAGCTCATACCCGCGCTGTGGGATGACTTCCATGCCTGGCACCGGCGCATGGGGCTGCCGCGCTCACCCCTGGACCACATCGCATGCTGTTAGACATCGCACGCTCCCGCCGACTGCTCTTCGTCGGCGGCAAGGGCGGAACGGGTAAGACCTCGGTGTCCTCCGGTTTGGCGATGGCCCGAGCCCTCGACGGCGGACGTGTGCTGCTGGTTTCGACGGACCCGGCGCACAACCTCGGCGATATCTGGCGCACACAGCTGGCCGACGAGGCTCGGCGCGTCTTTACGGCGGAGGCCGGGACCGTCGACGAGGCGGTTCCCGGTTTCGTCGACGCCATCGAGGTTGATCCGCAGGCGACGATCGACGCACACTTCGCCACGGTCGAAGCGATGATGCGGCGGATGCTGCCCGAACGTACCCACGCAGCGGCCAGGGATCATCTGCGCACGGCGAAGACGGCGCCGGGCAGCCACGAGTCCGCCGTCCTCGAGCGGATCGCGGAGATCTGCGAAGAGGCGTTGGGTGCCTATGATCTCGTGATCTTCGATACGGCACCGACCGGGCACACCGTCCATCTGCTGTCTCTGCCGGAGCGCCTGACCGGGTGGGCTGAGTCGCTGGTGGCCAACCGCGACCGCTCGGAGCGCTTCGCGGCTGCCGCTCGCTCCCTGGTCAGCCCGAAGGAGGAGACTCCCGGCCCCGATGCCCAGATGCGTCGGACCCTGCTGGCCCGCCGTGACCGCTTCGCTCTGCTGCGCAGCACCATCGCCGATGCTCAGCAGACCGGTTTCCTCATCACCACACTGGCCGAGAGACTGCCGGTGGCCGAGACTCTCGGATTGGTGCGGCAGCTGCGTGAGATCGACGTCGACCTCACCGGCGTCATCGTCAATCGTCTGTCTCCGGCCGATTCGGGAGAGTTCCTTGCCGCCCGCCGGATCTTGGAAGACGAGCAACTCTCACACCTACACGCCGCCGTTGATCCGCTGCCCGTGGCCCAGCTGCCGTTGCTGGCTGGTGAGCTCACCGGCGTCGAGGCGGTGCGTCGGCTGGCCGATCTCCTCGTCGACAGCGTCCCGACGCGCAAAAGCTGAGGCGGTCAGCGGAGGCTCTGCGGTGCGTTCGCCTTATTTCAGCCGCATACGGGCGGGCACTGCGATTCAGCTGGCGTCGCGCAGATATGCCGGGTGGCGGCGGAGCCGGTTTCTGATCTGGAGCGCCTTGAGCGCTCCGTGCGCGTACGTGAGGCCGGCGATGCTGTGGCGATTCGACACCCAGGCCCGGACCTCGGTGCCCTCGTCGCGTTCGCACATGGTGACCGAGACGATGAGCATGCGTCGACTGTTGTTCACTCGGGCCTTGTTGATGAGTCCAGGACCGGCGGTGTTCGCCCAGGTCACCCGCAGGAAGCACGGCTCGACGGCGGCAACGGCCTCTGCGGCGGGGACATCGAGCACGACACCGTAGGTGCGCTTCGAGACGATGGAGCGGTGGATGAGCAGGGCGAGGAAAAGGCACACGACCGCCGAGACCACTGCACCGCTCATCGTCCGTCCTCTCGATGGACCGTTTGAGCCCAGAGTACCGCCCGCCTCACCCCAGCCACAGCGCCAGCGTCGTCACGGGTACGAGTACGAGAGCCAGGCCCAACCCGAGCATGGCGAACTTCCGCCACGAGATCTCGACGCCCATCGCTGTCAGCCTCTGATGCCACAGCAGGGTGGCAAGCGACCCCCACGGGGTGATGATCGGAGCGAGGTTCACCCCGATGAGCAGAGCGCCGAGCCGCAGAGGAGTGTCCGTGAACGCCGAGAGGCTGAGAAAGGCCGGCAGGTTGTTGACCGCGTTCGCGCCGAGGGCACCGATGGTCGCGATCCGCAGCAGGTCGACCAGGCCCTCACCGTGACCGGCTGCGGCGCCGAGTGCCGCGTCATAGCCCTGCACGTGGATCGCCTCGACGATGACGAACAGGCTCGCCGCGATTGCGATCGTCCGCCACGGAACAAGCCGAAGAGAGAGGACCTTGCGTCTGAGGACGGCGAAGACTGACAGGAGCACGAGTGCCGCGACACCGGCGACGAGCACGACCGGCACCCCGGAGACGAGCATCGGCAACAGCACGGCGACGACCACGGCCGTGATGACGAGCAGACGCCGGTCCGGAATCACCGTGGTCTCAGCGAGTTCGTATCGGCCCGCCAGACTCCTGCGGTGGATGAGAGTGAGCGCACCGATCGTGATGAGCACTGCTGCGAGCGCGGGAGCCCAGAACTCGGCGAGGAAGCCCAGTGGAGCACTCCCGAGTGCATCGGCGGCCAGCAGATTGGTCAGGTTCGACACCGGCAGGAACAGTGAAGCGGTGTTGGCCAGCCAGACGGTGGCGAGTGCGAACGGGAGCGGAGAGACCCTGACGTGCCGGGCGAGGACGACGATGACCGGGGTGATGAGCACCGCCGTTGTGTCCAAGGACATGAACGCCGTGCTCAGTGTGATCATGACGAGGACGAAGCCCCACAGCAGCGCTCGCCGCCCCCGTCCCCAGACGGCCAGGCGTTCGGCAACGACCGAGAACACGCCCGCGACACTGGCGAGCTCGGCGACGATCGTCATCGCGATGACGAATACGAGGACGGGCCCAGTCGTCTCGGCGAGTGCGGCGAGGTCGTCGCCCGGCAGGCGTCCGGTGACGACCGTGAGAACCGCGACCGCGATGAGCGCCCACGGCACGATGACGTTCCACCGCAGAGAGGCGAGATTCCACTGGCTTTCGCGCACACCTGCAGAGTACGGCACGAACGCCCCCGCCCCCTGGCCACATCACCTCGGCGATCATAGGGTGGTGTCATGGCGACCTCAGCGAACACTTCAGCACAGAACTCACCGATCCCCACCCTCGACCTCAACGACGGGCGTGCGATCCCGCAGCTCGGCCTCGGCATCTATGCGATGAAGGGCGAAGCCGGCGTCGACGCGATCGTGGGCGCCGTCGACACCGTCGGCTACCGTCTGCTGGACACCGCGGTGAACTACGAGAACGAACGCGAAGTCGGCGAGGCGATCGCGAACTGCTCCGTCGCCCGCGAGGACCTCTTCGTCACGTCCAAGATCCCCGGCCGCCACCACGGCTTCGACGAGGCCATCGCCAGCACCGAGGAGTCCCTGGCCAGGCTCGGCCTCGACTACCTCGACCTGCACCTCATCCACTGGCCCAACCCCAGCGTCGGGAAGTACATCGACACCTGGCGCGGTCTCATCGAGCTGCGCGAACGCGGGCTCGTGAAATCGATCGGGGTCTCGAACTTCACCGAGGCGATGCTCACCGAGCTCGTCGACGCCACCGGGGTCACGCCCGCGGTCAACCAGGTCGAGCTCCACCCCTATTTCCCGCAAGCCGAGCTCATCGCCTTCCACCGCTCGATCGGCGTGCAGACCGAATCCTGGTCCCCGCTCTACCGTGACCAGGGACTGTTCGACGAAGCCCCCATCACCGAGGCGGCCGACCACCACGACGTGACCCCGGCCCAGGTCGTCCTGCGCTGGCACATCGAAGTCGGCAGCGTCCCGATCCCGAAGTCGGCGAACCCCGAGCGACAGCGACTCAACGCCGATGTCTTCGACTTCGAACTCACCCCCGCCGAGGTGGACGCGATCTCCGGACTCGAGCGCGGTCGGATGAAGGATCGGGACCCGCTGACGCACGAAGAGATGTGAGGGGCAACGACGAGACGGTCAGCGAGATGATGTCCGCTTCCGACATCAACCGACTGCCGGCGGCGTGATCAGCCCTCGCCGGTGTAGAGGTCGCCGATGCCCATTCGGCTCGGAGGCGGAAGGCTGATCTGAGCCCGCGCTGCCTCCGTTCCGAAGGCAATGAGGAGGAACGCGACCAAACGGCGGGAGAGTTCGTGTGCATGGTCGCTCGAGGCCGTCCCCACACCGGAATTGGCCAACATGACCATCGTCAGGTCACTGACCGTGAAATCCGCACGGAGCATCCCCGCCCGCTGCGCACGTTCGATGAGGAGTGAAAGCTCCACTTCGGCCTGCCGTCGTCTCTCACCGATCCTGTCCCCTGCCCCGCGTGTGGAGCGATCGTCTGCCGCGGCGCGCGTCGAGAGGAAGGCGTCGGTGAATCCGCGGTCCTCGATCTGCATGCGGCAGATCTCCTCGAGGAATCGGCGGAAGCCGCGCCAGGGGTCGGGGTCGGCCACCGCATCTGCGAGCACCGCCTCGCAATGGTCGAGCTGCGTGTCGAAGGTTTCCCTGACGAGGCTGCTCCGATCGGGAAACCGTCGGAACACCGTAGCTACACCGACTCCTGCCCGACGGGCGATTGCGCTCATCGGCACGTCGAGTCCCCGCTGCGCGAAGAGTTCTGCCGCCGCGTCGAGGATGCGTCGGCGGTTGAGTGCCGCATCCGAGCGGAGTCGGGTGCTGTCCGTGCCCTCGATCTGAGTCGGTTCGGTCATGACTTTCTCTCACTTCTGCGAAAACGGAATGATGCGACCACTTCGACTCTTAGTCTAAGTGGAAAGCCTCGTCCACTACGGGGCGATCGAGTCACGATCCGGTGCGATGCCGGAGAAGAGAGAAGCAGATGAAGATTCTCATGTTCGGACGCGGAGTGATCGCGACGCAGTACGGCTGGGCCCTGGAGCAGGCCGGCCACGATGTCGACTTCTATGTCCGGCCCGGGCGGATCTCCGACTTCGGCCCGCACGTCGATCTTGAGATCAGGGACGGACGCGAACGTCGGCGCAATCGGCAGGTCAGGCAGCGCTGGGCGATCACGATGCGCGAGGAGCTCGGGCCCGACCACGACTACGATCTCATCATCCTCAGCGTCAATCATGACCAGCTGGCCGGCGCTGTCGAGTTCCTCGCTCCGCGCCTCGGGGATGCGACGGTGCTTGTCTTCAACAACATCTGGGTCGAACCTATGGAGGCGGTGGCCGGCTTCCCGAAAGATCAGATCGTATGGGGATTCCCCGGTGCCGGCGGCGGGTTCTTCGGCAGCACTCTGCGCGGCGGCATGGTCAGGAATGTCTTCCTCGGGCTCATCGACTCCGAGGAGCCCTCCGCGCGACACAAGGCGGTGCACGGGCTCTTCGAAGGAGCCGGCTTCTCGGTCTCAGAGGTGGCGGACTTCAGGAGCTGGTTGTGGTTCCACTTCATCCTCGACGCTGCCATCATGGTCGGAATCCTCCGTCTGGGCGGCTTCAGAGAATACGCGCGATCGCGGTCGGCCATAAAGGAATCAGTGCTCCAGATTCGCGAGATGACCGCCGTCCTCGAAGCCAAAGGCGGGACTCCGAGGCTTGGGGCGGCCGCCGCCATCCGCCGCTTGCCGGCTGGCCTCATCGCCTTCGGTCTGCAGAAGGTGCTCGGCGGAGACAATGACTACAGCTACCTCATGGAGCAGGTGATCGACAGCGGGCACGGCAGCTATGACATGACGAGCATCTATCCGCGCGAAGTGCTTGCGGACGCGAGGCGTCTCGGGGTGAGCGTTCCCCGCTTGGAGGCGCTGGAGTCGGTATTCAGATGACAGCAACGAGGATGCCCGGCCCCTCGTCCGGGCGGCCCCCACGTCCGGGCGGCCCCCACGTCCGGGCGGCCCCCACATCCGGGCCGCCCGGAGGCCCCTCGGGCCCTGGCGGATCAGCTCGGTGAGAACGAACCGATGAGTTCGTTGACACCGAGGACGAGGAAGATCGCGGCGATCACTCCGAGGATGATGTTGAGCACCCAGCCGTTGCGCCACTGTGTCGGCATGTGACGACCGTTGAGGAGGAAGAGCAGTGTGATGGCCAGGAAGGGCATGAACAGAGAGCCGAGCACGCCATAGGCGATGATGATGGTCACCGGTTTGCCGAGCAGGAGGAGCAGCATCGGCGGGAAGGTGAGCCAGAGGACGTAGAACTTATAGTACTTTCCACCGGAGCGGCGGTCCGGGTGATCCTCGGGCTTCTTGCGCAGCCGGCCCCAGAAATCGGCGAACATGATGGAGACGCCGTTCCACACGCCGAGGACGGAGGAGAACGACGCCGCCCAGAACCCGACGAGGAAGAGGTTGCCGACGAAGGCACCGTAACGGTCGGCGAGGACGCCGGAGAGTTCGACGAGCCCCTCATCGCCGGATTCGATGGCGATGTTCGCCGAATACAGCAGCTCGGCGCCGATGATGAGCATCGCGATGACGAAGACGCCGGAGATGACATAGGCGACAGAGTTGTCGATGCGCATCACCCGCATCCACTTCGGCTGATACCACCCCTTCTCCTTGAGCCAATAGCCGTAGGCGGCGAGGGTGATCGTGCCGCCGACCCCGCCGGCGATGCTCAGGGTGTTGATGAGACCGCCCTCGGGGATGAGCGGAATGAGGCCCTTGACGGCGTCGAGGAGATTCGGCGCGGCGAACGCGGCCGATCCCACCACAGTGAGGAACATCAGCCCGACGAAGACGGCGACGAGCTTCTCCAGCGTGTGGTACTTGCCGAGCCAGACGAGGCCTGCGCCGACGAGTCCGGAGAAGATCGCGTAGGCGATGAACGGGATCTGCGGGAAGGCGGCGTAGATCGGCAGGGCGGAGGCCGACATCGCGGTGGCCCCGTAGACGAATCCCCAGATGAGGATGTAGGGGCCGAAGTAGATCGACGTCCATACGCCGAGTCTGCGCCAGCCTTCGAAGATCGAATGCCCCGTCGCCAGCGACCACCGTCCGGCACCCTCGACGAGGAAGATCTTGATGACCACACCAGCGATGACCGCCCAGAGCAGGGCGTAGCCGAATTTCGATCCGGCGACGAGGGTGGCGACCAGGTCTCCCGCGCCGATGCCGGTGGCGGCGACGACGAGTCCGGGGCCCAGGAGCTTCCAGCGGGGAGGGGCCTCGTTCGCCGCGGTGCCCTCAGCGGGGGATTCGTTCGAGCGGTCGTTCGGGATCTGATCGTCGTCCATGAGACTCATCCTCGAGGTCTGTGATCACAGTCACGGTCTGATGCCGACTACTCTACATGGGAGTCCTGCGGCTCGGGCGGCTGAATCTCGGCAGCCGGCAGCTCGATGAGGTTCTCTGCGATCCCGGACAGGAACGCTCGGCCGAGCGTCGTCAGCGAGAGTTCTTTGCGCTTGGCTCCGGTCCGTGGGGCGCTGGTGTCGGTGCTGACCAGGAGCCCTGAGTCCTGGAGCCGTTTGATTGTGCGATAGAGGCCGCGTTCCGTGATCTGCCAGCCTGTTCTCCGGGTGAGTTCGGTGAGGATCGTGGTGATCCCGGTCGGCTGATGGCGTGCGACGAGGTGGAGGACGACGGGGGTGAGCATCGACTTCTTGTAGGTCTCGACCCAGGAATCGACCCGATCGGACAGCCATTCCTGCTCCTCCGTGGGGCGTTCCTCGCCGAGGCGATTTACGCCGAGGCGGCCGCCAGGGGTCTCGGCCGCGTGCTCCGCCTCCTTCCTGCTTGGGCTCATCACGCTCAGTCTTCCCAGCCGCGTCCGAGGACGGTGCCGATGAGGTGGATGAGCAGACCGAGCCCCCACAGTGCGCTCATGACGAGGGTGGCGCCGAACCATGAGCCGCCGAGGAGGGTGGCGCCGATCGCGCCGCTCGCGTCCCCTCCGGAGCCCAAGGCGATGACTCGGATGACCAGATGGAGAGTGAACGACGTCGTCACCGTCACATAGGCGAGGGTGTGGGCGATGACGACTCCGAAGCGCACACGTCGCAGCTGCTTCCGGTTCCGGCGCAGCCACACGACGATGCCGAGGGCGACGACCGCCGTGAGCGCCCCGGCCAGGACGGTGACCCGTCCGCCGGTGACGGCGATGACGACGTGGACGATGGTCATCGCGATGATGAGCCCGAGGGCATAGGGGAGGAGCAGAGAGCGCGAATTCACGGACGGAGTCTTCTGCGGGGTGTCAGACATAAAGGTACTGTACCAATGATTCAATGCCACGATCAAGAGCCACACGCACCCACCCGCACCGAGGCGGAGCCGATCGTCCCTCGGACGCGGACGAAGCACCGCCTCGGTGAGGGCGGCTGTGTGAGAATGGTCGGGTGAATATGGGGGCCAGGCATCGGCGTGCTCTGCGGGGCAGCGCCGCCGCGACGGCGGCGACCTTCGTCGCTCTGGCTTCGCACATCCTCGGTGGGGGAGCCTTTCCGACGGCCATGGGCGTCATCGTGCCGCTGGCGCTGTCGAGTCTCGTCTGCGTTCTGCTCGCCGGGCATCGACTGTCGCTGGCGCGGCTGACGATCTCGGTCGGGATCAGCCAGGCGATCTTCCACTTCCTCTTCTCCGTGTTCGCGCACACCACCTCGGCGTCGGGCGGTCTCCGGGCCCTCCTCGGCGCGCATGACCACACCGGGTCGACTCAGACGGCTCATCACGCGGCAGCGCAGGTGGGCCATGGTTCCGCGTCGATGCCGGCCATGGACGGGGCTGTGACCATGGCCCCCGAAATGCATGCGCACGCCGGCCCGGGGATGCTCCTGGCCCACGTCGCAGCCGGGATCGTGACGGTCGCGATGATCTACTGGGCCGAGCGTCTTCCGGTCATGCTCTGCGAATTCGCTCGCCTCATCATCCGGGCGGTCATCCCGCGGCTGATCCTCCCGCGGACACCCATCGACGGGCCGAGAACGCCGGTCAACGCCGCCCCCGTGATTCCGCGAACCCTCGGTGTTCTCCGGTCGCCGGTGTTGCGGCGCGGGCCCCCACAGGCTGCTTTCTGACACTCATCACACCCGCACATCGGCTCCGGCGAGCCGGTGCGGTCTCTGCTGACCACTTCTGACAGAAAGCATCATCATGACACCACCGTCATCAACCGTGCCCGAAAATTCGGGCGACCGTCCGACCGATCGTCCATCCGACAGGCGCCCCGATCAAGCAGACAGGCAGCCCGCCCGGCCCAGCGCGTGGTTCGGTCCGCTCCTGCGCCGCCTCCACTTCTATGCGGGAATCCTCGTCGGTCCGTTCATCCTCATCGCCGCGCTCAGCGGGGCGCTCTATGCGATCAGTCCGACGCTGGAGAAGGTGGTCTACGCCGAACAGCTCAGCGTCCCGCCGACCGATGACCCGCTTCCCCTGGCCGCACAGGTCGAAGCGGCGAACGCGGTGATCGGCGGCGAGGCGACGCCCTCGGCCGTCCGACCGGGGCCCGAGCCCGGAGACACCACCCGAGTGATGTACTCAGACCCGAGCCTGGGCGAGAGCGAATCCCGCGCAATCTTCATCGACCCCGCCACCGCTGAGGTGACAGGTGACCTCACCGTCTACGGAACCTCAGGTGCCCTGCCGCTGCGGACCTGGATCGATCAGCTGCACCGCAGTCTCCACCTCGGCGATTTCGGGCGTCTCTACAGCGAACTCGCCGCCTCGTGGCTGGGAATCGTCGCGGCCGCCGGCCTGGTCCTGTGGATCATCCGGGCCCGGAAGACGCGCCGAGCCGCCGCGATGCTGCGACCGAACCACAAGCACACGGGGCTGCGACGCACCTTCTCCTGGCACGCCTCGGTGGGGGTGTGGGCGGCCCTCGGTATGCTGTTCCTCTCCGCCACCGGCATCACATGGTCCCAACTGGGAGGGGAGAACGTGACGAAGCTGCGGGCGGCCCTGAGCTGGGAGACCCCCGCGATCTCCACGGAGCTCGGCCAAGGGTCCTCGCCCGCGGACGAGCATGCCCACCACCACGGTGACGGCCCGTCCTCCGCGGGAACTTCCGGAACGTCCGCCGGGAGGTCCGGAACGTCCGCTGAGGCGGCCGACCCCGGCATCGACCCGAGCAGCATCGACCCGGCCGACTTCGACATGATGCTGTCGATGGCTGAGCAGGTCAACGTCAACACCGGACTCGTCGAGATCCTGCCGCCGGCTGATGAGCACTCGGCCTGGGTCGTCCAGGAGATCCAGCGCAGCTTCCCCACCGAGGTCGACGCCGTCGCCTTCGACCCGGACACGATGGAGGTCACCGACCGTGTCGACTTCGCCGACTACGGGGTGGCGGCCAAGCTCGCCCGCTGGGGCATCGACGTGCATATGGGGTCGATGTTCGGACTCGCGAACCAGATCGTGCTCTTCATCCTGGCGATCGGCATCGCAGCGATGGTCGTGTGGGGATATGTCATGTGGTGGCAGCGTCGGCCGACACACGATCCGGGGCTGCGGCTCGGAATCGTCCCTGCCCGGGGCGCTCTTGCCGGGGCCCCGTGGTGGGGAGCTGCAACCGTGGCGCTCGCCGCGATCGGCATCGGCGTGTTGCTGCCATTGGTGGGGCTGAGTCTCCTCGTGTTCCTCAGTGCCGATGTGCTGCTGGGGAGGAGGGAGCGGCGGCGGGCTCAGTCGAATCGCACCGAGTCCCGCGTCGCCGTGTCGACCCTGAGCTCGAAGACATCGGGACGCGAATAGTGGCCCACGGGGTCGAAATCGAGATGTGACCGGGTCTTAGTGTCGGGGTCGATCTCGGCGTAGAGGATCGCCTCTTCGTCGTAGATCGGCCCCGCGAGCACCTCGCCGGTGGGCGCGACGATGATGCTTCCTCCGCGGATTGCGGTCTCGCCGTAGGGCAGGTCCTCATCGAACGGGTGGTCATCGGGGAAGTCGCTCTTCGTGATGAACTGGCATGCAGAGAGCACATGGACCCGCCCCTCCATGGCAATGTGGGTCATGGACGAGGACCACGTCGGTCGGTCGTCGACGGTCGGCGCACAGTAGAGTTCGACGCCCTTGGCGTACATCGTCTGTCGGAGCAGCGGCATGTAGTTCTCCCAGCAGATGACCGTGCCGACCCTGCCCACTGGAGTGTCCATGGTGTCGAGGGTCGACCCGTCGCCGAAGCCCCAGATGACACGCTCGGTGCCGGTGGGCATGAGCTTGCGATGGGCGCCGACGATACCGTGCTCGGGATCGATCATCAGCGCAGTGCAGTAGAGCGTGTTCCCTGATTCTTCGATGATGCCGATGACGGTGAAGAGCCCATGCTCACGGGCGGCCTCGCCGAGGCGGGTGACCTCGGGGCCGTCGACGCTGACCGCACCGTCGAAGTACCGCTGGAACTCATGCCGCCCGCGGGCGGTGCGCATCCCCACCGGGGCACCGAAGGTGCTGCCCTTCGGATAGCCGCCGATGAACGCTTCAGGAAAGACCGCCAGTTCCGCACCGTTGTTCGCAGCCTCAGCCATGAGCCGATCGCCTTATCGATCGACGCCTCGGCATCGAAGGGAACGGAACCGGCCTGGACGACTGCAACACTGTTCATGGGGACTGACCTTCCTCGCTCGTGGACCACGTGTGCCTTCACTCTTCGCTCTCAGCATCGCCAGGTCAAGAGGATGCAGCTCGTGATCAGGGTGGAGCGCACGCGCCTGATGAGTGCGTGCGCTCCACATCGCAGTCCGGCTCAGGGCCGCTGAGAGCTCACCCCCAGTGCGACAACGACCTCTGTCGCATGCTCTCCCGGAACTGGCCTGTCGACTTCTCGAGCAGTTCCCCGGTTCCCCAGTCGAGGACGACCCCGTACTGGCGAACGACGTCGTGGACGGTGATGTCACCTTCTCGGTAACGGCGGGCGACCTCGGCTGGATCTGCATCGAGCCATGCGACGCGTTCGGCGCGGATCCGTGTACGTTCTGCTCTGGTCGCAGCCTCGTCGATCTCGTACTCGTCGAGCTCAGCATCGATCTCGTTGATGACGACTCCGTAGTCCTTGGCTGCGCGGTCGATGGAGACATACCCATCGATGACGTCTTCGAGAACCTCCGCCGTGGTGCGTTCGAGCGGATCTCCGAAACCGCCGCCTCCGGCGCTCGGACGTTCGAAGGTGTCGCCTGGGCTGATGGAGACGTTCGAGAACGTCGCGCCCAGGTAGGTTGAGCCCCCGGAAGACGGGTTGAGCCAGACACCGTGTGGGATTGACGGCAGTCCGCCGTTGATGCCCCAAGTCGTCGAGCGGCCGCGATCGCAGCAGTAGCTCATCACAGCTCCTGATGCGTCGGTGAGTATGCCGCCCTTGTTGACCCCGCAGCCTCCGCGGAAGCGGCCCGGACCACCAGAGTCGGTATTGATCGAGTGCTGGGTAGTGATGACGGGCGTGAGACGCTCCTGTCCTTCGACCGGTTGCACGGCGAGACCGGTGCCGAAGACGGGGGAGGTCGCCGATGATCCGTCCTTCGTGGATCGGCCGCCCCAACCTCCGGCCATCCAGTCGTACCACATGAAATAGCTGCTCGATTTGGTGCGACTGTCATGCCCGCCGACCAGCAGATACTCGAGGTTGAACGCACATGCCATCGCCCTCTCCGGCATGATGTGCGACCACAGCTCGAAGATCGCATTCATCACCTTCTCGTATGGACCGGAGCAGAATCCCGTGACCGCGTGGGGCCAGCCGGCGTTGACGACGGTGCCTTCCTCACCGATATCCGCTGTGACAGCCTCATAGAAGCCGGAATTCAGTGGGACTTCGGGGAAGAATGTTTTCGTGCCCGCGTAGATGGCGGAGAATGTTGTGCCGTAACCGGAGTTGAGGAAGGTGGAGACCGCCTCGGCAGCACCGGTGAGGTCGTAATGGATGCCCGAGCCGTCCAGCGTGAGTTTGACGCGGATCGGAGCCAGCCCTTCGCCCTTGGCGGGATCTCCGTCGAGGAAGTCGACGGTCTCCCATTCGCCCCGCGGAAGATCTCCGAGGCTGGCTAGCACTGTTCGGCAGACGTAGTCCTGAGTCTCCTGCATCGCATCGAGCACAGTCCCTTTCGAGTACTTGTCGACGAGGCGGAGAACCTCGCGTTCGCACACTGCGGTCGCTTCGGCCTGAGCATTGAGATCGCCAAGCGCCTGATCCGGTGCTCTGGTGTTCGAGACGAGAAGTTGTGCGACATCATGGAGGAAACGGCCCTTGTGCCAGACCCTCAGGGGAGTGATGCGCAGCCCCTCCCCGAAGTGCTCACTGGCGGAGACGTCGAAGGAACCAGGGACAGAGCCTCCGATGTCGGCCCAGTGCCCTTTGTTCTGAGCAAAGCCGATGATTTCATCTTCTGCGAAGATCGGACGGATGAAGCTGACATCGTTGAAATGAGTGCCGCCTCGATAGGGATCGTTGATGAGGAAGACATCTCCGGGATTGATGTCCTCACCGAACTCGTCCATCACGGCCTTGCACTGGAAGTGGAGCGTGCCGACGTGCACCGCGATATCCGCGCTTCCCTGCATGACCGTGTTGCCGAACTTATCGCACAGCGCAGACGAGAAGTCGCGGGAATAGATGACGAACGAATAGCAGGTTCGCAGAATCTGCTCACTCATGAGGTCGACGCTGGTGGCGAAGGCGTTCTTGAGTACTTCGAATGTCACCGGATCGAGGGCGGTCGTCGGTATTGTCGATGTTGTGGTGGTCATTGCTGTCTCCTCACAGAGCGTTCTGCGTCGAGCCCTCGGCGGCAGACGCCGGGACATTCTCGTGCGGCTCGGTTGTCAGTGCGATGCGGATGTTGAACCACTCGTCGATCACTGCCGAAGAGTTCGGTGGGATCACAGTGGTCGAATCGATTTGATTGAGGATCGCCGGGCCGATGAACGCGGCCCCGGACGGCAAGTTCTCTCGCTGATACACCGGAGTAGGCACCCACTGACCGTCGAAGAAGACGTCCCGGACCTCGATCGGCTCTCCGGGTTCGCCGTTGCCGACAGGCGAAGGTTTGAAACTGGGTTTCGGTGTCCTGCCGAGAGCTTTGAGATGCAGCTGGTAGATCTCAACCGGAGTCTCGTCCTGCCGGAAGGCATACTGCTTCTCATGCTCCTCGTGGAAGAGCTGCACGGCCTGCCGAAGAGCATCAGGGTCGGTGCCCATCTTGACCTGCAGAGACCGCCACTGGCCCTGGTAGCGCATTGAGATGCCACGTTCGAACACTGCATCTTCATCCGCGACCTTCTCATGCCGCAATCTGTCGCGGCCTTCGAGCTCGAGCTCCTTGAAGTGCTGCTCGACGACCTCGGCATCGGCGGAGTCAGCAGCCCCGGTGAACATCTGGGAGAGATCGTGCTGGATGTCGACGAGGAGACAGCCCAACGCGGAGGTGACTCCGGGGCTCGGCGGCACGACGACGGAGGGGATATTGAGCTCTCGCGCTACGTCCGCACCATGCAACGCCCCGGCGCCACCGAAGGCGATGAGGGCGAAGTCACGAGGATCGAGCCCACGCCGAATCGAGACGAGCCGGACAGCGTCGGCCATGTTCGCATTGGCGACCTTGATGATGGAATCTGCTGCAGTGTCGACATCGAGCCCGAGAGGACTGGCGATCTTCTCCTCGATGACCGTCTTGGCGCTAGCCCGGTCCAAGGTCATCTCGCCGTCGGCTAGATCGGTGCCCAGCCTGTTGAGCCAAAGGTTCGCATCAGTGTTCGTCGGTTCCGCACCACCGCGTCGATAGCAGGCCGGGCCCGGATCGGCTCCTGCCGATTGAGGCCCGTTGCGAAGTGAGCCGGCGATGTCGATATGCGCCAGAGAACCGCCGCCTGCGCCGATGGTGAGCACCTCGATGCTCGGGAAGACGATGGGGTGGCCGTATTCGACCTCCCATTCATTGGTTTCGCGCAGCTCGCCGTCAGCAATGAGCGAGATGTCGGTGGAAGTCCCGCCCATGTCGAGTCCGACGGCATTTGCGTGGCCGCACTGCTCGGCCACGTGCTGAGCAGCGATGGCACCGGCCGCGATTCCCGAGGCAGCGAGTCGGACGGGAAAGCGTTTGACCACTTCCGATGTCATAGATCCTCCGCCGGAGTGGAGGAGCAGAAGCTCGCCAGTATAGCCGTCTCGAGTGAGACTGCTGTCGAGCTCTTCGACATACCCCGAGACCAGAGGGCCGAGAACCGCGTTTGCCACAGTGGTGTTGAAGCGGTTGTGCTCGAAGATTTCTGGCAGAACTTCGGCAGAGGTGGAGACGCTTGCCTCGGGGAGCTCCTCTGCGAGGATCTCGCGCATGCGGATCTCATGAGAGGCATTGGCATAGGAATTGATGAAGCAGACAGCTACGGTGTCGACGCCGCGCTTCTTCAGCAGCCGCGCGACTCTGCGCGCTTCGTCTTCGTCAAGAGCTGAGACCACGTTGCCTGCGTAGTCGATTCGCTCAGGAACCTCGAATCGGTCGCGACGGCGGATATAGGGACCGGAGACATCCGAGTAGGCGTCCCACAAGTCGTCTTTGGTGCCATCTCTGATCTCGATGACGTCGCGGAATCCTTTGCTCGTAACCATCGCAGATTTGGGAAATCTACGAGTGATCAGGGCATTGGTCGCCACGGTGGTTCCGTGAGAGAAGAGTTCGACTCGGCTGAGATCGATGTTCGCTCTCTTTACGCCGTTGAGCACAGCCTCCATGGGGTTGTCCGGAGTAGACGGGACCTTCGTCACCCGCATTCTCTGGGCGGATTCGTCGAAAATGCAGATATCGGTGAATGTGCCGCCGACGTCAACGGCGACTCTCAGATCGGCCACGGGAATCTCCTTCGATTGTGGTGTGCCCCCTAGCTTGGATGGGACGGACAGGCTGGTCAATGGAGCAGGTGAAGGAAAAATGCGCTAGCTTTGTGGAAATTACAACACTCGTGCGTCGATGCTGGTGATGATTGGGGGAAGCGATTGAGAGCGCGCAATGATGAACAGTCGAGGGAGCGAATCTTCGATGAGCTGCTAAGTTCGCTGAATTCTGCTGACCCGCTCGAATCGGTGTTGTCCCGGGTTGCGAGGATCTGCAGCGGGGCAGGACTGGCTGTCAACGAATTGGGCGAGGTCATCCGAGCAGTTGGATCGGCCCCGAGCCATCTCATCTCTCAGTGGGTACGCGATGACGTGATGTCTGGTGAGGCAACTTCGCCGGGGGAGATCGAGATCGTCCACGGGAAGATCGGCAGATGGCTGGTCGGTGCTCGCATAGTGCGATTGCGCGGTCGTGATCACGCTATCGTCGTCGCAGTGCATGAGGACACTGAGGCAGTCGGCCGACCAAAATCGGACTATTCCGAAGCTGATCTCGTGCTCGATACGGTTTCGAAGCTCCTGCGAGCATTCGAAGGATTCGAGTCGTTCACGATCAGCAATCGCAAAGAGGAATCGGCTCGACTGCTGAGAGATCTTGAGGCAGGAGTCTCTCCTGGTCGCGAATCCGTGATGTGGCGGGCGCTGGAAGATTTCGGATTCGTCAGCTACGAGCCGATCAGGGCTGTCAGAATTCGAACCGATGTGGAAGAGCCGGGCGGACGACGGAGAGCACCGTCGCCGGGAAAGGGCATGATCGTCAAAGACTCAGGTTATGTCAGTTCGGTGATCGAACACACGGCATTGTGCTTGACTGACTTCGACATTGTGGAGCAGTTCGATTCCGACAGCCTGATCGGAGTCGGCATCTCCGGGCCCTTCACTGCACTCAGCCAAGTGCCGGAGATGCTGCAGACCGCTGACGTTGCTCTGGCCTCCGCGCGAGACTCGAAGTTCATCTTCGTCGACGAGATGCGTCCGATCGAATGGGCGGCGGCTCGGATGAACTCGCGATTCGACCGGCGACTCGTCGAGCGCTTCCTGCAGCCGATCTCAGAGAGCAGCGAGGCGTGGGCGACCGTGACGACATATATACGATGCGGTGCAGTCATTGCCGAAGCGGCGAAGCAGCTCCAGGTACACGAAAACACGGTCCGATACCGACTGAGCCAGATCGAGAAGTCACTCGGCGCCAGACTGAGCGACCCGAGGACCATCGCCGAGGTGGTCCTTGCGCTCCGCTGCCGGGAGGCGGACGACGCCGTGCCGACAGACTCTCCGCGGCGATCTGGTGCCGTACGCTGAGACCATGCCCCGTCACCTGCTGACTTCGACCCCGCCGGACCCCTCCCCCCGCCGAGGCGGCCCCACCGGTGACGACGCAAATGGCGCGGTCAGGGCTGCCGCCCCCGAAGGCGCGCCCAACCGCCGTCCCGTCCGCGGGCGCAGGCCCCTCATCGTCCTCTTCGCAGCCCTGCTCGTCGCCTGGGTCGGCGTCGCCGGAATCGGTGGGCCGTACTTCGGCAAGATCTCCGAGGTGGCGACGAATGACCGCTCCACATTCCTGCCCGAATCGGCCGAGTCGACTCAGGCACAGGCGATCATCGACGATTTCAGCGATGATGATGCCGTTCCTGCGATCGTCGTCCTGGAGAACAGCAGCGGAGTCAGCGACGATGACTCGGCAGCGCTGAAGGATCTGGCGACGCAGCTCGATGATGAGGGTCTGCTCGCCGCCGAGGCCTCACCGGTCATCCCGTCGGAGGACGGAGATGCGCTCGAACTCATCCTTCCCGTGTCCTCGGATACGACTGCCGACGATGTCGAAGACATCCGCGCTGCCATCAGCGACACCATGGCCACAGGTGACAGTGGCAGCAGCGTCTCCGTCCACGTCACCGGGCCGGCCGGTTTTGCGGCTGACCTCTCCGAAGCCTTCGCCGGCATCGACGGCATCCTCCTGATCGTCGCGCTCATCGCCGTCTTCGTCATCCTCATCATCGTCTACCGTTCACCGCTGCTGCCGGTGATCGTCCTCTTCACCTCGGTGGCGGCACTGTCGGCCTCGATCTTCGTCATCTGGCACCTCGCCGATGCCGGCATCCTCCTCGTCAACGGCCAGGTCCAAGGGATCCTGTTCATCCTCGTCGTCGGCGCCACCACCGACTACTCCCTCCTCGTCGTCTCCCGCTTCCGCGACGTGCTCCTGACCGAACGCGACAGACTCAGAGCCGGATTGGCGGCGCTCAAGGGCGTGCTCGAGCCGATCGCGGCTTCGGGCGGGACCGTCATCGCCGGCCTTCTCGTCCTGCTCCTGACCGACCTGGCCTCGACGCGGGCGCTCGGTCCCGTGGCGGCGATCGGCATCCTCGTGGCGATGTGCGCGGCACTGACCTTCCTGCCCGCCGCCCTGATCATCATCGGCCGGGCCGTCTTCTGGCCGTTCCTGCCGAAGGTCGGCCCGGCCAGCGCTGGCGCGAAGCCCGGTCTGTGGTCACGCATCGCCGAGGTGGTCGCCAAGCGTCCGCGCGTGATCTGGATCGGTCTCGTCATTCTCCTCGCCCTGCCCCTGATCGCCTTCCCGCAGTTCAAGGCCTCCGGTGTGGCGCAGAGCGACTTCGTCCTCGGCGAATCCGAGGCCCGCGACGGCCAGGACGTCCTCGCCGAACATTTCCCCGGCGGCTCCGGTTCGCCGACTCAGATCGTCGTGGCCGAAGACCAGCTCGAGGACGCCGCGCAGGCCGTCGGCCGCCTCGGCGGGGTCGAATCGATGACCGTCGTCGCCAACGACGCCCCGAGCGGGACCGTCGCCATCGACGACGAAGGCACTCTCCAGGCGCCCCAGGGCGGGGGAGGGCCGGACGCGGCCGAGGCACCGCAGTCGTCCCCACCGGCACCCACCGAGGTGGACGGGCAGGTTCTGCTCGAGGTCACGCTCACCGATGCGGCCGACTCACTCGCCGCCGAGGACACCGTCACCTCGATCCGCGACGCCGTCCATGACGTCGACGCCGACGCCCTCGTGGGAGGGGAGACCGCCGTCGACCTCGACACGAACACCACCGCCGAGGCGGACCGGGCCCTGGCGATCCCGCTCATCCTGCTCGTCATCACCGTCATCCTCATCCTGCTGCTGAGGTCTCTGCTGGCCCCGCTGCTGCTTGTGGCGCTGACGGTGTTGTCCTTCGGCACGGCACTCGGCGTCTCTGCGCTGGTCTTCAACCACCTCATCGGCTTCGACGGCGCCGACCCTTCGGTGCCGCTCTACGCGTTCGTGTTCCTCGTGGCGCTGGGCATCGACTACAACATCTTCCTCATGTCCCGGGTGCGGGAGGAATCCCTGCGGTTCGGCACTCGCAAGGGCGTGCTCTCCGGACTCGTGGCGACCGGTGGGGTGATCACCTCGGCGGGGATCGTGCTTGCCGCGACGTTCGCAGCCCTTGCAGTCATCCCGGTGATGTTCCTCTTCCAGCTCGCCTTCATCGTCACCTTCGGTGTCCTCCTCGATGCGATCCTTGTGAGGTCTCTGGTTGTTCCGGCACTCGTCCACGACATCGGCCGCAATGTCTGGTGGCCGTGGAGGAAGCGGATCCCGCGGGACTGATCGGAGTTTCAGGGGCAGACCGGAGTCTGTGGGGCTGGGTAGCGGCCTGATGCGAAAAATGAGAGCGGAGGTGAGGTGGCAATACGATACCCCCGGCTCGTGATGAGTGGTCGTGGGGAGACCGTTCTCATCCGTGCTTGCCGGGGGTACGTAGGGGATACTCCGGTACTCCGACGAGGGGATCGTCGACGTGGCCCACGATCCGGGGCCGGGCATACTATTGAACTACGGTTTTGTTGACGGCGCAACAAATGTGCCGGGCGACACGTCAAAGGAACTTCGCATACGGATAGACAGGCTGATGGAAGACACGACCCCCGTAAGCAGCATGATCAGGAAGAACGGTCCGATAAAGATCGCGACCTGGCGTCTGATGATGGAGAAGCATCAAGATTTCATGCTCCGGTTCGAACATGAGTTCCGGACTCGTCACGGTCTGAGTGCCAACGAATTCGACGTGCTCATCAACGCTCGGTCCGTGTCCCGAGTGCGGCACCGCGATCTGCTGCGCAGCCTGGTGATCAGCCGCAGTGCACTCAGCCGGTTGCTTGGCAAGCTCGAGGCCCGTGGGCTCGTGGCGCAGGAGCCTGATCCAGGGGACCACCGCGGGGTCCTCGTCGCCCTCACCGAGGCGGGAGTGAAGCTCTGCGATGAAGCGGCGGAGACGAACGCCGAGATCATCTTCGCCGGATTTGCCGGAGTCACCGACGCCGAGGCGGAGGAGATCTTCCTGCTCGTATCAAAGGTCAGCCCGGTCGGGTAGGGGCGGGTTTCGGGAGCGAGCTCTCAAGAGCGCGGCCTCGGCATTCTGAGCGACATTATCCGTGTATGAGTTTCGGGAAGGCACGGATGTGAATTTCTTCCGGTGACAGGGCAGTCTCACCCCTCCGTTATCTGGTAGTCACAACATCGGTGATCCTCTAGGGTGGTTAACGGAGCATTCGTTCAAATGGCTGTCAGATCATGCTCAGGTTTCAAAGGAGAACACCATGAGGAATACCATTCGTCGGTCCAAACTGTTTACCGTTGCCGCTGGTGTAGCGGCATTGGCTCTGATCACGTCCGCGTGTGGTGGCGGTGGCGGCAGAGGCAGTGAAGAAGGTGAGGAGAGCGCCGACTTCATCACTATCGCCACGGGCGGTTCGTCGGGCGTCTACTACCAGGTCGGTGCGACGATGTCCGAACTGTTGGCGGATGAACTCGGCGCCGATACTTCGGTTCAGTCAACCGGAGCCTCGGTCGAGAACCTCACTCTGATTCAGGACGGCGGAGCGGAACTGGCATTCACTCAAGGTGACGCCGTGGACCAGGCGCTGAAGGGCGAAGGTGCGTTCGAGGGTAAGAAAATCGATTCGCTGCCGGTTGTCGCGAACCTCTACGACCAGTACGTGCAGCTCATCACCGTCGAGGGGTCGGGCATCGAATCCGTCGAAGATATCAAGGGCAAGGCGGTCTCCGTCGGAGACCAGAATTCCGGTGTGGAACTCAACGCCCGCACTGTCGTCGATGCCTACGATCTCAGCTACGACGACTTCAAGCCGGACTACCTGCCATATGCCGAAGCCATCGATCAGATGCGCAATGGCCAGCTGGACGCAGCATTCGTCACCAGCGGACTGCCGAACTCGGCGGTGACCGACCTGGCCACGAGCGACAAGGTCAAGATTATTCCATTCGACGGAGACGGACGCGACAAGCTTCTGTCTGAGCATGACTACTTCGGTGAGGGCGAAGTTCCCGCCGGAACATACGGTGACAACGAAAAGGCTGCGACGCTGACGATCCCGAATCTACTCGTCGTCAGCCCGTCGCTCAGCGACGATGCGGTCTATGACATCACCAAGACTCTGTTCGACAACCTCGACACGATTCAGGGCTCACACAATGCGGCCAAGGACATCACGGTGGAGAACGCCCAGGACGTCGCGGTCGGAGAGTTCGCCTCCGGAGCGAAGAAGTATTTTGACGAACAGGGTTGACAGATCAGGTCCCTGACACGTCGGTCCGCTGTCACTTTGTCGACAGCTGTGGGGCTGGGCATCGTTGTTCCTGCAGCGGTGTCCGGTCCGTCTCCGGCACGCCTGGTCATTCGCGAGCAGGCCGCAGGCCGAACGGTGTTCCGGTCTGTTCCGATCACCGAACATGACGAGGTCGCCATGACCTGGATGCATTCTGTCGACAAGACCCCGTGGTGGGAGTACTACCGCGCTGTCGGCAATGAACTCGTCCTCGAAAGAACCGAACTTGCGCTCATGGGAGCCGGGGCGCCGTTCGAGGCGCCGCGGACCGAGATCGTCGGAGACATGATCAGACTTTCAGGGATGAACGAACATTTTTCTGCCGTGCGCTGGATCCATTCGCATCGGGTCCATCACCGAATCTATCTCAATGACCAGCTGGTCCTGCCCACTCAGGCCATCGACCACCACATTCATGTGGAAATGATTGTGATCGGAGAACCAATGCCATGACGAACGATCAGCGCCACGAAGAGCTTCCTGCTGAGGCGTCTCCCGAAACGATTGAGAAATACGATCGAGAGTCCCGGACGCGCGAGGTCTGGTCGACACGTTGGGGCACTCCGCTGACGATCTTCGCGGTGGGGCTTTCGCTCTACCAGATCTATTACGCTCTCTTCGGTGGTCCTCCGACGCTTGTGCACCGCGGAATACACGTCGGTGCGATCCTCGTGCTCTGCTTCGCCCTGCAACGATTTCGAATCGGCGAGCAACGCAAGACCCCGCCTTGGTTCGACTGGCTGTTCATCGCCGGATCTATCTCCATCGCCGTCTATCTGGGCATCGCCTTTCAGAAGCTCGCAGTCAGCGGCGGTCGCTTCGACACCATCGACATCATCTTTTCTGTCATCTGTCTGGTGCTCGTGCTGGAGGCGGCTCGACGAGTCACCGGGCCTCTGTTGCCGATTTTGGCCATCATTTTCATCTTCTATGACTACTACGGGCGGTCGATGCCCGGTTTGTTCCGTCACCGCGGTTACGACCTCGACCGGATCGTCACCTTCATGTATGAGTCGACCGAGGGCATCTTTTCGACTGCAATCGGGGTGTCGTCAACCTACATCTTTCTTTTCATTCTCTTCGGCGCCGTTCTCCAGAAGTCGGGAATGGGCCAGTTTTTCAACGACATCGCCCTTGCGCTGGCAGGGCAGTCGCGTGGTGGTCCGGCGAAAGTCGCTGTCTTGGCCTCGGGATTCCTCGGCTCGATCAATGGGTCGGCGATTGCCAATGTCGTAACGACCGGTGCCTTCACAATTCCGATGATGAAGCGGGTCGGTTACCACCGAAACTTCGCCGGAGCAGTCGAATCGGCAGCCTCGGTCGGTGGGCAGATCATGCCTCCGATTATGGGTGCCGCCGCATTCATCATGGCCGAGACGCTCGGGGTTCCCTATACCGAAATCGTGCTCATCGCGATCATTCCCGCGGTCCTCTACTATCTCGCGATCCTCATCCAAGTCCACCTGCGCGCGACCAACCAGGGTCTGCGCGGCATCAGTCGGGAGAACCTGCCTGCTGTGATGGAAGTGATGAAGGAGCGCGGTCATCTGTTGCTTCCACTGCTGTTCCTGCTCTACATGCTCTTCTTCTCTGGAACGACGATTCTGTTCGCGGCAGTGACGACGATCTTTGTCACGATCATGGCGGCCATGGTTCGCAAGACCACCAGGATGTCACTCAAAGACATCGTCTTGGCTCTTCGGGACGGAGCGACGACGGCTGTCTCGGTAGCGGTCGCATGTGCATGCGTCGGAATCATCGTCGGTGTCGCCACCCAGACCGGGTTCGGGGTCAAACTGGCTGGAACCATCGTGACTATCGGTGGGGGCTTCCTTCTGCCGACGCTGCTGATGACAGCTGTCGCCTGCATCATTCTGGGAATGGGACTTCCGAGCATACCTGCCTACATCATCGTGGCTACTATGGCGGCACCCGCACTGGTGCAGCTCGACGTGCCACCTCTGGCTGCGCACCTGTTCGTCTTCTACTTCGGGCTCTTCGCCAACATCACTCCTCCTGTCGCCCTCGCGGCCTTTGCCGCTGCTGGCCTGTCTGGAGGGAGCCCGATGCGGACCGGCTTCCTGGCAATGCGCCTGGCCCTGGGCGGGATCATTGTTCCGTTCGTGTTCGTCTATCAGCCCGAGCTGCTGATGCTGAGCGGCACGGCTTGGGACACCGTTCGTGCCACGACCATCCTGCTCATCGGTGTCGTTCTCATGGCGGTCGCGGCTGAAGGACATTTCCTTGTACCGTTGCCCATCTGGCTGCGTCTGGTCGTCGTTGTGGGCGCGATCGGCCTGGTGACACCGAACTATCTGCTCGATATCGTCGGCGCGGGACTGGCCGTATTCGCGTTGATCGTCGCGATGATGATGGCCAAAAGCCAAGGCAAGCTTGCCTGGCGGGAGATCTGAAGCCGAGCGGTCAACGGTGCCTTGTCGACTGATCGGCCACGTGCGATCGCCCCTCCCCGCACTTATGGAAGACGACTACGATGAGGCCATGAGCAACGTGGAGACCCGTCCGCAACAGGTTGTCTGCAAGGCCGGCGGCCTGCCCGGCCCCGCGTGTGACCAGCAGGGACGTTCCCCAGTCGAGATCATCACCTCCCGCGACGTGCCGCTGGGCGGGCCGCGGGCGATGACCGTGCGCCGGACTCTGCCGCAGCGTCAGCGCTCCCTCATCGGCCCCTGGTGCTTCGTCGACCATTACGGCCCGGCCGATGTTTCGGTCACCGGCGGCATGGATGTCGCACCGCACCCGCACACCGGTCTGCAGACCGTGAGCTGGCTGTTCGAGGGCGCCATCGAGCACATCGATTCCGGCGGCAACGTCGGCCTCGTCCTGCCCGGCGAGGTCAACCTCATGACCGCTGGGGCCGGAATCTGCCATTCGGAGGTTTCGACCGACGAGACAACGATCCTCCACGGAGTGCAGCTGTGGCTCGCCCTGCCCGAGTCCTCGCGGCACCAACCGGAACGCGAGTTCGAGCACTATGAGCCCGAACCGGTGGCCTTCGATGGCGGTGGGATGCTCGTCTTCCTCGGCAGCCTGTGGGGAACTGCTTCACCGGTGCACACGCATTCGCCGCTGCTCGGTGCCGAGATCCGCCTCGATGCCGGGGCGAGCATCGACCTGCCCGTCGATCCGGGCTTCGAACACGGTCTCCTCGTCGACTCCGGGGACATCGCCTTAGAAAATGTCGACCTGCCGGTCGCCGCGATCGGCTACACGGGCCTCGGCGTCGATGAGCTGCGCATCGCCAACCGCAGCGACGAACCCGCCAGGCTCCTCCTCATCGGCGGCGAACCGTTCACCGAGGAGATCGTCATGTGGTGGAACTTCGTGGGCCGCACTCATGAGGAGATCGCCGCATACCGTGAGGAGTGGCAGGCCGAGGGCGACCGCTTCGGCACGGTCGAAGGCTATGTCGGCAAGGGCGGGCCCGGTCAGAACGCCGAAGGCATGGGGCGACTGCCCGCCCCGACGCTGCCCGCCGTGACGATCAACGCACGGAGGAACCCCCCGCCCCAGGTTCAGGGCGGGCCAGAGGATTGATCGCCGGGGAATAAGTCCGCACCGAGATCTGTCCTACACGGTGAAAGCCGTGTCCGCATCAGCATCCTAAGGAGCTCTCACCATGTCGAAGTCATTCCAGGACAAGACCGGCGCCGAGGTGGCCGTCACCTTCAATGAGACTGGCCGGTCCTACGACATCGCCGTCGCCGACGGCACGGTTGCCGGGCGTGCGCATTTCCTGCCCGGTCCCGAGGCCGAGATCGAACGCATCTTCTACCACACCGTCGTCGACGAGGAGTTCGGCGGTCGCGGACTGTCGAAGATCCTCGTCGCCGAGGCGCTCGATGATTCCCGTGAACGCGGGGTCACGGTGGTTCCGGTCTGTCCGCTCTTCGTCAAGAAGCTGCAGGAGACCGGCGACGACTATGCGGCGCAGGGCGGGAAGCACCGCAGTGCCACCGGTGCCGATCTCGACATCGTCAAGCGACAGGCGTGAGTGAGGGTATGGGCAACGCAAGTCGACCGTTCATCGACAAGATCCACCCGGAGAACTACAAAGCGCTGGCCCAGGCGGCCGCTTCCTCGCGGCAGGCCTCACGGGCGGCAGGACTGGATGACGGGCTGATCGAACTCGTCAACACGCGGGTCTCGCAGATCAACGGCTGCCGGACGTGCCTGAGCATTCATGCTCCGGCCGCCAGGAAGGCCGGGGTCGACCAGCTCAAGCTCGACGTGCTGCCCAGCTGGCATGAGGCCGAGATCTTCAGCGATGAGGAGTTTGCCGCGCTCACCCTGGCCGAATCCCTGACCGTGCTCGACAAGACCGCCGACCGTGATGCGATCGCCGCCGAGGTAGCTCAGCACCTGACGACGGAGCAGATCTCGGCGATCGAGTGGTCGGTCATCCTCATCAACGCGTTCAACCGCATCTCGATCGCCAGTGACCACCCGGTGTTCGGAGCCAAGCAGGGCTGAGACTCTGCGGAGACCGGCGGGCGTACGGGCCGGTGGCCGCAGCCTCCGGCAGTGATCTGTGCTCTACCCGATGCAGTCGGGGTGCAGGCGCGTTTCTGAGGGTCAGATTTCTCCAGTGAAATGCACCGTGAAGTAGTCATCCGAGGACCCCACGGTATAGGTGGCTGTCGCGGTGCTAGCGCCCTTCGGCATCTTGATGAGCAGCCTCACTGTTGCTTTCTGTCCGCGTCCGATCTGGCCGAAGAAGGGTTCGTCCTGGCTGCCGTCAAATACCTGCTCAGCCGATCCTTTGTCAGTAGTGATTGAGTCAAGGGTGCTGCTGTCGGCATTGAAAATGCTGTCTCCATTGTTCTCGATCATGATCTCGAGAATGTGAACCTTGACTCCGGGCTCCGTCCCGGTCTCATCGAGAGTCTTCGTTTCATTGATTCGAGCCGCCACCACGAGGTCCTCAACCTTGAGTTCCTCGCCGAAGTTGACTTCCACCGAACCGGATTGGATTGGAACCTCGCCCGGTTCTCCGTCTTCGAATTCTCCGTCTTGAAACTGAGCTGCCTCGGGTTGCGCTGTGACTGTGACGGTTTCGCGAGGCTCAGGTTCTTCGCTTCCGCAGGCCGTTAGGGTAAGGGCTCCGATCAGGCTCAGCCCGAGTGCAAACTTCTTCATGTTAGTTATTGTATTTTCAACAAAATGTGCAGGCTGACGAATCTGTTAACAGATTCATAACGTCTTGTTGCCACGGTTGCGTATGTTTTCTAAAAGTAGATCGCATCAGCAGTATCTAGGTCGGGAGCAAGCACTGAAGATAGTCAGTTGATGATCTCTTTGTCGTCGTCCTCGCGGATCGCGGCGAGCCGCTCGCGCCACATCTGCAGTTCCTGCGGACTCAGCCGCTTCCATTCGGGGACCTCACGGACGATTCGCAGCGGTCCGGTGCTGCGGTAAGAGCGGGTGGGGTTGCCCGGGAACTTCTTGTCCATGACGTTCGGGTCATCGACGAACTCGCCGAGGGGCTCGACCTCGTAGACGTGCGGTGATCCGGAGTTCAGCGCGGCCACCTCGGCGGCGAGCCCCGCCCCGTCGACAAGTGAGGTGAAGTAGATGTGGTTCATCGTCACTTCTGGCCGGTAGTTTGACGCGTATCCTGCGGTGAGCAGGTCACCGGGTTGGAGGGCGGCACGCGTGCCGTGGAAGAACGGTCCGTCATCGAGTGTTCCGGTCATGGCGTCGAATATACGCGCGAAGACTGCGGATCTCCTTCAGAATCGGCGACTAGAATGGGCCTTGAGCAAGCGGTTGATGATGAGCGTTGCGACAAAGGTGCTTCCCGGGTGTTGAGACTTCTGTCCCGGGATGCGGCAACCTCGGCCATACTCTCCTGAGCGAACGATGCCCCGAGTGAACGATTCCGGTGGCGTCGTCGACGTACCCACGTGAAGGAGCCCACCCCGCCTATGTCCGCCGATATGACGTCGCAGACGGATAACGCCGCCTCGGCGCCGAAATCACTGACCGGACGCCTCCGGCTGATCGGGCCGGGCATCGTCTTGGCCTTGGCCAGCGTCGGTGCCTCGGACATGATCACGACGATGAACTCCGGCGCCGAGTACGGACTGGCGCTCATCTGGGTCTTCACGGTCGGCATCATCCTCAAATTCGTCCTCTCCGAGGCGGTCGCTCGCATGCAGATGAGCGGTGACCGGTCGCTGCTGTCCCACCTCACCGGGTTCGGCGGGCGGACTTTTCCGGCGCTCTTCCTCATCGCCGAGCTGCTCGTCGGGCTCTTCTTTGGGGCCGGCGTCGTCGCGGTGACGACGAACATCCTGCAGGCGATCTTCCCGGTCCTGCCGTTCTGGCCGACCGCGATCGTCGTCCTCGCCTCGGCGGCGGTGCTCGTGGGCATCGGCCGCTACGGGATCGTGGAAAAGGCGATGATGGGATTCGGCATCATCATGTTCTTCGGAATCCTGGCGTTGGCGATCTCCATATTCCAGGGGCAGGACGCTCAAGAGGTCGCGGTGGCGACGGTCGTGCCGACGTTCCCGAACACCTCGATCATCACGGTGATGTCGCTCATCGGCGGGGTCGGGGGAGCGACGGGCATCCTCGCCTACTCGTTCTGGATTCGGGAGAAGGCCTGGCGCACTCCTGACTGGAAGCCCGTCGTGCGTCTCGATCTGTTCATCAGCTACGGGCTCGTCTTCGTCTTCGCCGTGGCGATGAGCGCCGTCGGCGCCTTCATCCTCTACGGTCAGGGCTTCACGATCTCTGACAACGATGCGCTCTTCGCGATCGCCGACAACCTCGTCGGGCGAATCGGGGCGACGGGGCGGATGATCTTCCTCGTCAGCTTCCTCGCCGTGGTGTACACGAGTGTGCTCGGCGGGTTCTCGGGCATCGCGTATGTCACTGCCGACTGCATCCGCGTGCTGCGTCGCTACCCGCATCAGGACGAACCGGCGCACGAGATGTCGGCGAAGTCGGTCGAGTTCCGCGGGGCGCTGGTCTACCTCTCGATCGCCACGCTGGTCATCATGAGCCTCGGTAAACCGGTGACCCTCGTCCTTGTGTATGCGGCGATCAGTGCCTTCATCCTGCCGGTGCTCGCGCTCGCCCTGCTTGTCATCCTCAACCGGTCATCGGTGCCGGCCGAACTGCGCAACACCCCGTGGTCGAACGTGCTGCTGGGCGTGTGCCTGGCGCTGTTCGGGTTCCTCGCCGCTCTGCAGGTGCAGGAGTCGGTGATGGGGTTGGTGGGGTAGGAATACCCGCATCCGACAATTGTCGGGTGAGTTCTCGAAAAGCACGACAGTCTGGCGGTAGTGCCGAAGAGTCGGGGTCGGCATACTTGGTGGCATGACACAACGACGGTCACGATTCGACGCGGAGCTCGCCGCGAGTCTGTCCGTCATCGGCGGGGTCTTCCCGCCCACCATCACCCCCTCGCTCATCGAGTTCATGCGGATCTCCTATGCGTCGGAGCCGCTTGCCGAGATCCTCAGCGGTCGTCGGGTCGAGCATTCTGAACATGAGGTGCCCGGCCACCTCGGCGAGGACATCACCGTATCCGTCTTCAGACGACCCGGTGATACTGGCCGGCGACCGACGATCGTCTACGCCCACTCCGGTGGTTTGATGTTCGGCGATCGCTTCAGCGCGCTCAGTCTCAACCTCGACTGGGTCGAGCGAATCGGTGCGGTCCTCATCTGTCCGGAATACCGTCTGGCCCCCGAATTTCAAGACCCCTATGCGCGCGAGGACATGTACGCTTCGCTCCTGTGGACGGCGGAGAACTCAGATGCCCTCGGAGTCGATCCTGCCCGACTCATCGTCGCCGGAGCCAGCTCCGGTGGAGGACTGGCCGCCGGAATGGCGCTGGCGGCCCGCGATCGGAGAGGGCCGAGGCTCAAAGGCCAGCTGCTCATCTATCCGATGCTCGACGATCGCGGCATCACGCCGTCGACCGAGCAGTTCGACGGCGTCGGCGTCTGGGACCGAGTGAGCAACGAGACCGGATGGCAGGCGATGCTCGGCGATGGCTATCGCACCGAGGAAGTCTCTCCCTATATCGCACCATCGCGTGCCGGGGATCTCTCCGGTCTTCCACCCGCCTACATCGATGTGGGCTCGGCCGAGATCTTCCGGGACGAAGCCGTGGCCTATGCATCCGCTCTGTGGAACAACGGCAGCGAAGCAGAGTTGCACGTCTGGCCCGGAGGCTTCCACGCGTTCGACATCTTCGCCGCCCATACTCGCCTTGCGCAAGGAATGATCAACACCCGAATGGCCTGGATTGAAAAGCTCCTGGCCGACTGACCGAAAGGAACATCATGTCCGAGAACACAGCTGTCAATGACGCAGTTGTCCGCGTGGCTGCCAAGGCGGTCGAAAGCGGTGGAGTGCCCGGCGTCGTCGCCGGGGTGACGACCGACAGGGAAACGATCAGTCTGACAGCGGCAGGCGTTCGCTCCCTTGACGATCCGCAGCCGATGACCACGGACTCCGTGTTCATGATCTTCTCCACGACGAAGGCACTGACCGGCACCGTGGCACTGCAGCTGGTTGAGTCAGGTGAGCTTGACCTTGACGCACCGGCGAAAGAATATGCACCGGGACTGAACGACGTGCAGGTGATCGACGGCTTCGACGAAGGTGGAGAGCCGATCCTCCGGGCCCCCGCCAGCGAGCTGACGACCAAGCAGCTGCTGCTGCACACAGCCGGCTTCGGCTACGACTTCTTCAACGAGAAGTACGAGCGTCTCGCCCATGAACATGGTCAGCCGAGCATCGTCACCTCAACGCGAAAGGCTCTGGAGACACCCCTGCTGTTCGATCCCGGCACCCAATGGGAGTACGGGTCGAACATGGACTGGGTCGGCCAAGTCATCGAAGGGATCACCGGGTCGACTCTGGGAGAAGCCATGCAGGCCCGAGTCCTCGACCCGTTGGGCATGAAAGACAGTGCCTTCCGGCCGAGTCCGTCGATGCGAGAGCGCCAGGCGACGATGCACCAACGCATCGATGGCGAACTCGCAGCGACAGACTTCATGCTGCCCGACCCCGAGGTGGAGATGGGAGGTCATGGGCTCTTCTCGACCGTCGATGACTATCTGAAGTTCATCAGGATGTGGCTCAATGATGGATCAGCCGACGACGGCACCGTCGTCCTCCGACCGGAGACGGTGGACCTGGCCACGCAGAACCACCTCGGCGATCTTCGGGTGAAACTGCTGCCCGGAGTCATTCCGAGTCTGTCCAATGATGCGGAGTTCTTCCCGGGCATGCCGAAGACCTGGGGGTATACGTTCATGCTCAACGAGGAGGACGCCCCGACCGGACGACCGGCGGGTTCCGCGGCATGGGCAGGTCTTGCCAACCTCTACTACTGGTTCGACCGGCAGAACAGGATCGGCGGGTACTGGGCCACGCAGATCTTCCCCTTCGCCGACCCAGATTCCGTCGGTGGGTACCTCGAGATGGAGACGGCGGTCTACGATGCTTTGAAAGGCTGATTCGCGTTACGACGCGAATCACGACCTCGGTCGGCACTCGTCGACCGACCGGCGGGCGAGTAAGGAGGTGATGACGTGCAAGAGCTGCTCGGCAGGATTGCCAAGCTTGATCCCGAAGCGAGTCTCGGCCTGCGCGTCATCGCCTGCTTCGACGAACTCATGGTCGGCGAGGTCAATTCGCATGCCCTCGCCTCCGCGGCCGCGGCTCTGGCCGGCTGCCCGGCCGGCTTTTGCAGTGGGGATCGGACCAGACAGCTGCGAGTCGATCCGGGCGGAGTCTCGATTCCGGGAGCCCGACCCGCCGAGGTGGTTGCGCTCTCACTGCCGAACGAATCGGAAGTCTGGCTTGAACGAGAGGGTACTGCCCTGCCGAACGACGATCTCATCCTCGAACGGTTCGGTCTGGCTATCGGCGTAAGGTTCGGTCTCGAGCGGCAGCAGCTGGAGGTACCCCGGGACGTAGCGCTCGCCCTCGACTCTGCCGCAACGACCGCAGACCGGAGCGCTGCAGCTGCTCGCCTGGGGCTGATGCCCGGATCCGGATACCGGGTCCTCGTGGCTCCGCTGTTCGCAGTCTTCGACACACGACCGGTCGGCCCCACGGATGTCATCACCAGTGAGCATGGCACCTTGCAGGTGGTCATCGTGGCTGACCACGCCGAGGATATCGCAGTGTCACCGGCCGGACTGGGTCCGGTCGGGCCGATCGGAGAACTGCCGCGGTCACTTCGGGCGGCCGTGGTGGCACTACGGCTCAGCCGCCCGCCCGAGGAGGGGCTCGTGCGAGCAGAGAACTTCGGCGGACTCGTCGAATTGCTCGCCGAATCTTCGGAGGCGACCGACCCGGACGCTGCGCGGATCGACGAGATCATGGACTCGCCATGGGCGGAGTCCACGGTGCGTGTGCTCCTCGAGGCACCGACGATCAGACAGGCGGCCCGCGACCTCGGTCTCCATCACAGCACGGTGCAGAGCCGGGCCGAACAGATCGAACGCTGCCTCGGCTACGACCCTCTTGCGGGTTACAACCGCACCAGGTTGGGCATCAGCGTGCTCCGGTGGCGGCTGCGCAATTCCCGAGTGCTCGAATTGCCCGGCCCCGTGGGTTGAACTTGATTTCCGTTGGTCACACTTACTGCTGGAGCTGATCCAGGTCATCACGTTGCCGGGTTGGCGGCGGTTATTTGGATCCATCGCGGACGGCGGGCAGAGAAGACTGTTATTCATAACTACAAAAATAAGTATCGATTGCTATGATTTCAGTAACTAATGGTGAGAGCTCGCCGACGAGATCGACCGTGCGCCCGTGCTGATGGTGCGGGATGTGCAGAGACGAGCGAGCCCTCGCTCCGCGCTCGCCGGGAGGCGGCGCCTTCAACGTCCTGGGAGAGGGAAGCCCCGCATGGCAGTGAGCACCGAAGAACAGATGATGATCGACCTGGTGGCCGAGTTCATCGACGAGCAGGTCAAACCCATCGTCAACAGAGTCGAACACGCCAACGAGTACCCCGAAGCGTGGATCGAGACGATGAAGGACATGGGCATCTACGGGCTCGCGATCGACGAACCCTGGGGGATGGGCAAGGTCTCGACCGAAGCCTATGCCCTCATCACCCAGGAACTCGCCCGCGGCTGGATGTCCCTGGCCGGGGCGATGGGCGGACACACCGTCGTCGCGAAGCTCATCCAGGAATACGGTACGACCGAGCAGAAGGACAAGTACCTGCCGCGTATGGCCACCGGCGAGCTGCGGGCGACGATGGCATTGACCGAGCCCGGCGGGGGCTCGGACCTGCAGGCCATGCGCACTCATGCGGACAAAGACGGTGATGACTACGTCATCAACGGCTCGAAGACGTGGATCACGAATGCTCGGAAGTCCGACCTCATCGCCCTGCTGTGCAAGACCGACCCGAATGCCGAACCGCGACATAAGGGCATCTCCAACATCCTCGTCGAGAAGGGCGAGGGTTTCAGTGTCTCCCAGGATCTCTCGAAGCTCGGATACAAGGGTGTTGAGACCTGCGAGCTGAACTTCGAGAACCTCCGCCAACCGCAGGCCCAGCTGCTCGGCGAGACTGAGGGTGTTGGGTTCAAGCAGATGATGAAGGGCCTGGAGATCGGCCGCATCCAGGTCGCATCACGGTCGCTCGGCGTCGCGCAGGCGGCACTCGATGACGCGGTGAAGTACTCTCAGGAGCGCGAGTCGATGGGCAAGCCGATCTGGAAGCACCAGTCGGTGGGTAATAAGCTCGCCACCATGGCCACGAAGCTCGAGGCTGCTCGTCAGCTTGTCCTCCACGCGGCCCGCACTTACGACTCGGGATCGCGTGTCGACATGGAGGCCGGAATGGCGAAGCTCTACGCCTCGGAGATGGCCGCTGAGGTGGCCCTCGACGCCATCCGCGTCCATGGCGGTTACGGATATTCCACCGAGTACGACGTCGAGCGCTACTACCGTGACGCACCGCTGATGATCGTCGGTGAGGGCACAAACGAGATCCAGATGAACGTCATCGCCAAGCAGCTCATCGGTCGCAATAAGATCTGAGATCACGCAGAGTTCGTAGGAATGGCGAGGGTGTTGAGTGCGATGAGGCACAAAGGAGGACGCTTTGATGAGTGAGGCGATCAATCTGCAGGACTGGGTGGGGCGGACGTCGACGGTTGAAGAAGTCGCGTCGGGGAAGAGCGCCGCACGATTGGCATCTCTGCTCGGCCGCCATGGCATTGACGAAAAAGCACCCTTGTTTCCTCTCGGGCACTGGCTGCACTTCTCCGAAGACGATGTGCCGATGCGCGAGCTCGGCGCCGATGGGCACGTCGAGCTCGGCGGGTTCATGCCGCCGGTGCCGTTGCCTCGTCGGATGTGGGCCGGCAGTGACCTGAGGTTCCATGCCCCGATCCTGCCTGGGCAGCTGCTACGGCGGACGACGACGATCGAGTCCGTGACTGAGAAGGTCGGCAGTACCGGGCCGTTGTGTTTTGTGGTGATCAAGCATGAGATTGCTGCGGATGGGATCTTGGCGACGACGGACCGGCACACGATCGTCTACCGTCAGGCCGCCTCGGCGGCGGGAACGGTTGCAGAGGCGCCGCGGGCTGATTCGCCGGTGCCTGAGGGCTGGGATTGGTCGGAGTCGGTGAGGCCGAATGAGGTGATGCTGTTCCGGTATTCGGCGTTGACGTTCAACTCCCACCGCATCCACTATGACTATCCCTATGTCACGGCTGTCGAAGGCTATCCGGGCTTGGTGACGCATGGACCGTTGACGGCGACATTGCTGCTGGATGCGTTCATGTCCACCCACGCCGAGGCGGCCGTGACCAGTTATCGGTTCACCGCGAAATCCCCGTTGTTCGCCGGAGAACAGATCCACCTCGTCGGTCGGCAAACCGACGCCGGTGTTCACGAGCTGAAGGCGATTGCCCCTGATGAGAAGGTTGCGATCGCAGCGACTGTGAGTAGCGAGGAGAACTAGGAAACATTGATGCCAGCCGCTAGCTGATTGGCGTGAGCACGAGATTTCGCACACGACCGATTGCGTGAGCCCCACGATAAGGTGCCCGCCCTCCCCGGTACGCGTTGGTCGGTTAGTCTGTTGTCGAGGTCTCCGGGTTTGTCGCGGCGCTTTAGGGCGATGGGCTTAACCTTGATCCACCGATGTAAGTAGCCGGATCAAGCCGTTCGTGGAATGGAAATGCCCCTCCTGAGCTGGGAAAATGGTGATGTTCTAAGTCAACATTCCCGGCCAAGAAAGGGGCACCTCTCAGGTGC